>JAZADL010000001.1:0-4139 GCA_036123635.1 Actinomycetota bacterium
GACGAGGTCCGGACATTGGTCGATCGGCTTCCCATCGACGGATGGACCTTGCAAGCCGAGCCGGTCTTGCGATGTGGTCTGGCTGGGACGAAGGTCCAGGTGGGGGTTACGGAGACAACGGTTCACCGGACAGCGGCCAACATCCTGGCCATGATCAACGAGGCCACCCTGCCTGACCGGGTGGCCCGTCGGTCACTGTCCGTCTTCGAGGCGCTGGCCGAGGTGGAGGGTCGGCTGCACGACCGGCCACCATCGCAGGTCCATTTCCACGAGGTAGGGGCCCTGGACAGCATCGTCGACGTAGTCGGCACGTGTGCCGCCCTCGAGGTGCTAGACGTGGACGAAGTGTGGTCTTCCAGCGTGGCCACCGGCCAGGGGATGGTCCGGTCGGCCCACGGCCTAATCCCCATTCCCGCTCCAGCCACCGTGGGGTTGCTGGCCGGGGCACCGACCCATGGCACCAACGTCGCACACGAGTTGACCACCCCGACCGGAGCGGCGTTGCTGGCCGCACTAGCTACTGGCTGGGGCGCGCTGCCGCCGCTGGTGGTGGAGGCCACCGGCTACGGCGCCGGCGACCGGGAATTGGAAGGGCGTCCCAACCTGACCCAGGTGGTGGTGGGGACGTCCACCGACGAGGAGGTCGGCGTTCCCGGCTTGGGCCAGCCGCTTACCCGCCTAGACGTGAACGTCGACGACGCCACCGGCGAGACCCTGGCCCACGCTGTGACCGAGTGCCTAGCCGCCGGAGCCTGGGACGCCTGGGTGACCCCCATCGTCATGAAGAAGGGTCGGCCGGCTCACGTGGTTAGTGCCCTGTGCGACCCAGCGGCCGTAGCCACGGTGGCCGGGGTCCTGACTGCCGAGACGGGCTCGCTGGGCGTCCGGGCCCATGGGGTAGAACGGTGGGCCACCATCCGGACCATGCACGAGGTGGAGATTGACGGCTACACCGTGGCTATCAAGGTGTCGGCCGGTCGGGCCAAGGCTGAACACGACGATGCGGCACGGGTAGCCCGGGCCACCGGACGGCCACTGCGCGAAGTGGTGTCCCTGGCCGAGGAAGCTTGGAGGCGCTCATCGGGGATCGAACGGTCGAGCCTTGTGCCGCCGCCCGACGGCGAGCCGGCGTGACCGCCTCCCTACGATGACCATCGCATGAGCACCGACGACCGCCTGTATTTCCGCCAACTGTTGTCCGGACGGGACTTTGCCACTGCGGACCCGGTGGCCCGTCAAATGGTCAACTTCGCCTACCTCATCGGGGACCGCGAGGCCGGTGAGGCGGTCGTCGTGGATCCGGCGTACGACGTAGGTGGCCTGATGGACGCCCTGGAAGCAGACGGTATGCGGTGCACCGGCGTGCTGGCCACCCACTACCACCCGGACCACGTTGGCGGCTCCATGATGGGCTTCCAGATAAGCGGGGCAAAAGAGTTGCTGGAGTTGGTCTCTGTGCCGGTTCATGCCCAACGGGACGAGGCCAGGTTCATCGCTGAGGTGACGGGCTTGGGCGACGACGAGATCATCGGACACGACAGTGGCGACGTGGTGTCGATCGGAGCGATCGACATCGAGCTCATCCACACCCCAGGACACACCCCAGGCAGCCAGTGCTTTCTGGTCGACGGGCGCCTGGTGGCCGGCGACACACTATTTCTGGAGGGCTGTGGTCGGACCGACCTCCCCGGTGGGGATCCGGCCGCCCTGTACCACAGCCTCCACCATCGTCTGGCCAGAGTCCCCGACGACGCTGTTCTCTACCCCGGTCACCTGTACTCACCCCAGCCGTCGGCGCCGATGGGCGACACCCGCCGAGACAACTTCGTGTTCATGCCCCGCTCCGAGGAGCAGTGGCTGGCCATGTTCGGCGGCTGACCACAACCGGCTCCGGCCACGAATGGAGGATTTCCATGTTTCGAGCCTTACGGGTAGACCGGACCGAAAATGGCTTTCAACGGGCTGTCGTTGATCTGGCTGACGACGACCTCCCAGAGGGCGACGTCCTGGTTGACATCGAGTACTCCACGGTCAACTACAAGGACGGCCTAGCCGTTACCGACACAGCCCCCGTTTTACGGAACTTCCCCATGGTCCCTGGTATCGACCTGGCTGGCACAGTGTCGGCTTCCGACGATCCGGAGGTGATGGTCGGCCAACGGGTAGTCGTGAACGGCTGGGGTATTGGTGAGGAAACCTGGGGCGGGTTCGCCCAACGGGCCCGGGTCTGCGGCGAGTGGACGGTCCCCCTCCCGGACGGCATCGGATCGGCAGATGCCATGGCCATCGGAACAGCCGGCTACACAGCCATGCTCTGCGTCCTAGCCCTCGAGGACCACGCCGTCATACCGGAGGCCGGTCCGGTGCTGGTCACCGGGGCCGCCGGAGGCGTGGGAAGCGTGGCCGTCGCCCTGCTGGCCGCCCGTGGCTATGAAGTACACGCCTCGACGGGCCGCCCCGAGGAGGCCGACTACCTGGTCGGCCTCGGAGCATCAGAGATCGTGGACCGGGCTGAGCTTTCGGAAGCCGGTGGGCGTCCGCTGGTCCGAGCCCGGTGGGCGGGGGCCGTGGACGCCGTGGGAAGCCACACGCTGGCCAACGTCCTGTCCCAGATCCAACCGGAAGGCTGCGTGGCGGCCTGTGGCAACGCCCAGGGGACTGACTTGGCGACCACGGTCTTCCCGTTCATCCTCCGGGGGGTCACCCTCCGTGGCGTGCACTCGGTACATGTGCCGCGACCTCGGCGACTTGAGGCCTGGCGTCGCTTGGACGAGGACTTAGATCGGGATCTGCTGGCTTCTATGACCCGGACGGTCGGCTTGGACGACGTGCCGACGGTGGCTGCTGAGATCCTGGCCGGACGAGTGCGTGGTCGGGTCGTGGTCGACGTCCACGCATAGGCCGACGGGGGGCAACCGGTGCGGCTCGGCTTGGGGATCGATGTCTGGTCTGAACGACGCGTCGAGCTACCTCTGCGTCGGATTTTGTTGGCCGAGCGTCTGGGCTTCGATTCGGTGTGGACGGCGGAGATCTATGGAGCCGATGCCATTACCCCTCTTGCCTTCTTGGCTGCTCACACCCGCTACCTTCGGTTGGGCAGCGCTGCTGCTCAAGTTCCGGCTCGACCACCGACTACGACGGCCATGCAGTTCGGCACGTTGGAAGCCCTAGCCCCCGGCCGGGTGGTATGCGGTCTGGGCCTTTCGGGGCCCCGGGTGGCCGAGGGGTGGTACGGCCAACCATGGGGTAGCCCGAACCAGCGGCTTCGGGACTACGTGGCCATCGTCCGGCAGGTGTTTCGCCGGGAGGGCCCGGTAACCCATAACGGCTCGGAGCTGTCTTTGCCTTACACAGGGCCCGGTTCGGTGGGGGCCGGTCGACCCTTGACCTCGATCCTGCAGATGAACCCAGATATCCCGATCTTCTTAGCCACTGGTGGCCCGGCCAATGTACGGCTGACGGCTGAGGTGGCTGACGGCTGGCTGCCTCTCGGCTACACGCCGGGCAGTGCCCATCTCTACGAGGAGGACCTTGCGGAGGGCCTGCGGCGTGGCGATCGCACCATGGACGATCTGGAGGTGCAGACCGGGGTGACGTTGTGTCTGACTGACGATGTGGGAGCGGCCCTGGACGCTGTCCGGCCGGGAGTGGCCATGCGGGTCGGCGGCTATGGGACGGCCTCCCATAATTTCCACCGTGACGCCATGGTGAGGCGGGGGTTCGGTGAGGCTGCTGACCGGATTGTTGAGTTGTTTGTCGCGGGCCGTCGCGAGGAGGCAGCTGCCGCGGTTCCCGACGACTACCTGGATGACGGTGCCCTGGTCGGGTCCCGTCGTCGTATCACCGAACGGTTCGAACAGTGGTGCGCCACGGTGACCACCGGGCTCACTGTGCGCCCGTCGACAGTTGACGAGATGGAATTGATGGCGGAGTTGGCCGGGTGCGAGCCACGGCCCGACGTGGAGGTCCCGCCGGGTCCGACCTTCTGAGGCCGATCGCGCCGCCGGATTCGGCCCGCTGGGTGGTGCGCGAGGAGGGACTTGAACCCTCACGTCCTTGCGGACACAGGAACCTGAATCCTGCGCGTCTGCCAATTCCGCCACTCGCGCGAGCAGCGTCGGGAAGGCTAACGGGATCCG
>JAZADL010000002.1:0-14233 GCA_036123635.1 Actinomycetota bacterium
ACGAAAGGCCCAGACCGCCGTATGCCACCGGGACTGTCATGCCCATGAATCCCTCCTCGCGAAGGGCCTCAACCACATCCCAGGGGTAAGCCTCGGTCCGGTCCACTTCAGCTGCCCGGGGGGCGACAACCTCAACAGCCAGTTCACGGGCACGGGCCTGAAGGGCCTCTTGATCAGCGGTCAGATGCCAACTCACGATCCACTCTCCTCTCGGCGGTCAATGGCCGCCCAACGCTCTACCACCTCAGACGCCGACAGTTCGCCTAGAACGGCACCAAGCCTTCGGATTGCGCCCGGAGTTTCCAGCAGGCGGGGCACGACACCCGGGACAGAAACCGGTCCGACCGTCGGATGCTCCACCGTGACAACCGAGTCCCGTGCGGCCACCTGAGGATGGGCTAGGTACGCGTCCACCGTCTGGACTAGTCCCACCGGCACGGCCGCTGACTCACAGCCGGCCACCACGTCATCCACCGGGGTAACGGCCACCCAGTCACCTACAACCAAGTTGACCAATTCTCGGTTGGCGATACGAGCGGTGTTGGTGGCAAACCGCTCGTCGTCGAGCAAGTCGGTCCGACCCATGACCCCGGCCAGGCCATCGAACATCCGATCGTTGGTGCAGGCGATGGTCAGCCACTGCCCGTCGACTGTTCGGTAGTTGCTGTGTGGCACCGACCGATGAGTCTCAGGCCCCATTCGCTCACGCCCAAGTCCCGTCGCCACGTAGACCGGAACTAACTCATCAAGGATTCGGGCGATCCCGTCATAAAGGGCAATATCGACCAGTTGGCCGCGCCCGGTGGCCTCCCTGGACCGGACCGCCAATAGAACCCCGAGGGCCCCGTAAAGGCCGGCTAGGTAGTCGGCCAGTCCCGATGACCCAGAAAGGTTGGGCGGCCCGTCCGCCTCGCCGGTGAGGTGGGACATGCCTGTGAACGACTCGGCAATCCGAGCAACACCGGCGGTGGCGGCCAACGGGCCGGTGCGACCGTAGCCACTTACCGACAACTGGATGAGACGCGGATTCCTCTCACGGAGCGACTCAAAGCCAAGGCCCCAGCGCTCCATGGTCCCGGTCCGGAAGTTCTCGACTAGGACGTCGGCCCGGTCCACCATCGACCGAAAAGACTCAGCCCCCTCGAGACTCCGCAAGTCAAGCTCAACACTCTCCTTATTGCGGGTATCGCTCAGCCACCACCAGGTATCGCCATCGGGGCCTGCTGTGCCAAGGCGCCGCATGGGGTCACCAACGGTGGGTTGCTCGACTTTGATGACGTCGGCACCGAACTCGCCGAGTATCGAAGCCGCGAACGGCCCGGCCAGGATCGTCGCCGCATCGACGACGCGAACCCCGTCCAGCGGTCGCATCGGAACACCGCCCGACAGATCGCTCACCGGGCGCCCAGTAACTCGACGGTAAGACTCTGGATCCCGTTCACGAAGTTGGATGACACCATCTCCGGCTCGCCGACCACCCGCATTGACAGGTCGCGCCGCATTACCTCGGCTACCAGCTCGACCAACTCAATCCGGGCAAGCGACGCACCGAGGCAGAAGTGGGCCCCACCACCACCGAAGGCCACGTGCCCGGGTGCCCGGGGCCTACCAACCTCGAAGTCCAGCGGGTCGTCAAAGTGAGCCCCGTCGAAGTTGGCGCTGGCATACCACATGACCACTTTGTCCCCAGCCCGGACCTCGGTGTCGGCGAGGACGGTGTCAACAGTGGCTGTACGCCGGAAGTAGAGAATCGGTGAAGCGTGGCGAACCACCTCCTCGGCCGCTCCCTCTAAAAGGCCCTCATCGCTCCGCACGCGGTCGAACTGGTCGGCATGGTCCGCCAGGTGGAGGGCGAGATGGGCCATAGCAGACCGGGTTGTCTCGTTTCCGGCGAAGATCATCAATTGGAAGAACCGGGCGTACTCGGTCTCGCTCAGTCGCTCACCGTCGACCTCCGCATGTGCCAGCTGGGTGAGTAGGTCGTCGGTGGGGTTGGCCAGACGGTCGCGCCGCGCGCGACGGGCGTACTCCTCGACACCGAACGCCGCTGGACTATTGAATGGCAACTCGCGCAACGGTCTGGTGTTGCCGTACGCACCTGGATCCAACTCGGCTGACGACGTCCCCTCCACTAGGTGGTCCGTCATCTCGATCATCAGGTCTTGGTCGGCCTCGGGCACTCCCATAAGCGCACAGATCACCCCGATAGGAATCGGTGCGGCGACCTCAGCCACCCAGTCCCCACCACCGGCGGCCTCCAGGGCGTCGAGACGCGCACCGATCCGGCGCCTCACGTCGCCGACATAGTTCTGGACGTGTTTTGGAGTGAATGCCGAACTGACGAGGCGTCGTAACCGGGTGTGGATCGGAGGGTCGAGGTCAATCATCGAGGCCCGAGCGTCGATGACGTCCTCGTCCACGTCGTAGATCTGAATGTGGCCGACCGCCGATGAAAAAGTCTGTGGATCGCGAGACACCGCAACGAGGTCGTCGAGGCGGGTCACCGACCAGAAGCCCGATCCCCACGGTCCGTCCGGGTTGCGTACGAGGCCGGAAGTGGCTCGCAGGTCGGCAAATGCCCCGTGGGGGATGCCGCGGTCGTAGGTTGCCGGATCGGCCAGATCCGGAAGGGTCATCGCGGTCATGATGGACTCTCCGTTATCGAAGGTTCTGCGAGATTCTGGGAGGCATCGGCCGTTCGAACGAACAGGTCGCGCTGGGCGTGGCTCCCACCCACCCGGTGGATAGCCCCAGCCAACTTCCCAAAGACATCGGATGCCTCGGTATGACGCCCGCTCCGATGGTCACGAATCGCCACAGCCAGCGGCCTAACCACCTCGTCGAAGGTCCTGGCGTTCTCCGAAGTTTCGTCGCGGTGGCAGCTGTCCAAGCCGACCCAGAACGCCTCAGCTCCCGGGTCGTCAGGACAGGCCGCGAAGGCAAGAGCGGCATGGAGGTCCAAAAAGCCGGTGGTGTGCAACTGATCGTGCCTCCGCCACTTCGAGGTTAGTTCTGGCCACCGGTCGCCCACCTCGCACCCCGCCAACTCGAGGCGCCAGAGCAGCGACGTGAGGTCAGTCAGGCCGAAGGCCCGATCCGTGGTGGCCAGCCGGCCATCAACGAGGGCAAGGCACTCGTCGAATGCGCCACCGGCCAGCAGACGGAGGGCTAGGTGCCATTCCAGGTGGAGCGCCAAGTGATCCCGCTCGATCCAGCCGGGCCTGGTCTCCCGCAAGAAAGCCACAGCCTCCTCCTGAAGGTCGCGGGTCTCGTACACGTGAGCGAGCGCATGAAGTGCCCAAACATCGACCGGGTCGACCTCTAGCGCGCAATGGCCAAACCACTCGGCCTCCTCGAGGCGGCCGACCTCCTCGAGGGCGAAGGCGTGTTGGCCGGCGGCCACCCCGTAACCGGGATCAGTAGGGGTAAGACGATCAAGAACAGCGGTCGACGCCCGGAGGCGTCCCTCATCATCGCCGACATGGAGGTAGACGAAGTGGGCGACCCGGGTGGCGACAACATCGTGTGGATGTGCCTCGGCAACAGCCTCCCAACGGGCGGCCGAACGGGAGAACTCCCCCTCCACCAGGTCTGCCACGGCTGCGGCATGGTCGCGTTCGCGGACCGTCGCCCCCCCACAACGACCCTGTAGTTCCCTGAGAGCATCCCGAACAGTGGGTGACCGAGGATCATCTCCTCCCAGAACCGAACCGACGAGAGTCACGATCAGGCCCATCACGAACGCCTCATCCCGGGCCGTGAGTTCCGTCAAACGCACGTCGGGATCACCCCGATGATCAAGGACCTCGCTGATCGCCAAGTCCCACCCGAGCACGGTCGCTGGATCTTCAACGGTCACCTTCTGGCCGAACCGGTCAAGCACGCCTCCCGTCCCGACTACCACCGTCACGCCTGCATCCTGTGAAGCTTCATGCGCCGTGCGGCTCAGCGATCGAGATCGCCGAGCTCGGGCACCTGTCCACCACCTCAAGTGCCCGGACCCGAGGCAGACCGGCACTATCCACTACTCGAGAGATCGCGTCCTCGTCGCCCAGCTGGAACACCTCGGGCTCCAACAGTTCACACTGGCCGATTCCGATGCACCGGTCCTCGTCGACGATCAGGCTCACCTGGTCATCACCCTCGGTCCGAACCTGCATTACGCCACCGCCAGGTCGACCGAGGCCACGCCGTGGACGAAGTTTGAGGCGATTCGCTCCGGCTCACCCTGACGCTCGAGCGACACCCCCCTCTTCACCATCTCCTCCAAGAGCACCTGAATCTCCATCCGAGCGAGAAAGGCACCAAGGCAGAAATGGGGGCCACCTCCACCGAAGGCGAAATGTGGGTTGTCAGTTCGGGCTACGTCGAATTGGAAGGGGTCGCAGAATGCATCCGGATCCCGGTTGGCCGCCGCGTACCACATGACAACCTTGTCGCCCGCGGCGATCGGGGTTCCCGCCAACTCTGTGTCCCGGCTAGCCGTCCGGCGCATGTGCAGGACCGGTGTGGACCACCGAATCACCTCGTCGACCGCCGTCGTCACGAGGCCAGGGTCGGAGACCATTGCCTCCCACTGGTCAGGGTGGTCGGCGAAAGCCATGCCCCCGTGGACGATGGCCGTCCGGGTGGTCTCATTACCGGCGAAAACCAAAAGTTGGAAGAAGTTCCTGTACTCGGCCGGCGTAAGGCGCTCACCGTCAGCCTCGGCCTGCACCAGTCCGGTCACCAGGTCGTCGGCTGGCTCAGCAAGGCGTAGTCCACGCATCTTCTCTCCGTACTCGAAGAGAGCATGGCTGGCTGGGCTGTTGAACGGAAGAAGGCGAACCGGCGTGACATTGCCATAGGCATCATCCGGTAGGGACGGGCGATCGCCCGTCCCCTCCACCAAGTGGTCGGTGAGTTCCACTAGGTAGTCAGCGTCCTCTTCAGGTACCCCAAGGATGGCCAGAATCACCCGAATAGGGAGCGGTGCTGCCACCAGATCCACCCAATCACCACCACCTCGTTCGACAAACCCGTCGACCAATTCGGTGGCAATACGGCGGGTCGTGTCCTCCCACGACCGGGTGGCCTTCGGAGTGAACACCCGAGACACGACTCGTCGCAGACGGGTGTGATCGGGAGCATCGGAATCAATCAGCGACCGACGGGCCTCAAGCGCATCAGCCTCCAGGTCCCAGAGGTTGGTATGGCCGATCGCCGAGGAAAAGACCTCTGGGTTTTTTGACACCTCACGCACCTCGGCATGACGCGTGACAGCCCAGAATCCACTGGCCTCGGTAGCACCATAGGAGTGCCACACCAGGCCCTCAGTCTCCCGGATTGCCGTAAATCCAGCGTGCGGAATGCCGTCCAAGTAGACCGCCGGGTTGGCGATGTCAGCCGGGCTAGCCGGTCGATCCACCATCGCTTCGACCATCGTCGTGATCCTCCGCTCCACCCGCTCAGCTGAACTCGAGGTACCGGGCACGCTCCCAGTCGTTGACGTCGTCGGGATCGGGGTTGTTCTCGGCGGCCAAGCGCTCCTCCTCGCGAGCCAGGCTCACGTAGCTGCGCGAAAACTCGTCGCCCAACATCGACGCCAGGCCGCTGCCCTCGAAGGCATCTATGGAACCCGTGAGATCGGTGGCCAGCGGTGGACAGTCGCCCGGTTCCGTGTACATGTCGCCTTCGGACATAGGCGGCAACTCCAACGAGCGCTCGATGCCATCGCAGCCAGCGGCCAAAATTCCGGCGATCAGCAGGTACGGGTTGGCATCAGCTCCCGCCGAGCGGAACTCGACTCGGTTGGCGGTTGATCCGGCCTCCACGATGCATCGTGCCAGAACAGTCCGGTTGTCCAATCCCCAGTGCACGTGGGTAGGAGCAAACGTGTACGGCCGAATTCGTCGAGGTCCGTTAGCAGTCGGCCCTCCCAGCAACGTGAGTGCTAGGGCATGCTCGAGGATGCCGGCCACCCACCGGCCCATGAGATCGTTGGGTGCACCAGCACTATCAGCGAAGGCATTGCCACCCTCGCCGTCCCGGAGGCTGGTGTGGATGTGGAGGCCCGAACCTGATTCCTCAGTGAACGGCTTGGGCATGAACGTGGCCCGCATCCCGTGCTGCTCAGCCACCTGCTTGACGATGGAACGGTAGAGAATGCAGTCCTCGGCGGCCCGCATCGCGTCGGCTGGACCATGGTTGACCTCAATCTGGCTAGGTCCATACTCCTGATTGGACGATTCAACAGCCATGCCGGCACCAGCTAGGCCGGAACGTATGGCGGCCAGCACCTGCTCCAAGTCAGGGGCATCGGTCAGCGAGCTGTACTTGATCTGGGGCCGGACCGGCACCCACGTGCCGTCGTCGACAATCGTGCACATGTAGAACTCCGGCTCAGTGGCGACCAGCGGATCCAAGCCGAGAGCCCGACACCGCTCGACCTGAGCGGCGAGCACAGCCCGCGGAGCAAGCACGTGTGGTGCGCCGTGTTCGTCGAAACTGTCGCAGAACACCAAGGCATAACCGGGGCGGTGGGTCAAGAGGCGGGCCGACGCCGGGTCAGGCACGATCTGGGTGTCGAGAAAGCCGTTGTCCATGTTTACTATCTCGTGGTCGATCAACTCGTCGCACACGTTGAGGATGAACACGGCATCGGCGATCGAGGCGCCACTCTCCGCCACCTCGGCGAAATAGCGGTCCACGGGCACGCGCTTGCCCCGTAAGTGACCATAGGTGTCGCCGATGGCCACCTCCACGGTATGAATATCGGCCTCGTCGCATCTGGTTCGAAAGGCATCGGTGGTCATCTCGGTCATCGGTCTTACCTCGGTGTCTCAGTGGTCAAGAGTCTGGTCATCGGATCGGATCGAGGACGAGACGGCCCCGCACGTCGCCGGTCCGGAGACGGTCATGGGCCTCCTGGGCCTGGGACAGGCCGAGGACCTCTACGTCCTGCACGATCGAAGGCTCGCTACGGGCGAAGGCCAGGAGTTCGTCCATCTGGGCCCGCGAACCCCAGAAGCTGGAAAGAAACCGGGCTTCGTGGGGTACCGCCCCGAGGCCGAACGGGATACGGCCACCGAACAACCCAACGACAGCCACGAGGCCCTGCCGACGGACCGAGGCGCTAGCCAAGACCATTGTCGAATCCGCACCGAGAAAGTCGAGAACCACATCAGCGGTCCCCGGGTCGTCAAGGGGACCGCACGATGAGTGTGCTCCCACCTGCAACGCCGTGGCCTGTTTGGCCGGATCCAGGTCGACGGCCACCACCTCGGCGTCGGTGAGCAAACGCAGGAATCGGATGGCGTACTGGCCAAGGCCACCAACGCCGATGACCATGGCCCGTGGTGGCTCACCACGCCCCTGACCCCTTTCGCGCAGCGTCGATAGTCCATGATCGACGGCCCGGTAGGCGGTCAAGCCTCCACAGGCCAGGGGTGCGGCGGCGTAAGGATCGAGGCCTTCCAATGGAGACAGGTAGCTCTCGTCAGGCACCCGCATCCGCTCGGCGTACCCACCGTCGGTGAACAAGCCAGCCTCGGTGGCATCCGCACAGATCTGCTCAAGGCCATCGGAACACTGCGGGCACGACCGGCAACCCCATGGGGCATAGAGCATGACCGAGCCGAGGCGATGGTGGACGCCGGTGACCTCGTGTCCCAGAACCATGGGAAGCGGACTGGGGAAGTCTCCATCGACCACGTGCAGATCGCTATGACAGACGCCGCAGGCAGTGACGGAGAACGTGGTACCACCCGGGTCAGCCCCGGGCTCCGGGTAGTTCTCGACCAGCCGCAAGTCGACACCTACCCCATCGCAAACCACAGCGCGCATCAGTAACTCTTCGGCATGCCGAGAACCTTCTCGCCTAGGAAGGCCAAGACCAAGTTGTTACTCACCGGGGCCACCTTGTAGAGGCGGGTCTCCCGGAACTTGCGCTCAACGTCGTACTCGGCGGCAAAGCCATACCCTCCATGCGTATCTAGGGCCGCATTGCCGGCCGCCCACGAGGCCTCTGAGGCCAGCAGTTTGGCCATATTGGCCTCTGCTCCACAGGGGTGCCCAGTGTCAAACAGCTCAGCAGCCCGATAGCGCATGAGGTCGGCAGCCTGCAGGTCCGCGTATGCCCGGGCCAGCGGGAATTGGACCCCTTGGTTGGTACCAATGGCCCGACCAAACACCTCACGCTCAGAGGCGTAGGCCGAGGCCCGCTCTAGGAAGAACCTTCCGTCGCCAATGCACTCCGCGGCGATGAGGATCCGCTCGGCATTCATACCATCCAGAACGTGCCGGAAACCCAAGCCCTCGGAACCGACAAGGGCGTTGGCAGGCAGGACCACGTCATCAAAGAACACCTCGGTGGTGCTGTGGTTCATCATGGTGGAAATCGGGTTGATGGTCAGGCCGGGAACCAGGTCACGCGCGTCATCTCGCATCTCTACGAGGAACACCGATAGGCCATCGGTGTGGCGTTCACACTCCTCGGCTGGCGTGGTGCGGGCGAGTAGGACCATGAGGTCGGAGTAGAGGGCCCGGCTAGTCCAGATCTTCTGGCCGTTCACACGCCATGTGTCACCGTCACGGATGGCCCGGGTGCGGATACTTCCCGTATCCGAACCGGCGATGGGCTCGGTCACCCCAAAAGCCTGCAGGCGTAGCTCACCAGAGGCGATCCGAGGCAAATACCGCCGCTTCTGCTCCTCGGACCCATGACGCACCAGTGTTCCCATGACATACATCTGCGCGTGACAAGCCGACGGGTTACCGCCACTGGCCGAAATTTCCTCGAGGACCACCGAGGCTCCGGTCAGGTCCAGCCCACCGCCTCCGTATTCCTCGGGGATTAGAGCGCCAAGCCAACCGTGGGTGGTCAGGTCAACCACGAACTCCTCGGGGTACCGGTCAGGCTCGAGACTGCGCCAGTACTCGCACCCGTACTTTTCTGCAAGGCGTCGTACCTCAGTGCGAATTAGATCGAGGTCACCACGTCCGGTCGGTGGCGCTCCGCTAATCACGAGTGGGCTCCCATTTCGCGACTACGTCGTCAGCGGTGGTATCGAAGAAACCACGGGCCTCCAGTTCGACCACCGCCGCCTCGCCACTGGCCTGCAGATGAGCCTCCATTGCTAAGCGAGCACCCTCGGAATCGCCGGCGGCGATAGCCGAGATAATTGCTGTGTGGTGCTCAGCCGCGGCATGGTCCCAATCGTCAGCGAACTCGAAATAGTTGGTTGGCAACGAGTGCTCTAAGTGGCGTAACAACCACCGCGTCCGGCCAGGTGCGGCCAAGTTGATAATCCGGTGGAAGTCGTGGTTCAGCTGCTGCAAGTCGGCCGGATCAAGACTCCCACCGCCTAGGCCAGAATCAAGAAATCGGTCGTGCAAATTACGGAGCTCAGCGATTCGATCGGCGTCGAGACTCTCGGCTGCGATAGCGGCGGCTCTCCCAGACACCACTCCGAAAAGGGCGTAGTGGTCGACGATGTCCTCGCGGGACAGTCGGACCACCGCAGCACCGCGGCGCGGTGTCAGTTCAACCAAGCCCTCCCGGCTGAGCACCACGAGAGCCTCGCGTATAGGACTACGACTCACGTTGAGGGCAGCACCAACAGCCTTCTGGTCGATCTTCTCGCCCGACCTAAGGGTGCCTGTCAGGATGAGTTCTCGAACGTAGTCCACGACTTCCTCGCCAAGGACGCCCCGACGTCTGGAAGCCGGCACCCGCTGGGGATAGCGTGTCTCGCGTTCGGCGCCATGCGGCTCCATGGGCTCCTCCTTATCGACCCCGAGCCGGAGGAAAATCGCCTTCCCGGGTACTTTGAATACATTATTCATTTGTATTCCGTCGAGCAACGGAGAGGACCGTCCGTGACACCACGACCATTGATCGGTATCACGGGTAGGCGTAAGAAGGGCGACCAGTTGGTCGGAAACCTTGATGTACTAGCCGACTTCTCCATAGACCTCTACTACGCGGACTACGGGCGGGGCGTCCTCGAGGCCGGCGGGCTACCCATCCACATCCCCCTGGATGTCGACCCGGCCGAACTCGTCCCCCGCTTGGATGGTGTACTGCTGACTGGAGGAGCCGACATTGATGCCGGGCGGTATGGCCAGAAGTCGTTAACCGACACCTTTCCACCAGAACCACTCCGCGACGAACACGAGCACGCGGTGCTAGACGTCGTTTATGCCTACCAGATACCCACGGCAGGCATATGTCGGGGCCTACAGGCAATCAACGTCCACGCCGGTGGCACCCTCCACCAAGACGTCCCCAGCCACGCTGGATTCGACAAGCCGGTCACCACCGAATGGCACAACGTCGCCTTTGACGATGGCAGCGTTCTTGGCGGGATCTACGGTCAAGAACGTCGCGTCAATTCGCTCCATCACCAGACGGTAAACCGGGTAGGCGACAACCTCCGGATCACGGCGCGCTCGGACGACGGCTCGGTCGAAGGCCTCGAGCATGACGGCCTACCAGTGGTGGCTGTTCAGTGGCATCCCGAGATGCTCCCCACCCGGGCCGAGGATGCCCTCTTCGCCTGGTTAGTAGCGGAAGCCTCTACCCGACGCTGACGTGAAGATTCCTTGACGTCCAGACTGATTGACGGCAAGCAGATAGAACCTCAGTCTGCCGCGGAAGTTCCGAGATAGGCCGCCTGGACCGCCGGGTCCGCCTGAACCTCGACCGGCGTCCCGCTGGCTATGACCTGACCACGGTCCAAGCAAGTAACGCGGTCGCAGATCCCGGTGATGAAGTTGAGGTCGTGATCAATAACCATCACGCCGGCGCCCACCAGTCCAGCCATCCGCCTCACTTGGTCGACCATGACCAGTGACTCGGCGTCGCTCATGCCCGACGTTGGCTCGTCCAACAGCAGGAACGATGGAGCCATGGCAGCGGCACGAGCTAACTCCAAACGGCGCGACGTGCCATAGTCCAACTCCCGGGCCCGACGGTTACGGACCTCCCACAGTCCAGCAGCCACCAGTAGGCCGTCGACGTCCACAGGTAGACAGTGTCGACGAGTAGACGAAGCCACGAGGGCCGATACCTCGATGTTTTCCCGCACAGTCAGGGATCCGAAGAGGCGGAGATTCTGGAAGGTCCTGACAAGGCCCCTTCTAGCAATCTGGTGCGATGGTGCATCGGTAAGTTCGGCATCTCCCAGCGCCACCCGGCCCGCGTCGGATGGGACCAAGCCGGTCACCACATTCAGCAGGGTGGTCTTCCCAGCGCCGTTGGGCCCTATGACGCCGACCACCTCGGTCCGGCCCACTTCGAGGCTTACGTCGTCGAGCGCCTGGAAGCCGCCGAAAGCCACGCTGACCCCGTCGACAACCAGCACGTCGGTGTCGCCCGGCTCCACTTCCAGAGGTAGCTCTGGACGACCGTCGCCCTGACGGTCCTGACGCCGACTCCGCCATCCACCCAGTCGGGCATCCAGCCAGCGATCCAGATCCCAGTCGTCAAGCAAGCCGGACGGCCGCCAGATCATGAAGCCGAGCATGGCCACACCCAAGAACACCGTCTTCAGGTTCTCTCGGAAGATCCAGTCCAGCGGCGCTTCGTCCAGACCAATGCCGAAGAATTCGAAGCCATCCTGACCCATTCGTCGGGCCAACTCCCGCCCAGCGGTGATAACGACTACCCCCAGCAGGGCACCGCTCACGCTGCGGCGACCTCCCACGATGAGCATGACCAGGGTGACAAGGGTGAGGTTGAAAAAGAAGTCGCGGGGAAGAATCGAGCCCCGCTCATACACCCGCAGTCCCGCCCCTACTGCAACGACCGCCACGGACAGCAGAAGAGCCACCATCTGCTGCACAAGCGGGTTAACCCCCATGGCGCGGGCCGCTAGGTCGTCCTCGCGAGCAGCCATAGCGAGGCGTCCACCCCGGCTCCGGGCGTAGAGAAGAGCAGCCAGGATCGCTCCGAGGAGTGCCACGTAGAGGGGTATCCGGGAGTCGAGTGTCCCGCCGATACGAAAGGACAGGCCAGCCCGGTCGCCACCGGTCAGATCGGGCCAGTTCCGGGCTACTTCGTGGGTTACGAACAGAAGGGCCAACGTGATGACGGTGGCCGAAACGGCGCCGGACTCAGCGCCAGACCGGGCTAGGCCGACACCGACCACCACGGCCACGACCAGCGCAACTGCCACGGCCACGGCCACACTCGTCCAGGGATTCAGGTGCACGTCGGTCAAGCCGAATGGGGCATCGGCAATCCGCTTAGCTTTCTCAACTGGTGAGATGGCCATCAGCGCGAAGGCATATCCGGCAACGGCCCCGAAGCCAATGTGGCCAAAGGACAGAACCCCTGTGTTGCCCACGTAGATCTGTATCCCCAGAACGAGGACAGCGTCAATCAGAGCCAGGGTGACTAACCGCTCATGACCACCCAACTGCCCTTGATAGAGAAGGCCAGCGCCGACGAATAGGCCAAAGAGGGCCAAGCCGGCGACTACCGGCAGCAGTACATCACGTCGTAGGTCCGGGAACATCAGACCCGTTCTGCGTGGTCGACCGAAACCAGCCCCTGAGGTCGGAAGATGAACAACAGGGCAATGAGTAGGAAAACCACTCCCTCGGTGAGGCTGGCCACCGAGTCGGGCAGGCGCGACCGAAGCAGAACCTCAGCCATGCCTAGGGCGAATCCACCCATAACCGCGCCCCGGAGGCTGCCCAGACCGCCAATGAGCGCGGCCAGCACGCCCTTCAGCATCGGGTCGATCCCGGCGCTGGGGACGGTGCTGCCGGCCCGCATGAGCCAGAACACACTGGCGATACCAGCCAACAGACCCGACAGGGCGAAGGCCCCGCGGATCACCGAATCCGAGCGGACTCCCATTAGCCGAGCGGTGTCGAAGTCTGCTGCCGCGGCGCGTAGGGACAGACCGAAAGTAGTGCGCTGCAGTACAAACGTGGTGCCGGACAACGTGGCCAAGGTGACGCCAATGACGACGGTGTCAAAGACTTCGACCCGCAGCGACCCCAGCGCGTACGTGTCGGTGACCCATTCTGGACGCGGAAATGTCTTGACCGACGCCGACACATAAAGCAGGAAAATGGCGAACACGACGAAGTGCACACCAAACGAGGTGAGTAGCAATGTGAACTGGTCAGCGCCCCGGACCCGACTGAAGGCCACTCGCTCGATAACCAATGATGTGAGCACTGCCACGACAATCACCAGCGGGACGGTCAAGGTCCACGACCAGCCGGCTTCCAACGCCCAGAACGCTGCGTATCCGGACACGGTGATCAGTTCGCCATGGGCGAAGTTGAGGAGGTGCATGACTCCGAAGACGACGGCGACACCGAGGGCCAACAGGGCGTAGATACTTCCGCGACCGAGGCCATCAATCAGATTCTGGAGCAGTTCAACCACTTGGTCAGTTCCCCACAAAGAGGTCGAAAAGGCGTTCATCGGACTGCAACTCGGTCCCGGTTCCCTCGGCAACCATCTGCCCGCTGCGTAGTACGTAGGCCCTATCAGCCACTTCGAGCATCCGGGTGGCGTTCTGCTCGACTACTAGCAACGTCCGGCCTTGGGTACGGAGCGCTTCGATGAGCTCAAAAACAGTATCGGTCAGGATCGGCGCCAGTCCCAGGGAGGGCTCATCCATCATCAGTAGTTGGGGCCTAGACATAAGCGCCCTCCCGATGGCCAATTGCTGGGCCTCTCCACCGGACAGGTAGCCAGCCGACGTCGTCCACTTGTCGCGGAGAACGGGAAATAGTTCGGCCATCTCGTCGAGTAGATCGCTCCGTTCGGCAGCCGGGACGGTAACCCCGCCTATCCGCAAATTCTCCTCCACAGAAAGGTCCACGAAAATGCGGCGACGTTCGGGTACCAGCGCCAGTCCCGCCTTCAGCAACTCTTCCGGAGGACGGCCGGTGACGTCCCGTCCCTCGAACTCCACCCTTCCGACCCGGGGCGCCAACAAACCTGCAACCGTGTTCAGCATGGTCGACTTGCCCGCGCCGTTGGGTCCGATGAGGCCCACGACCTCACCGGACCCGACGCGTAGATTTGCCTCCCGAAGTGCCGAGATCTCACCGTAGGCGGTCGTGAGACCCGACACCTCGAGCACGCCGATTCAGTCTCCGATTGTGGCGACGAGTACGTCTTCGCCGTCGACGATCCGGTTGATCGGAACTGCCTTGGGTGGGATGCCGTTGGTGCCGGCATAGGTGATCTCACCTGACAGGCCCTCAAAGCCCGAGATCTGCT
>JAZADL010000003.1:0-7465 GCA_036123635.1 Actinomycetota bacterium
GTGAACCTCCCGGCCCGGGCGGTGGTTATCGACCGCCTAACCAAGTTCAACGGCCAGACCCACCAGGTCCTCACACCGGGGCAGTTCACCCAGCTAACCGGCAGGGCTGGACGCCGTGGCCTAGACGACGAAGGTCATGCCCTGGTCTGCTGGTCGCCCTTCGTTTCCTTCGATCGAGTAGCAGGTCTGGCGGGCAGCCGCGATTTCGTCCTCCGCTCGGCCTTCCGGCCAACCTACAACATGGTGGCAAATCTTGTTCTGGGTAGAACCCGGACCGAAGCTGCTGATCTTCTGTCGCGGTCATTCGCTCAGTTTCAACTCGATCGGCAGGGTGCCGCTATTCATCAGGCCGCGGAAAAGAGAAGACCACCGCCAAGGAAGCGAGACTCCCGACCAGCGACTACCAGTCTCTCGAAACGGATGGAGGCCGCTCTGCGTGTCCTGGAGGCCAGGGGGATGGCTGATGGATGGTCCCTAGAAGACCGAGGTCTTCCGCTGGCTGCTATCCACAACGAGGCCGATCTCTTGATAGCTGAAGCTCTGGACTCTGGGCTCCTGGAAGGCCTAGACCCGGGAATGCTGTCGGCCGTGGTGTCCTGTCTGTCCTACCGGAAGCGTGGGCCCGGCGAACCATCGTCAGTTGAACTAGCTGGAGCCTTTCCGGAACGGTTCAATGGACTATGCACCCTTGCTGCCGGAGTGGCGTCTGCCGAACGAGAGGAGGGTTTAGAGCCGAGCGAACCCCCGGATCCGGGCTTTGCCCACGTGATCTATGCCTGGGCAAACGGAGAAGAACTGGCGGAAGTCCTGAACGGTGCCCTGACCGGGGGTGAGTTTGTTCGAAACGTTCGCCTCGTTACTGACCTGATGAGGCAACTGACCAAGGTAGCCCCACCTCTTCTGGCAGCGACGGCCGAGGAGGCAGGTCGGTGCCTGGACCGGGGAGTAGTGGCACTCGCTATAGGTCGGCCGGACAGTGGCGACGAGATGAACGGATCATGAACGTAGAACGGGGGCGTGATTGGGGAAGGCCGGGACCAGTACCCAACGACGCTGTGGTGGTCGAATCGGACGCAGAAGCCAGCGATCTGGTGACCGCGGCCCGCCGGGGTGGTCGAGACCTGCCAGTGATTGTGTTGGCCGGGGGGGATCTGTGCCGCACGCTCGGAGGAAGGGGACTGGCGTTACCCGGCGGTTCAGGCACAAGACTCACGGTGGACCTCGGAGCGGCCCTCCTGGACGGCAAGATTCACTGGTTCTGCGCCCACCTGGTGGCCCGACCAGAGTTTCGTCCGGGGCGCTGGTGGGTGGCGGCTAATGCTGCTCACCGTGGCCGCTGGAATCTGGCACCGAGAGCGCACCCGGGAGACGGTCTTCTGGACATCCTGGACGTCAACCTGAGCGGCCTCTCATGGGCGTCCGCCTGGCGTCGACTACCCAGCGGCGATCATGTACCGCACCCGGGGATTAGGTACAACCGGACATCTTCTATCCAGCACTCCTTTAACCGGTTGACTCCTGTTCGGCTCGACGGCCAATCGATTGGCCGGTTTCGGGACATCAGTGTGAGAGTGGAGGCCGAGGCTCTTCAGGTGGTGGTCTGATCGGTTCCGAGAGTTGCGTGGGTGGATTGGGTTGCCAGCCCGATCGAGATTGCCCATGAGTGGGGTGGTTACGCTCAGGTGATGGACCCTTCTGACCGCCAGACTCCCACCGCAGACGTTGTCGCCGAGGCCCGGCAGAGGGTCTGCGACCGTGTCGACGAGTTGGCCGATGTGCTCGTGGCCACCTCGCACGCCATTCACGCCGAACCGGAACTGAATTTCGAGGAACATGTCGCTCATGGCTTACTGACCGACGTCTTGGCCGAGCAGGGCCTGCCGGTGGTGCGTGGCGCTTACGGCCTCGATACCGCTTTTGAGGCTGATGCTGGGACTGAGGGACCTCGGTTGGCGGTGTTGTGTGAATACGACGCATTGCCCGGTATCGGGCACGCCTGCGGGCACAACGTGATCGCCACGGCTGGCCTGGGTGCCGGCCTCGCAGCGGCAGCGGTGGCGGACGACATGGGAGGCCGGGTCCGGATCCTCGGCACGCCGGCCGAGGAGGGTGGCGGTGGCAAGGTCATCATGGCGGACCGCGGTGCCTTTGAGGACGTGGAGGCGGCGATGATGGTTCACCCCGCCGACGCCGACCTGGAGAACATCACCAGCTTGGCAATTCAGCAGGCACAGGTCGTCTACGAGGGTCGGGCAGCCCACGCTGCGGCGGCGCCCGAACAGGGGCTAAACGCCTTGGACGCGATGGTCCTGGGCTATGTGAACGTGGCTGCCTTGCGGCAACACATTGCCCCTACCGAACGGATCCACGGGATCTTCAACGAGTGCGGCGACAAGGCGAACATCGTCCCTCGGCGGACCACTGCGACTTGGTACGTCCGATCCCCGAATCGAGCGGGTGTAAGGGCTCTGAAGGAACGTTTGACGGCTTGCCTGGAGTCGGGTGCGGCGGCGGCTGGGTGCAAGGTCCAGGTTGAGTGGAACCCTGTGACCTACGACGAGGTGGTCGACAACCGAGTTCTTTTGGATCGCTACGTGGCCAACGCCGCCCTGTTCGGTCGAGACGTCCAGCCCACGATCACCCACCAGGTGGTGGGGAGTACCGACATGGGCAACGTGAGTTATCTGGTGCCGGGCATCCATCCCATGATCAAGGTGGCGCCCCACGGCACGGCCATCCACACTGAGGACTTCGCCCGTTACGCGGCCCTCGAGGAGGCGGATCGGGCTGTCGTGGAGGGTGCCAAGGCAATGGCGTTGACCATGGTGGACTGCTGGGCCGATCCGGCTGTCCTGGACGCCGCCCGTACGGAGTTCATCGCTATAGAGACCTGATAGGTGATTCGGGTGTCCGCGCTAGTGGGCGGCCCGCGACATAGGTTCGGCCCTCGTGACGATGTACCCCTCAGAGGATTTCAGCACCGCCGAGGCTGATGTCCTCCGCCGCTATTTCACGAACCTGGACCAGCCGGTCTTCGCTCTGGTCAACCTGCCCGAGGTGGTGAAAGGTGCTCTTTTCGCCCGGTATTCCCGGTCCGACAAGAGTCTTCGGCGACTGTTCCTGGAGGAATTCGTCGGGGAACTGGATGTCTCTGGCGACGAGAGCATCGACGCCACGGTCGGACTTCGCCGGGCCGAAGAACTCTACGACAAGGTCTTCTTCGAATACGGCGACGACAGCGTGGCCCAGTTAGGAGGCGTGCACCTGGCCTGTGAACAGGCCTCCAACATCCTCACCAAGATCCTCGAATGGGGCCGCCTTATGGCCTATCTCGAGCAGTCCACTCGATACATCGCGTACGACTCTCGGCTCGGAGGACGGTTTCGCTACTACCGGGACCCGGAAGTCCTGTCCTCGGCGCTGGGAGCCCGATACATCTCGGATATGGACCGTCTGTTCGAGGTCTACGCCGACCTGGTTCGAGACATGACTGACCATTTCCGAAGCCGAGTGCCGAAGTCGGAAGGCGACTCCGACTTCGTCTACCGTCAGGCTGTAGCCGCCAAGGCATTCGACGCGGTCCGCGGCGTGCTTCCAGCGGCCTCGCTGTCAAACGTAGGGATCTACGGAACCGGACAGGCTTACGAAGCCCTCCTGGTCCGGATGCGGGCCCACCCTCTACCCGAAGCTCGCAGTTACGCCGAGATGATCCTCAGTGAACTACGCAAGGTGATCCCGTCGTTCCTCAAGCGGGTGGACCTGCCGGACCGAGGGGAGGAGGCAGGCCGCTACGGAGCGGACATCCGAGAGCGCTTGGAGGACTTGGCTGAGGGCCTGTTCGCCGATGGCGACCCGGTGGCCGGCTCCCCGGTCGTGGATCTCACTGACTTTGACCCGGATGGCGAAGTGAAACTGGTAGCCGCCGCCCTCTACCCAGTTACCAATCGGTCCGACCGGGAGGTGGAGGCCAAAGTCCGGGGGATGAGCGTCGAGGAGCGCCTATCAGTGCTTCGGGCCTTTGTGGGAGACCGGAAAAACCGCCGTCACCGCCCGGGGCGGGCCCTAGAGCGCCCAACGTACCGATTCGACATCCTTTCCGACTATGGCGCCTTCCGGGACCTGCAGCGACACAGGATGCTGACCCTGGACTGGCAGCGCCTCTGCTGTGATCACGGTTTCGTCCGCCCGCCGGAGGTGGACGAGGCTGGTGTAGGAGCCCGATTCGACGCCGCTATGGAGCGGTCCCACGACCTACACGAAGCCCTCCGGGAACCCTTCCCGGAGCAGGCGCCATACGCTGTCTCGCTGGCTTACCGAGTCCGCTACCTGATGCACATGAACGCCCGTGAAGCCATGCACGTCCTAGAACTTCGCTCCACTCCACAGGGCCATCCTGCCTACCGACAGATCGCCCAGCAGATGCATCGACTCATTGCTGACGAAGCCGGCCACCACGCCGTCGCCGAGATGATGTCGTACGTGGATCACACCACCGAGCCGGAACTTGAACGGCTGGAAGCCGAACGCCGAGCCGAAAAGAAGCGACTGGCACACGGGAGCGCCTGACTGCGACGCCAAGTGGCATGAAAGGGCCGGGAAGGTGTCTATGATCCCGCCGCGGCCTTCCGAGCGACCGCATCTGAGGATCTGATGAGCGACGACCCAACTGACGACCTGCCCGATGAGGAATTTGCGGACGAACCCGCGGATGACGACATCCAAGACGGAGAACCCGAGGATGCGGAACTAGAGGACGGGGAATTCGAAGAACCGTTCGACGAAGCTGAAGTCGACAAGGCCGAAGACGAGGCCGAAGACGAGGCTGAAGACGAGGCCGGCGCTCGTCCCGCCGACACCACTGGGGACGAGGAAGAGGACGAGCCCGACCCGGACGAAGTAGAAGCAGACCTCGACGCCATCCTGAAGGACCGGATCGCCGCCAGCGACGACGAAGAAGAAGACGAAGAAGAAGACGAAGGAGCGCTTTCGAAGACCCCCTCTCCGACAGGTCTGGTCGAACGGCAGGAAACAGAAATGCACTGCCCTCACTGCTTCCTGCTCATCCAGGCCAAGACAGTGGCCGAGACGGGCGAGTGTGGTCATTGCGGCGGCCCAATCTCCTAAGAGGAGGCCAACGTTATGGAGGAGTCCGCCCGCCCGGCCGTACCCTCCGACCTAGAAGCTCTTTCCTCTCTGGCCGTGGCAGCCCGGAGCGAGCTGCAGCACAAGAAAGGCGGGGATGTAGCGGATCGGTTGGATCCACACCGTGACGACCCCAGCGCCCGAATGGCCTCAGCCCTCGAGGATCCCGGGACGGTAGTACTGGTCGGCGCGTTAGATGAGGCGGTAGTCGGGTACGGCCTCATGGAGATCGGAACGGCACCGGACGGAACCGTTCACGCCGTAGTGGAAGAGGTCTACGTTGACCCGCCAGCCCGGTCGGTGGGAGTTGGGGAGGCGTTACTGGACGGCCTGCTTGCTATGGCTCGAGAGCGTGGAGCTCTGGCCATCCAGTCGGTGGCTCTTCCAGGCGACCGGGCAACGAAAAACTTTTTTGAAACCCACGGGATGGTGGCGCGGGCGATCATGGTGCACCGCTGGCTCGACGGCCGGTGAGCGTCGGGCGACCGGAACTTTGCGTTGGAGCGGTGGCCCTGGATGGCGACCGCATACTCCTCATTCGACGGGGTACTGACCCCGGGAAGGGCCAGTGGTCACTCCCCGGCGGACGTGTGGAAGCGGGAGAAACCATGGTGGCCGCGGTGGTCCGAGAGTTTCGGGAGGAAACTGGCCTAGCGGCGGTTTGCGGCCCGGTGATTGGCTGGGTGGAGCAGATGTCGACCGAGCACCATGTCGTGATTGTGGACTTCGCGGTGACCGTCCTGGACGACGGCCCCCCTGTGCCCGGCTCAGATGCCGACGAAGCGGTGTGGTTTACCCCGTCGGAAGTAGGCGCTCTGGACCTAGTCGATGGTCTTGGGGCATTTTTTGCCGAATACGACCTCGTCCCAGAACACCTTCTCCCGCTAGTCGACTGACCCTTTCCGGCGTGGGCTAGCCGCTCAACGGCCGGCCCATTTGGGTGGGCGTTTCTCGATGAAGGCACGGGGGCCCTCCTGGAAGTCCTCCGATTGGAAGACAACACGCGACTCACGGGCACTCACCTCAAAGCCCTCATCGTCGGCGAGGAACTGGGCTGCCAGAAAGATCCGGCGAGAGGCCCTAACGGCGATGGGAGCGTTGGCGTTGACTTCGTCGGCCAGGGCGCAAGCGGCCTCCAGGGCGCCGCCGGCGTCCACAAGCCTGTTGACCAGACCGAGTTGATAGGCACGGTCGGCGGGAAGGGCTCCCGCGGTGAGAATCAGTTCCATGGCGATATTCCGGGGAAGTGCTCGTGGTAGTCGGAAGAGCCCTCCTGCGTTGGCCACGAGCGAACTTCGGACCTCAGGGAGCCCGAAACGTGCCTCAGCTCCGGCAACCACCAGGTCGCACGACAGGACAATCTCGGTACCGCCGGCCAGGGCCGGGCCCTCTACGGCGGCGATCAGAGGCTTTGAGCGTTCTCTTTGGACGATTCCTGCGAAGCCGCCTCGTTCCGTGGAAAGCCCGGCTGCTCCGGAGGCCACTGCCTTGAGGTCGGCTCCAGCACAAAAGGCCGGTCCGTTGCCGGCGAGGATGCCGATCCAGGCCTCGTTGTCCTCCTCGAAGCGGTCGATGGCTGCTTCGATGGAGTCGGCCATCTCTTGGTTGATGGCGTTGCGGGCTTCGGGGCGGTTCAGGGTAAGGACGGCTACCCGGCCCAAGGTGTCGTAGGTGACAGGCATGGAGCGACCCTATCCAGTGGCCCGTCAGGCCTCTGGATCGGCGTTCAAGCTCGGGGCCGGCTGCGTCGCCCTCGTCGTGGTGGAGCGGGTTCGATGCCGAACGACGCGGCGATAGATGGCACGCCCATCGAGACCCGTTTCACGACGTCTAGGAGCTGTTCGGTGGGCTCCTCCGGTAATCCAGCCGGGGTGACCCGCTGATGGACGGGAGAGAGGGCCACGGCATCAAGCACGGTGGCCCATCGGTCTTGCCCGGTATCACTGGTCAGGCTGGCTTCAGCAGCGGCAGCCAAGCGGTCGAGAATCGGACTGGGTAGGGGAGATCCAGCCTTCGGAGGCCTGGAGCTGAGTCTGAGGGCACGTACGACGCGGTCTTCGTCCAGGGCAGAGGTGACCTCGCCGATCCACGCTGTGTGTTCGCGATCGACACGTGCTGTGAGGGCATCTCTTAGACGATCTGCCAGCTCGCGGTCTTCGGAACCACGAGCCGCAGTCTCGGCGGCCACCACAACGGATCGGATATCGCGCAGGTCGACGTCATCGACCCCGGCGAGGGCGGATTCGGCTCGGTCACGCCAATCGGCGGTTCGGAGATTCGGGTGGATTCGTTCAGCCAACTTGAGGAGCAGTTCGGCGGGAAT
>JAZADL010000004.1:0-15223 GCA_036123635.1 Actinomycetota bacterium
AAGGCCACCAGGTAGGTGGACAAGGGGATGGTGTCGACGAACACCACCCGGTCGGTGCCGTCTCCCAGCGGGGTGCGCGAGGCCTGGGCACCGTTGGAGATGGCCAGCAGATCCTCAGGGACGACCAGCGAAACCCCGAACGTGGCTTTCAGGTCTGGCTCATCGAAGCACGGAAAGGCACGGCGAGCGTCGGTGGACTGGAACTGGGTAGCGGCGACGGTGTGCTCGGTGCCGTCGTCGGTGACCAGGGTGCTCCGGTAGAACCCCCTTAGTCGGTCGTTCAGGACCCCGGAGAACGACATCTCCAGCCGGAGCGGCCCGACGGCCCACGGCTCGGAGGCGTCCAGATGGAGCCGCTGGTCGGCCTCGTCCACGGTGACCGACAGAGGGATGCGTTGTCCGGGTACCACAGCCACCGCCTCGTGGACAATCAGCTCAGCGGCATTGCAGGAGATCCGGTCGGTGGATTCCACCACCGTGGTCTCGATGACCACCGTTCCGTCGAAGGTGTGGGCCGCCAGGTCGGGGGCCAATTCTAGTTCATAGTGGTGGGGTAGGACGTTTCTGGGGAGGCGGTGGTTGGCCACGGGCGGCGAGCGTATCGGCCAGGCGGGTACCTCTCACCGACGTGCAGCGGGCATGATGTCGGCTGGCTGGTCACCGGGGCCAGTCCGACAGCTCGGGGGAGGCCAGCGTGGGAGAGGTTGTGGGAGACCTTGCGTTGGACGTGGTCGGCGTCGGGAACGCAATTGTTGATGTCCTGGCCGAAGTCGACGAGGCGTTCGTTATTGAGCACGGCCTAGCCAAAGGATCAATGACCCTCATCGACGCCGACCGAGCCGTCGAACTTTACGCCGCTATGCCGCCGGGACTTGAGGAGTCGGGCGGTTCGGCGGCCAACACCATGGTCGGTGTGGCGTCGTTTGGCGGGCGGGCGGCATACATCGGCAAGGTGGCCGACGATTTTCTAGGCGAGGTTTTCCGAAGGGACCTGCGTCACGTGGGCGTCCGGTTCGACGTACCCGGGGTGGCCGGTACTGATTCCACGGGACGGTGCCTCATTCAGGTAACCCCGGACGCGCAGCGAACCATGAACACGCACCTGGGTATTTCCTCCCACCTCTCGCCAGACGATGTCGACACCGACCTGGTGGCTTCGGCCTCTCACCTGTACTGCGAGGGTTACCTGTGGGATACCGAGGAGGCCAAAGCGGCGATCCGCTACGCCATGGACGTGGCCCATGCCGCCGGCCGAACGGTATCGCTCAGCCTCTCTGACGGGTTCTGCGTGGACCGGCACCGCGACGAGTGGCGTGGCCTGCTGGCCGACCGGGTGGACGTGGTGTTCGGTAACAGTGACGAGATGTGCTCGCTGTTCCAGGTGGACGATGTGGACGCGGCAGTTGACGCCGTGTCCAGCGAGGTGGATCTGGCCTTTGTGACGTTGGGACGGGAGGGGTCGCTGGTCGTCCGCGGGTCCGAACGGATCCCAGTGGTCGCCGACGAGCTACACGCCGTTGTCGATACCACGGGGGCTGGCGACCTTTACGCCTCCGGGGTCCTTTACGGCCTCAGCCAGGGAGCGGATCTAGCCCATGCGGCCCGGCTAGGGAGTATCGCGGCGGCCGAAGTGATCAGCCACTTGGGAGCTCGACCGGAAGACAACCTGGTGGCCGTGGCCGAGTCAATCCTGGGCTAACCGAGGCCTCCAGCGCTCCGATCAGGTGAGGCGAGGAACCCGGGGGTACCGTCCGGGCCATGAGCGACAGTTACACCTGCTTCGATGTCAAGTTAGACGGCGGCGTCGCCACGGTCACTCTTAGCCGTGGCGAGAAACTGAACACCATGGTCCCTGCCTTCTGGGACGAACTCCCGGCCCTGGTGAGAGATCTAGACGCCTCCGGGGAGGCTCGGGTAGTGGTGCTGGCTTCCACAGGACGTCACTTTTGCGCTGGCATGGACCTTTCTGTATTCGGCGGGACACGACCCGAGGGCGAGACGGGTCGCCTGAGGGCCAACCTGAGGGCCAACGTCCTGCACCTCCAGGAGACGTTCTCGGTCCTAGAGAAAGCCCGGATGCCGGTCCTAGCCGCCGTCCAGGGCGGCTGCATCGGCGGGGCGGTTGACATGATTACGGCTTGCGACATGCGGTACGCCACCGAGGATGCCTTCTTCTGTGTTCAGGAGATCAACATCGGTATGACGGCTGATGTGGGCACCCTGCAGCGGCTTCCCAGGCTCATCCCCGAAGGGGTGTGCCGCGAGCTGGCTTACACCGGTCGACGGATGCCGGCCGCTGAGGCGAAAGCCGTTGGCCTGGTCAACGAGGTCTATGGCGACCACGAGGCCCTGCTGGACGGCGTGCACGAGGTGGCTCGTACCATCGCCTCTCGGTCACCGTTGGCCATTTACGGGTCCAAGAAGATGATCACCTACGCCCGGGACCACTCCACGGCCGACTCGCTGGACCACATGGCCACCTGGCAGGCCGGCATGTTCCAACCGGCCGACATGGCCGAGGCATTCGCTGCGCAGGCTGAGGGACGGGAGGGCGACTTCGACGACCTGCTGCCCTTCCGGGGTGGCCTGGCCGACGGCGTCTGACCCGGTCCGGTGAGTATCCGGCCGGTCCACCTGGGCCTGGCCGCCGCCCGGCGTGTGGCCCTGGCCGCCCAGGGGTTTGCTGACCGTCCGCCCTCCGGGCGGATTGACATCCGGCACTTCCGACGGGTCCTGGGGCGCCTCGGGCTGTTGCAACTGGACTCGGTGCAGGCCGTCTGCCGCTCCCACTACCTGCCTGTCTACAGCCGACTCGGTGTCTACGACCGTGCGGCCCTGGACCAGTGGTTGTGGCACTCCGGCGAAATGTTTGAGGCGTGGTTACACGAAGCATCGATTCTGCCCGTCGATCGGGAGCCCTCTCTGCGGTGGCTCCGGGCCCGGGCTCGGGCGGGAGAGACGTGGGCTGGTCTGGCTGCCCTAGCCAATGAGCGAGCCGACTACGTGGCTTCCGTCCTTGACGAGGTGGTGTGCCGGGGGCCGATCACCGCTGCTGACCTCGCCGATCCCCGTCCCCGGACCGGGTCTTGGTGGGACGGGCGTTCGGATGGTAAACGAGCCGTGGATTGGCTGTTTCGGGTGGGCGACGTGGGGAGCCGGCGAGTCGGGAACTTCCAGCGCACATACATGGCGTTTAAGGAGGTCGTTCCAGCCTCCGTCCGGGGGCGTCCCACCCCTACGGAAGCCGACGCCCAGGCTGACCTGTTGGAAGAAGCAGGACGTTGCCACGGAGTGGGGACGGCTGCTGACCTGGCCGACTATCACCGGATTAGCCTTCGCGAGGCACGGCCACGACTGGATGACCTGGTGGACCAGGGTCGTCTGGTGCCGGCCACCGTGGATGGCTGGCGGGACGACGCTTTCCTCCATCCTGACGCGACCCGCCCCCGTTCAGTGGCCGCCCGGGCCCTCCTTTCGCCCTTCGACCCGGTGGTGTGGTTTCGGCCGCGGGCTGAACGGCTCTTCAACTTCCGGTACCGCATTGAGATCTACGTGCCGGCCGATAAGCGGGAGTACGGGTACTACGTGCTGCCGTTCCTCTTAGGCGACAGGTTGGTGGGCCGAGTGGACCTCAAAGCCGACCGGACCACCGGGCGGCTCCTAGCTCGCGGCACGTATGTCGAAGAGGGAGTCGACCGGGACTGGGCGGCCATCGAACTCTCCGCTGAACTGGACTGTCTGGCCGCCTTCCTGGGGCTGACCGAGGTATCGGTGGACCCCAGGGGAAACCTGGCCTCCGTTCTGCGCTCGTTCCGGCGGGGTTGACCGCCGAATGTCTCAGGTACGGGCCCGACACCAGGAGGCGTAGCGGGCCAGGTGGCCGAGGGCGACCACGGCCCGGTCGGCTGACGGGTAGCAGAGCTTTCCTGACTCCCGGACGGCGGTGACCATGGGATTGTCCGGTTGGGCCACGGCCAGTTCCGAGGCCACTAGCACCGGCTTACCGTGAGTGGTGGCAGCGGCCGTCGCTGCCTCGGCATACCGACGCTCCTGACGCTCGTGGAAATCAACGATGCGGTCCAGGCCGTAGCCGGGATGGAAGGGGCCGTCGCGGGTCAGTGCCGCCGTGTTGCCCTGGATACCCAGGCCCAACTGGACCACAGAGTCGACGGCCGGGTGGCCGGCCACCATGTCGAGCAGTGCGGGGATGGTGTCCCGGGTTTCGCCTCCCGCCAAGTCCACCGGGTTGTTCCGGCTCCAGCGCGGTGGAAGCAAGGCGTCCACAGCGGCCAGGAGGTCAGCAGGTAGGGCAGTTAGGGCCAGGTCGGGATGGGAGGTCACGGCGTCTGCGGTGACCACCCCCCAGCCTCCGGCCGTGGTCAAGACCAGGACACCGTTCCCGCCCGGCAGGGGCTGGGTGGCCAAGGTGGCTGCTGCCTCGAAGGCCTCCTCGATGGTGGTCGCCCGGACCATCCCGGCCTGGCGGGCCATGCCGTCGAACACTCGGTCGTCGGTAGCCAGGGATCCGGTGTGGGAGGCGGCGGCCCGCTGACCACCGCGGGTGGTTCCGCCCTTGACGACCACCACGGGCATCCGGGGAGATATCGACCGGATTCGCTCGAAGAAGCTCCGGCCGTCGTCCAGGCCCTCTACGTAGCAGAGCCCGACGTCGGTTTCCGGATCGTCGGCAAACCACTCCATGTAGTCGGCGACACCAGTGACCGGAGCGTTGCCGGCCGAAACCGAGCGGCTCAGTCCGACGCCCGTTTGGCGGGCGTAGTTCTGGAAGGCCGACACAAAGTTGCCGGACTGTGACGCAACACCGATCCGACCGCGGGGGGGGAAGGGGGCCACGATCTGGGCGCACAGACCGACCGGTGGTGAGGTAACGCCCTGGCCGTTGGGTCCAGCCAGGACCAGGTCCAACTCGTCGGCCAGAGCTACCAGCCGGGCCTCAGCCTTAGCCCCCTCGGGTCCCGCCTCGGCGTAGCCGCCAGCGGCCACGAACACGGCCCGGACGCCGCGGGCTGCCGCCGATCTAATAATCCCCTCGTTGGCTGACACCGGAGTGCATGCCACCAAGAGGTCCGCCGCACCGTCGGGGACGGCGTCGACTGAGGCGAGGACCGGCTGGCCCAGGATGGTGTCCTCACCACGACCCACGGCGAACACGTCGCCCCGGTAACCGCAGGACAACAGGTTGTGGAGAGTGACGAAGCCGAACTTTCCCGGATGACTGGACACCCCGGTAACTACCACTCCGCGGGGTTCAAACAGCGGGGTCAGGTCTCGAGTCATCAGGCGGGGCCCGCGTCTCCGGAGGTTTCAACCAGGGCGTCCACGGCGACGGCCCGGCCGTCGACGACGATCAACGGGTTCAGGTCCACCGAGACCACGTCAGGGTCGGTGGCAAGGTCGCCCAGGCTGCAGAGGATGTCGGCCAAAGCGTGGCGGTCCACGGCCGGCTCACCGCGGAACTCTCCGAGCAGGTCCTGTGCACCCAGGTCGTTGATCAGGTCGTGGGCGTCGAGGCGATCCAAGGGTGCCAACCGGAAGGCCGCGTCGGCCACTGCCTCGGCCAGTATCCCGCCCACCCCGAGCATCACGCACGGGCCGAACTGCGGGTTGCGGACCATGCCGGCAATCAGCTCCCGGGAACCCTGGACCATGGTGGAGACCAGCAGCTCGACCGGCCCGTCCTCGGGTCGGGCGGCGGCCAGCAAATCGATCGCTGCCTCCCGGACCTCGTTTTCAGTGGTCAGCGAGAGGCGGACCAGGCCTCGCTCGGTCTTATGGGCGATGGCATTGCCGCATAACTTGACGACCGCCGGTAGGCCAACGGAACGGGCGGCGTCAACCGCGGCGTCGGGATCACCGACTGTGACCCAATTCGACACCGGGATACCGGCGTCGGCGGCCATCTGGCGCGAGCGTTCCTCGGAGAGTGTGTGCGTTTCCCGCCCGGTGGGGGATTCGACCCCATTCTCGACCATCCCACAGGGTAGGTAGCTGCACCTGGGGTCGGGCAATACGAGACGGGATCCGAACCGGATCGACGGGCCCGGGTAGTCGGGCCAACGGACCGAGACGATCCTGAGCGGTTCAACCCCTGGCCCCTATTCTCTCGGCGGTGAGCATGCACGAGTTCGACCACGAGAGCGAAGAACTCGTGCAGTCGGTGTTCGATTACGCCCTGAACCGCTTACGCAACGAACCCCCGCTGGACGGTCCAATGAGTGCCGAGGAACTCCAAGCGCTGGTCGGCGAGACGATCACTCCGGAGGGGCTCGGTGGCTCCGAGGTGCTCCGCCGCTATGCCGATCACCTCGCGCCGGCCTCCATCTCGGCCGACCACCCCCGGTACCTGGCTTTCGTCCCCGGAGCCCCGACCAAGGCGGCCTCGGTGTTCGACCTCGTGCTCGGCTCCTCCTCGCTCTGCGGTTCGACCTGGTTGGACGGTGCCGGCATGGTCTTTGCCGAGAACCAGGCTCTGCGGTGGATCGCCGACCTGGCTGATATGCCCGCTTCAGCCGGCGGCTGTTTCGTCACCGGTGGCACGATGGGAAACCTCTCAGCCCTAGTCACGGCACGGTACGAGGCCATCCAGAAGCGTGTCGTGGCCGGACGACCCCGCCCCGACCGATGGGCCGTTGTCGCCTCGGAGAGCACGCACTCCTCAGTCGACTCATCAGCAAGGGTCATGGACGTTGACGTCATCTTGGCGGCGGTCGACGGGGACCGGAGGCTGCGCGGCGATGCCATAGCCGAGGCGATCACCGGTCGACCGGTGGGCACGGAGGTGTTCGCCGTCGTGGCTACGGCCGGCACCACCAACCTGGGAATCGTTGACGCCCTCGACGGTATCGCCGACACCTGCGCCGAAGCCGGCGTGTGGTTACACGTGGACGGCGCCTATGGCGGCGCAGCGATGGCCGCTCCGTCGGTTCGTGAGCGGTTCGACGGCATCGAACGGTGCGACTCGTTGGTGGTCGACCCCCATAAGTGGCTCTTCTCGCCCTTTGACTGTGCGGCGCTGCTCTACCGGAATCCACCGGTGGCCCGGGCGGCCCACACCCAGCACGCCGGGTACCTAGACCCGATCATCGACGACACGGTCTGGAACCCCTGTGACTACGCGCACGTTCTGACCCGTCGGGCCCGGGGTATGCCCTTCTGGTTCTCGTTAGCCGTCCATGGGACCGACGCCTACCGAGACGCCATCGAGCACACCCTGGAGGTGGCCCGAGCGACAAGAAACCTGGTCGTCGCCGCCCCGCACTTGGAGCTCCTGGTCGAGCCCGAACTCTCGGTCGTGGCCTTCCGACGAACAGGTTGGGACCTGGCCGACTACCAGACCTGGTGCGACCGCCTGCTGGCCGATGGTACGGCCCTGCTGACGCCGACCACCGTCGACGAAACTGCTGCCATGCGGGTCTGCATCGTCAACCCCCGGACCACCGTCGAGGACTTGGCCGAGGTCCTCGCCACGCTGGAATCCGCAGCCTGAGCCTGAGCCAGAGCCTGAGCCAGAGCCAGAGCCAGAGCCAGAGCCAGAGCCAGAGTTTGCTTCAGGGCCCGTCGGCTGAACTTCGGGTCATTGGCCCTGGGGGGACTTTCGAGCACCGTCCGATGGTCGCCAGTCAGGCTGACAGGGCGGCGTATCCGGGCTTGATCCGGTCGTTGATGAGGGCCAGGCGCTCGTTGAACGGCAGGAATGCACTCTTCATGGCGTTGATGGTCAGCCACCGGAAGTCATCCAGCCCCCAGCCAAAGGCCTCGCCAACGGCAGCCATTTCCGACGTCATTGACACGCCACTCATCAGACGATTGTCGGTGTTGACGGTGATCCGAAACCCCAGGTCCCGAAGCAGCCCGATGGGGTGAGCAGCCACGTCGGCCACTGCTCCGGTGTGAACGTTGGACGTCGGACAGAGCTCAAGGGGGATCCGGCGATCCCGGACGAAGGAAGCCAGACGGCCCAGACGGGGCGGGGCATCGTCCGGCACGTCAATGTCGTCCACGATTCGCACCCCGTGGCCCAGCCGCTCGGCTCCGCAGAACTGGACGGCCTCCCAGATAGAGGCCGGTCCGAAGGCCTCCCCGGCATGGATGGTGAAGTGGAAGTTTTCTCGTTGCAGATACTGGAAGGCCTCCAGGTGGAGGGTCGGAGGGTAGCCAGCTTCCCGGCCGGCGATGTCGAACCCGACCACGCCCCGGTCCCGGTACCGGACAGCTACCTCGGCCACGGCCAGCGAGTCAGTCGAAGTACGCATGGCGGTCACCAGGGCCCGGATAACCAGGCCGGTTCCCGACGAGCCATCAGCGAACCCGGCCAAGACCGCGTCCAATACCTCGTCCAGTGCCATGCCCCGGCCAGTGTGGAGGGCGGGGGCGAAGCGAACCTCGGCGTAGACACATCCATCCGTAGCCAGGTCAGCTGCACACTCGGCGGCTACCCGGTGGCAAGCCTCGGAGGTCTGCATAACCCCGACGGTGTGGTCGAAGGTCTCCAGGTAGAGGCCGAGGTCTCGCCGGTCGGCGCCCCTCTGGAACCAAGTGGACAACTCGGCCGGATCGGTGGTGGGCAGGTCCCGGTAGCCAGTCAGATCGGCCAGCTCGATGACAGTGGCGGGTCGCAGCCCGCCGTCCAGATGATCGTGGAGGACGACCTTGGGTGCCTGGCGGATCAGGTCACGGTCAGCTGCCACGGTTTCCATGGTGCAGGTTACCGGGGTGGTGGACCAGGCCCGGGGGCGGGGAGGTCAGGCAAAGCCGCGGAGTGGCAGGTCTGCACCGCGTTGTAGCCAGTTATCGGACCGGTAGTGGGCCATCCCGTCGATCACGTGCAACGTGTAGGCGAGACGCGGGCGGTGCGAAGTGTTGGCGCCGCTCCAATGGGGAAGGCATCCGTGGAAGGCGATCAGAGTTCCGGCTTCTGCCTCCATTGGCACCAGGTCGCCATGGTTGTACGGCGTGGGGTCCAAGATGTCGGTGGTGGTGCCGCCGGAGCCGTCGAGTCGGAATCGGGTCCGGGCGCCACCGACGTGTCCTCCCGGGATGGCCCACATGCAGCCGTTGGCGACCGTGGCGTCGTCAAGGGCGAACCAGAGGCCAATCACTGTCTGGGGGTCGGTCCACAGGAAGGAGTGATCGCAATGGCAAACCACCTCCCCGCCGATCCGGGGGGGCTTGAAGATGACCATGGACTGCAGGAGGAGGGGATCGGCGACGCCTAACTCGGCCACCAGAGAGGCCAGGTCGGCCGTCCGGGAGAACCGGTCGAAGACCGGGTCTAGGTCGTGCAGGGCGTGACCCATCTTGTTCAGGGCCCGATCAATTGGAACGATCAGGTTCCCCTCGGCGTCGAAGGCCCCGTCCTCGAAGAACGGACGGATCACGTCAGCTGATGTGAGGAACCACTCGTCCTGGGTGTGGGTCTGCTCGGTAGTGGAGAACACGGTGGTCGCCCCGGCGGGTAAGCCCTGTGAGGCGTAGCCGTCTACCAGGTCGTTGATGCGGCGGCGAAGGGACTCGATCTGGTCGGGTGCCACGAACCCGGGCAGGGCCACGAAGCCGTCGCGTTCCCAGGCCCCCCGACGGTCCTCGTCCAGGACGGTGGCGTCCGCTTTCACTCCTGGCCCCGCCGGTATCGAAGCCCATTGGCGGCTGGCATACGAAGGCGGTTTGAGGCGAAGACCAGGACCAGCAGAGTGGCCACGTGGGGAGTGATCGGCGGCAGTTCAGGCATGACCTCCTCGCTCACCGAGTACCACCACAGAACGATGAGAGCCAGGGCAGCGAACCCAGTTCCTGCTGCAGGTCGCCGTCGAAGGACAGCTCGCACGGCCAGAGCGGCCAGGGCTACACCGACCAACAGCAAGAGGGCGTGTACCGCAGTTCGGTCACGGAGTTGCAGAGCATCAGCGAAGCCGAAGAGCATCGAGCCAAGGAAAGCACCTACAGGTTGCCAGTTGCCGAAGATGACAGTGGCTAGGCCGATGAACCCTCGGCCCTGAACCTGGGCTTCTCGGTAGATGCCGGTTTGCTCGATGACGATGAAAGCACCACCGAAACCGGCCAAACCGCCACTGACTACCACGGCAAGTGTTTTCATTCGGTACACGTTGACGCCGAGACTGTCGGCGGCTACCGGATGTTCACCGGCCGCCCGGATTCGCAAGCCAAGACTCGTTCGCCACAGGACCACCACCGAGACAGGGACGAGGAGCAGCGCTAACAGGGTCGCCCAAGAGACGTTGCTGGTGATCCCAGACAAAAGGGCTGACAGGTCTGACACCAGGAACCATCCCTGATCGGATAGCCAGCCGAAAAGGTCGGGGGTGCTCCATCCAAACAAGTCGCCACCTGAAACGAATGGCAGATCCCCGTGTCCTACCGAATCGACCCGCGGAGATTGCGTGATTCCACCGCCAGGGCGAGCCGCAAAGATTTCGCCGGACAGGAACCGGGCCAGAGCGGGTGCCAGGATGTTGATGGCCACGCCGGAGATGATGTGGTCGACGCCGAAACCGACCGTAGCTACTGCGTGGAGCAGGCCGCCCGCTGCTCCGCCGGCTACACCGATGGCTAGTCCCCACCAGGGTCCGAATTCCAGTGCCCCCCAGGCCCCGAACCAGGTGCCCAGGATCATCATCCCTTCCAGGCCGATATTCACCACTCCGGCTCGCTCGGCCCAGATCCCACCCAGGCCGGCCAACAGGATTGGTATGGCCCGTCGGAGGGTGGATCCGGCGGTACCAGCCGAGATCAGATCAGTGGTCTCTGGTCGCGCCAGTTCTTGAGTAAGCGAGAGAGCTAAGACCAAGCCCAGGGCGGCGATCATCCACCGCATTACCACCGAGTCCCGCAAAGTCGGCCGACTCATAATGTCGGTTCCAGAGTTCGTTGGGTGGCTGACGCAGCGTCTCGAGCCTCCTGGGCTCGACGGATCCGGTTGACCACCTCGTAGGCCACAACAGCTGAGAGCACCACCACTCCTTGGAGGATGGACACGATCTCTCGCGGGGTATCGCCCACCACGTCGAGGATGGGTGCAGCGCTGTCAAGCCAGCCGAACAGGAGGGCCCCCACTGCCACCCCGGCAGGATTATTACGTCCGATGAGGGCGACCGCTATGCCGGTAAAGCCCAGACCCCGAGTAAACCCCAGGTCGTATTTGTAGCTGTCACCCAGGATCTCCGGCAGGCCGATCAGGCCGGCAACCGCACCAGACAGAAGCATGGCTTGCACCACGGTGGCTCGCGGGTCCACTCCGCTGGCCTCAGCAGCGAACGGGTTCAGGCCGGTGGCCCGCAGATCGAAACCGGAGCGGGTTCGGGTCAGGAAAAGGTGGAAGAGAACACCAACCACGATGGCGATCAGGAGAAAGCCCCAGAGTTCGCGCCCCCTTCCGATCTCCCGGGTAAACAGTTCCACCACCCCATTGAGATTTGGAAAGCGTCCTGACGGCGCAATTTCCGGCGTAGTGATGTTGAGGGTGGCGTCGTCTCCATCATCGAGCCACGTTCTGAGCAGGTACCCGATGGCTGACAGGGCAATGGCGTTCAACATGATGGTGGAGATCACCTCATGGACACCGCGGGTCACCTTGAGATAGCCGGCAACCCCGGCATACAAGGATCCAACGGACATGGCAACGGCCATGATCAGGGTCACGTGCAAAATGGGTGGAAGGTTGACTGCCGCTCCGACGGCCGCCGACACGAGGGCGGCCAACATGTACTGGCCTTCAACACCGATGTTGAACAGGTTCATCCGAAAGCCAATCGCGACGGCGATGCCGGCCAAGTACAACTGCGTAGCCCGATTGCCCGTCTCGACTAAGGCTCCCAGACTGCTGCCATAGGAAAGCATCTCCCGCCAGGCCTCCCACGGGCTGGTGCCGGCCAACAGCAGAACCACCGAAGAAAGGGCGACCGAAAAGACAATGGCTACAACCGGGGGAGCCAAGGCCATCAAGATCCGTCGACCGGTCATTCTTCGTTCCCGGTTACGTCCTCGGCACCGGTCATGTATCCGCCCAACAGCCGGGGCGTCGTGGCGCCTGGGTCCAACTCGGCGACCACCCGGCCCCGCAGCATGACCACCAGGCGATCAGCCAGACCGAGCAACTCCTCCAGATCGGCCGAGATCAGGAGCACGGCCAACCCATCCCGTCGGGCCGTCCGCAGCTCCTCCCAGACAGCGGCTTGAGCGCCAACGTCGATACCCCGAGTGGGATGGGCCGCAATGAGTAGCCGGGGTGATGCTGCCATCTCTCGACCGATAACCAGCTTCTGCTGGTTGCCGCCCGACAAAGCTCGGGCTGACGTGTCGATGCTTGGAGTCCGGACGTCGAAGTCCTTGACGATGCGTGTTGTGGCTTCTCGGCTCCGGGCTCGGTCCAATAGCGGACCGCGAGCGAAAGGCGCCATTGTCTGGTGGCCAAGCATGGCGTTTTCCCAAAGTGGAGCGTCTAGGAGCAGGCCACGACGGTGACGGTCCTCGGGGACGTAACCGATGTGCGCTTCGCGCCTCCGACGAACCGACCAGGTAGAAATTTCTTCGTCATCCAAGAGAATCTGGCCGCCATCCTCTATGGGTCGAAGTCCGAGGATTGCTTCGATTAACTCTCCCTGACCGTTTCCTTCAACACCTGCCACGCCGAGGATCTCTCCTTGGTGCACAGCGAGGCTCACGTTGTTCAGAGAAGGACGCTTTGTCTCGTCGAGCACTGTCACGTCACTCAGAGATAAGGAAACGTGATCATCGACAGCACGGGGCTCAGTCGAGGGTGAGGGAAGTTCGGAACCGACCATCAACTCGGCCAACTCTGAGGCGGTAACCCGTTTCGGATCAACGGTCGCCATTGTTCGGCCCTGCCGCAGAACTGTCACGGTGTCGGCAATAGCCAGAACCTCTTCCAACTTGTGATCGATGAACAAGATGGTGTGACCCCGAGCCTTGAGGTCCCGGAGGTTACGGAACAGCTCCTCCACCTCTTGAGGGACCAGTACCGATGTCGGCTCGTCCAAAATGAGAATCCGGGCGCCCCGGTACAGCACCTTGATGATCTCCACCCGCTGGCGTTCACCGACTTCCAGGCTCTCCACCAGGTCGTCGGGGTCAATGTCAAGGCCGTAGGAGGTGCCGAGCTGGTCCAGGTCTCGACGCGCGGCTTCCCGATCTATGAACCCCCGCCTTTGAGGTTCAGCGCCCAGTACCACGTTTTCTAAGACCGTGAGATTGTCAGCCAACATGAAGTGCTGATGGACCATGCCGATGCCGTGAGCGATGGCTTCGGCAGGTGACGAGAATCGAACCTCAGCCCCCCGGACAAGCATTCGTCCTTCATCGGGTGACTGCATTCCGTAAAGGATCTTCATCAGGGTCGACTTGCCTGCACCGTTCTCTCCGACCACGGCATGGATCTCACCCTCCGCTACTCGCAGGTCGACGCCGTCGTTGGCCACTACGCCTGGGTAGCGCTTGGTAATGCCGGAGAGTTCGACGGCCGGGGTGGTCATGGCAGGGTCGCCGTTCTCAGTTCAGTAGAGGATCTTGTCGAAGAACGCTCGCGTGCGCTCCTGGGTGGGGTTGGAGAAAACCTCTTCTGGAGGGCCGACCTCGACGATCTCGCCCTCGTCGATGAACACCAGACGGTCGGCAGCTGCCCGGGCGAAGCCCATCTCGTGGGTCACCACGACCATGGTCATACCCTCGCCTGCCAACTCCAGCATGACGTCTAGGACCTCCTTGACCATCTCGGGGTCCAAGGCCGACGTGGGCTCATCGAACAGCATCACCCGTGGTTCCATGGCCAGGGACCGGGCGATGGCCACCCGCTGCTGTTGTCCACCGGAGAGTTGGCGGGGGTAGGACGCGGCCTTTTCGGGAATGCCGACCCGTTCGAGTTGGCGCATGGCCATATCGGTGGCTTCTGCCTTAGACCGGTTGCGGACCTTGCGTTGGGCCAGCGTGATGTTCTCCAGCACGGTTAGGTGGGGGAACAAGTTGAACTGTTGGAACACCATGCCCACTTCAGCCCGGACATGGTCCAGGTCTGTAGAGGCGTCGGTTAGTTCGAAGCCGTCCACCACAACTGTCCCCTCAGTGGGGATCTCCAGCAGGTTGATACAACGGAGCACAGTGGACTTGCCCGAACCGCTGGGGCCCACGATGACCACCACCTCCCCCTCGGCAACCTCCAGATCGACGTCGACTATGGCGCGGATGGTCTTGTCGAACGTCTTGGAGAGCCCCCGCAGGGAGATCATCGAGAGGGAGCTGGAATCGGCGTGTGTCTCCATCTCAGCGTTCTCCCTTCCGGTCCCTGGTCATCCGCCGTTCGAACACGCCGAGCAGGATTGACAGGCCGAGGGTCAGGCAGAGATAAATGAAGGCAACGACGAAGTAGCCCTCCCGGAACTTGAAGGTGCTCGCTGAGAACTGGCGTCCCCGCTGAGTGATTTCGAGGACGCCGAGGACCGAGAGCAGTGATGTGTCCTTGAGCACGGCGATGAAGTCGTTCCCGAGCGGAGGGATGATGGCCCGCATGGCCTGCGGGAGTACCACGGAGCGCATGGTCTGACGTCCTGTCAGGCCGAGTGACCGCCCAGCCTCGGTCTGTCCGGGTGGGATCGACTGGATACCGCCACGGAAGATCTCTGCCATGTAAGCGCCATAGATCAGAGCCAGAGTCACGGTCGCCCTCATCTCGAACCCGACCTGATAGCCGATCCGGTCTTGGAACCACGGCACGATGATCAGTGCCACCGTGAAGATCAGGGGCAGCATCGGAATGCCTCGGATGAACTCGACGTAGGTGCGTGACACGTTGCGGATGGCGAAGTTGCGCGAGAGTTGCCCGATGCCGGTTACCAGACCGATGAAGAGGGCAATTCCGAACGCTTGGAAGGTCGTCCTGATGGTGATACGCAGGCCTGGGATGATCCGCTCCCAGGCGAGGGCGTAGTCGTCGTTCTGGAGTATCTGAACTGCCATCCAGATGAGGACGGCGGCGATGATGACGCCCCACCAGGGGAAGGTGTCCCACCAGGGCCGTTCGTCAGTCACCCGGTTGCGCTGCGCCGTCTTCGTTTTGTTCACTTGTTCCTCTTGTTCCACCGGAGGGCGCCCGACCCTACCGGCTGGCCGGTCGTCGGGCCGGAGCCGGTGGGGTTCAAAACGGTGGGAGGCCGGGCCTTGCGGCCCGGCCTCCTCA
>JAZADL010000005.1:0-10267 GCA_036123635.1 Actinomycetota bacterium
CGCTGGTCGTTCGACCTGCTGGGCTTCATGCGTGACCCGGAGGCCGCTCGGACGGCTCGCGACGAATTCGACGAGCATCTCGGCCCGGTGATCGGGGAGCGGCGAAGGCAGCCGACCGGTGACGTGCTCTCGGCCATGCTCCACCATGAGGTGGACGGTCGACGACTTGACGACGAGGAGGTCATTGCCCACATTCGGATGTTCTTCGCCGCCGGCGCTGCCACCACCTACCACGCGCTCGGAAACCTGCTCTACGTGCTTCTTACCCGGGAGTCCGTGCTGGTCGCAGCGTTCGACGACCCGCAGCGGCGCCCGGCGATCATCGAGGAGTTACTGCGCTGGGAGCCGCCGTTGGGTGCCCTGCCCAGGATCGCCACTCGGGACGCCGAGTGGCAGGGCACCGGGATCCCTGCCGGTTCGTTGCTGCTGTTCGGGATCGCCGCGGCCAATCGGGATCCCACAGTCCACGATCGTCCGGACGAGTTCGACCCGGATCGCAACCCGGTCGGCCTCATCAGCTTCGGCTCGGGCCCGCACTTCTGTCCGGGTTCGCACCTGGCCCGTCGAGAACTCCTGACGGGTCTCGACGTGCTCCTCGAGAGACTTCCCGGCCTCCGCCTCGACGACCCCACCGGAATCGAACCGGTATCGACCACCCTGCGTGCACCCGAAGCCGTCCACGCCGCCTGGGACCCCGCTTAAGCACCGGCTGCGTTCCAGTAAGGCGCCTGTGCCTACCCGCACCTTGGGGGTTCCGGTGGTCGCCCCCCGGTCCCACCCCCGAGGCGGCTGTCAGGCGTCCAAGACCACCATTCCACCCGGCAGGGCGAGGTGGTCGGACAACTCCTGCTCGTCGGTGGCCATTCGCCAGCCCAGGAGGGCCGCCGCATAGTCAGCCATCGAGGGGTGAGCCGCCAACGGTCGACGCTCGCCCGGGTCGTCGACGAGGTCGTAGAACAGCGCAGGCCAACCGGCGAAGTGGACGTACTTGCCCGTCCGGTCACGGTGCACGGCCAGGTTGCACCGGTTCCCGGGTAGGTCTGCTGCCCCGGCAAAGAGACGAAAGTCGTACTCCCAGTGGACGGCCGACCGCCACTGGTCGGGTTCCTCGCCGGACAAAAAGGGACGTAATGACCGTCCCTGGCACTGCCTCGGAACCTCGGCACCGGCCAAGTCCAGCAGGGTGGGCATTAGGTCCACGTTCTCCGTAAACCGGTCCACCACCCCGCCCGCCGGCCCTTCAAGGGCCGGGTACCGGATGATCAGCGGGATGTGGAACGACTGGTCGAAAAACCCAAGCTTGGACATGAGGCCGTGATCTCCCAACATCTCGCCGTGGTCTGACGTGACCACCACGACTGTCTGGTCGGCCACCCCCAGGTCGTCAAGACCCGTGAGTAGACGTCCCATCTGGGTGTCAACCTCGGCCATCATTCCGTAGTAGGTGGCGCGCACTTGTCGGAGGTCCAACGGATCCGTGGGCGGGGCGACCCAGGCTCGCGCGGTCGCCAGGAACGGGTGGTTGTCACCCGGTTCGTCGAGGATCGGCTCCGGGACTTCGGCCGGGTCCACCAGGTCGTGGTACGGCTCGGGTACCACGAACGGGGGGTGGGGACGGTAGATCGAAGCGTGGACAAACCAGGGCTCACCGTCGGCCGACAACTGTTCCAGCTCGTCGAGCACCTCACCCACCACGAACGCCGTCTCCGTCTCGTCTGTAGCGAACGGGGAAGGAGGCCAACTGGCTCCCCGCCCCTCGGGGATGGGCATGTCGGTTCGGGGTCGTAGGAACCGCCCGCGGTCCGAGATGTCGTGGCCCCGGGCCTCCAACCACCGGTACCAGGCCTCCCGGTGCTCGGGGAGTTCCAGGGCTATGCGGAACCCGGGCAGCGGACCCTCGTAGTCCTCGAGGCGGGGGTCGTCGTCAGGAACGGTGCGGGGGTCCACCGTGGTATCGGTGTGGCCGAACAGCACCGGGTCGTACCCGGCGGCTCGGGCTTCGAGGGCCACATTGGTAAAGCGGGCGTCCAGCGGGGTGCCGTTCTGAACCGACCGGTGCACATGTTGGTAGGTGCCGGTCAGCAGACTGGCCCGACTAGGACCGCACGGCGCCGCCTGGGCGTAGTGGGAAGTAAACCGAATTCCCTCAGCGGCCAACCGGTCCAGATGGGGTGTGCTGACCACCGGATGGCCGGCTGCTCCTAAGCAATCGCCTCGCCACTGGTCCAAGGTGACCAGCAAGATGTTCGGTCGGAGCACGTGACCCTCCGGTCGTTAGAGCCTCGGCAGGCCATCCTGCCAGCCCCCGTGGCTAGTGTCCGGCGATGAACCTCGCTCTGGCCGACCGGATCCCGCGGTCTGGGCGATCCTTCGGCCTGCTGTTGGCCTTCACCGGGATGTTCCTGGTATCCAGCGATGCGCTGTTCGTCCGAATCGCTGAGCGCGATTCCGAGGTGAACGGCTGGACCATCGCCTTCATGGTCGGCCTCTTCTCTACGCCGGTGGCATGGTCGCTCGCTTTACGCTCCCTCGGTCGGGGCACGTTGGCCACCGTGGCCCGGTGGCGGGGCACGTTGGCCCTTAGCGGCCTGCTGGGTGCCGTCTCGACTACGTCCTTCCTGACCGCCGTGACCCTCACCGCGGCTTCCAACGTGGTGGCCATCATCGCCGCCTGTCCCATCTTCGCCGCCGTCCTAGCTCGGTTTGCTCTCCGCGAGCGCACCTCGGGACGGACCTGGCGGGCCATCGGGGCGACGGCAATCGGTATCGCTGTCATCGTGGGCGGATCGATGACCGGGGACGGCGTAGGTGGCGACCTGCTGGCCATCGTGGCCATCGGGGGGTTCTCGATCAACCTCGTGATCTGGCGCCGTCACCCCGAGCTGCCTCGCACCCTCGTGGTGGCTGTGACCGCCACCTTCATCGCACTGGTCACCGCGGTCCCCGCCGACGTCTCGTTGTTGGACCGGCGGGCTTTGCTGGCCACGCTGCTCATGGGCGGCTTTTTTGGGCCGGTGGCCCGTCTATGTATGTCCACGGCCACCCGGCACGCTCCAGCCGCCGAGGTCAGCCTGTTCACCCCCGTCGAGACAGTGGCCGCCTCGCTGTGGGTCTGGTTGTGGTTCGACGAGGTTCCCCCGACGCCCACCTTCATCGGAGGAGTCATCGTGGTGGTCGCCGTCTTCTACGGCCTGACCGGGCCGGCCCGCGAAACGGGCCTGGTTCCTCCGCGGCAGTCATGACCCGGCCGCCCGAACCGACCGGAGACCCGGTCCTGGAACAACTGGCCACCCTTGGGGTGGACCACGAGGTCATGGCCTGCGATCCCGCACTGGCCGACACCGCGGCTTTCTGTGAGGCCTACGGGATCGCCCTGGAGGACTCCGCTAACGCCATCCTGGTGGCCGGCAAGGCCCGGCCCGACGAAACGCAGCCGTTTGCCCTATGCCTGGTGCTGGCCACCCACCGCCTCGACGTGAACGGCACGGTCCGCCAACGGCTGGGGTCCCGCAAGGCCTCGTTCGCCAGTGCCGAGGAGACAGCCGAGTTGACTGGCATGCAGATCGGTGGGGTTACCCCGTTCGGCCTGCCCACCTCCGTGCCCATCTGGGTGGATGGCGCGGTCCTGGCCCGCGATCGGGTGGTGGTCGGCGGCGGCTCCCGGGACCGCAAGATCCTGCTCCCGCCCGGTGGGCTGATGCGGCTCCCGGGGAGCGAAGCCGTCGAAGACCTAGCCCGACCGGCTCCACCCCCGGAGGGCTGAAGAGCCCTCGGCGGGGCACCGGCGAGAACCGGCGACCCGTCGGTTAGGCGCTACCCCGGCCCGCCAGGTGGTCGACCAGGGCATCGCGGGCGCACCCCGCCGGAGCCTCGTCGACTAGGCGCCGTACCGTGTCGTGCCGGCCCAGGGCGACCAGCAGGTCGGCGGCCAGAGTGTCGACCAAGCTCAGCTGGTCCAGCCGGGTGCCCTCGGTCAGCGGATCGGCGATCAGGCCGTCTAGCGCCGGACCGCAGGCCAATTCGGCCCGAACCAACTTCACTGCCGCTTCCTCCAACTGGTCCAGAGAGTCCAGGGCTCTCAAGACCTGGGTGGCTTCGTGGTCGGTGAGCACGCATCGAGTGTGGACCGAACACACGCGCGACGCGTGGATCCCTAGGGGTTGATCGGCGACCGCCGTTCCTCCAGCCGATACGGTCCGCGACATGGAACTTGCTGAGGTTCAGGCCCTCATGGAGGAGCTCTACGGTCCCGTTGACCGCGACCGCGGGATCCCGGCCACCGTGGCCTGGCTATGCGAGGAACTCGGGGAGCTAGCCCAGGCCGCCCGAAAGGGAACAGCCGACGAGCAGCTCCACGAGTTGGGCGACGTACTGGCCTGGCTGGCCAGCCTGGCCAACCAACTGGAGCTGTCGCTGGACGAGGCAATGGCCCGGTACGTCACCGACCCGCCGTAGGGATCAGATGGCCTGACGGGCCTCAGGCCCGTCGACGTAGCAGTTCCTCGGCGATCTGGATGGTGTTGAGCGCCGCGCCCTTGCGCAGGTTGTCCCCGGACAGGAACAGGGCTAGGCCGTTGGGCCGCGTCTCATCGGATCGGATCCGTCCCACGATGGTCGAGTCCACGCCCGCCGCGTCGAGCGGCGTCGGGACGTCGGCCAGCGTCACGCCAGGGGCGGCGGCCAGCAGCTCGGTGGCACGATCGGGGCTGATTGGGTGATCGAACTCGGCGTGGACGGACAGCGAGTGGCCGGTGAACACCGGGACCCGGACACAGGTCCCGGAGACCGCCAAGTCGGGAATACCGAGGATCTTTCGGCTCTCGTTGCGGAGTTTCTGCTCCTCGTCAGTCTCCCCTCGACCGTCGTCCACGAAGGACCCGGCGTGGGCCAGCACGTTGAAGGCGATGTTGCGGGCAAACGAGGACGGCTCCGGGAACTCCACCGCCCGACCGTCGTGGACCAGGCCCGGGGCCCCGTCCAGCACGGCAGCCACCTGGGAGGCCAGTTCCTCAACCCCGGCGAGGCCGGCCCCCGATACGGCCTGGTAGGTGGCCACGGTCAGCGACCGAAGGCCCGCCTCGGCGTGAAGGGGGGCCAGTACCGGCATGGCGGCCATCGTGGTGCAGTTCGGGTTGGCCACGATGCCCTTCGGGATGTCGTCTAGGGCCTGCGCGTTGACCTCGGGTACGACCAGCGGAACATCAGGGTCCATACGCCAGCCCGAAGAGTTGTCGATCACCGTGGCCCCAGCGGCCGCCATCTTCGGGGAGTGCTCCAGTGACGCCGTCTTCCCGGCGCTCACCAGAGCGACGTCGATACCCGACCAGTCCGCGGTAGACGTGTCTTCGACCACCACCTCTCGGTCACCCCACTGCAGGGTTGTACCCGCCGAGCGTGCCGAGGCGAGGAACCGGATATCTCCGACCGGGAAGTCCCGCTCGAGTAGGAGGCTCCGCATGACCCCTCCGACCTGGCCGGTGGCGCCGACGACAGCAACATCCATGGGGTAAAGGCTACCGACGCACCGCCACCGGCCAGCCGATGTTTCCGGCCGGGGATACCATCCCGGCCGTCGGGGTTCAGTCCACCCGCACCCCTGCGAAGAGGACACAAAGCGACTCCATTAGCGGGTAGCCGGACCCGCATGACCGCTCGACGAAGGCGGAGAGGCGCCGGGCCGCCAGGTCCAGGGCCGGACCTTCCACCCCGGGCGACTCGAAAACGTAGGAGAAGACGAGGGCCTGGAGTCGTGGCATGGTCACCGCGTCGGGGTTTAGGCGGTCCAACTCGATGCCCAACTCGGCGTACACCCGGGTAAGCAGGGCCAGGTCAAACGCCATGGCCTCTGGTACTCGGTTGCTCGTCCAAGCCAGCAGATTCCGGGTGGCCAATAGAAGGGCCCGGTAGCGACGGGCGTTCAGTTCGCCGTCGGCCATCACCGACTCCACCTCGAGCACCAACTCGGCCGAGGTCCCGGCCAGATCAGCACAGAATCCCGTGAAGGCGGGTGGGATAGGGCCGCCAGCCAGACTGGTGGTCGGGATCGGAACCTCCGTCGTGGTCGGAGTCAGATCGGGAACCCACGAAGTGATTCCTGCCATGGCCGTTGTTGGAGGGGGGATTGTCGTCGAGGCCGGACTAGTCGTCGCCGGGGGCGAACCCGTCGTCGCCGGGACCGGGGTGGTAGTCGGCACCGCGGCAGCCTCAGGACTGTCCGTATCGGCCCGTCCGCACCCGGACAACAGGACCAAGACGGCCGTCAGGGCCACTGGGGCCACGACGGCGCCCCGTCGGGACGCCCCCATTAGGTGGTGGCCCCCACCCCGGACAGCAGCTCGAAGAGGATCAGGACGGACTCCCCGCAGGTAGCCACCAGGTAGTCGCGTAGGCGCTCTGTCGACACCTCCACCGTGGATGCCGTCGACTCCATTTCGGCCGAGACCCGGGCCATGACACCCAAAAAGGCGGTCATCGCTGCCTGCTCGTCGCCGGGATCCGCTTCCGCCACCTTGGCAAAGCCCTCAGCCATGAGGGCACCGATCCGCGATGTGGCGTCCCGAACCAGAACGGCATCGTCACGCAGCTCGGCCGGAACCTCGTCAACCAGCCAGGCGAAGATGGCGTCAGTGGCCGCGAACACCCCGGTGAGGACCGAGAGGTCCGGGCCGTCGACCTCTGTCTCGGCTATCGCCAGGAGCTCAGCCATCATGTCTCCCGTCCGGTAGGCCAGACCAGTGCACACCGGTGGGGCTTCGGCGTCGACCTGGCCGAACAGGGCCAGCGTGCTGCACCGCATGGTGTTGGCCATGATCGGCGTGTCCTCTAACAGGAGGTTCGCTTCGTCGTCGTCGAGTTCCACGAAGCCGTGTTCGAAGCGAGCCTCGAGGTAGGGCACGAGGTCCTCGTCGACGATGCCTTCAAGAATGCAGGCCGCTTCGACGGGCGGTGCCTCCGGATCGGCGTCGATGGCCTGCTGCAATCCCAAGGCCACCACGTCGAGGATCAGGCCACAGGACCGCAGGGCGTCGACAGCCAGGGTTGCCTGGTCGGGGCGTGGCCCGTTTCGGGTCAGGGTCATGACCTCCGTTGGATCCAGGTCCTCGAGGAGTCTGTCGGCCACGCATCCCAGGTCCTGGTCGCTGAGACCTTCGAGGATGGGTGCCGAGCCGGTGGCCTCGGAAACGAAGTCTGAGCGGGCGTCGGCGGGGCTTACCGTCGTGGTCGCCACCTCCAGGATGGTGGTGGGCGGCGCCGCAGGCTCTCCGATGGAACTACAAGCCACCAGTGAGGAGGCGGCGAGCAGGACCACTAGGCCGGCCGAAGCCAAGTGGGAGGGCGGCACGGGCGGTTCAGGCCTCAGCTAGCCCGAAGGCGTCGTGGAGGGCACGAACCGCTTCCTCCACCTGACCCCCCTCGACCATGCAACTCACCCGGATGGCCGATGTGGAGATCATCTGGATGTTCACGCCGCACGCCGAGAGCGTTTCGAACATGGTGGCCGCCACACCTGGATTGGTGCGCATGCCGGCACCAATCACGCTCACTCGGGCGATCGAGCCGTCAGACGACACCCCGGTGGCGCCGATCTCGGCCGCCAGCCGCTCGCTCAACTCCACGGACCGGGCTAGGTCACTGTGGGGAACGGTGAACGAGATGTCGGTCACCCCGTGGTCGGACACGTTCTGCACGATCATGTCCACGTTTACGTCCAAGTCGGCCATGGCGCGAAACACTGTGGCCGCCACGCCCGGCTGATCGGGCACTCCGGCGATCGTCATCTTGGCCTCGGTCGTGTCGTGGGTGACCGCCGAGACGATGGCCTGTTCCATATCGGTTTCCTCCTTATGAACCCACGTCCCTTCCTGCCAGGTGAAGGCAGAACGGACGTGCAGTCGCACCCCGTGGGTACGTGCGTATTCCACCGACCTCATAGCCGGCTTTGGGCACCCGGTGGCCGTCATCTCAAGTAATTCCTCGAATGAGATGGTCGCCATCCGGCGGGCGGTCGGAACCACCCGGGGGTCGGTGGTGAAGACCCCGGGCACATCGGTGTAGAGCTCACAGGCGTCAGCTCCTAGGGCATGGGCTAAGGCCACCGCCGTGGTGTCCGAGCCCCCTCGTCCCAAGAAGGTCACGTCGTTGTCGGTCGACACGCCCTGTGATCCACCGATCACCGGAACCCGTCCGGCGTCCAGCGAGGCCCGGACGCGGTCGGGACGGACCTCCACGATCCGGGCGTTCTGATGGCTGGTATCGGTCAGGAACCCGGCCTGGCTGCCAGTGAACGACTCGGAGTCGATTCCGCTGTCGTGAAGGGCCATACACACCAGGGCCATGGCCTTGCGTTCGCCGGCAGTAACGAGCATGTCCATCTCACGGCCCGGGTGGACGGCCGACACCTCACCGGCCAAGCGCAGCAGGTCGTCAGTCTCCTTGCCCATGGCCGAAACCACGAGTACCACCTGGTCACCGCTCCGTACGGCGCGAGCCACGTGATCAGCCACCTCGCGCATGCGCCCAGCATCCGAGACTGAGGTGCCACCGAACTTCTTTACGAGGAGGGCCACGGGGCACCACGCTACCGGCGCCGGTCAGGGGCCCTGTCGCAGGTTTCGGTGCCCAACCTCCAGTTTCGACACCCCCTGCCGACCACGCCGCCGTCTCGACTGACGTCCCCGGCTGTCCGACGCGGCACGGTCCATATCCACCGGTCGTCGCTAGGGTGCCGACCCATGGCCAAGAAGTCCCGCCGACCGGCTTCCCCTCCTCCCGCGGCCCGGTTCTCACCGGCTGTCCGCCTGGTGTCGGGGCTGACGGCCCTGATGATGGTGGGAAGCCTGATCTTCGTCGTGGTGGCCGGTGGCCGAGGCGGCGACAACACGCCGGCACCGGTAACCGTTCCGGCGCCAAAGGCCTGTCCGGCCGTCGACAAGTCCGACGGGCCGCGCTTGTCCTTCTCCAGCCGTCCGACCTGGTGCCTGGACGACGGAGCCACCTACACGGCCGTTTTCGACACAACGGAAGGCGAGATCCGGGTCGCCTTGGACCGCGAGCGGACACCGGAAACGGTGAACAACTTCGTTGTGCTCACCCGGTACGGCTACTACGACCGCACTCTCCTGTTCCGGTTCGACCCGTCCATCGCAATCATCCAGGGTGGAGCTCCGAAGACCAACGACTGGTCCGATCCTGGCCCGGGCTACACCATCCCCGACGAGGGCGGCCAGTTTCTTCCCGTCTCTAACGGCGGGCTGATAGGCCCCTTCACCTACCAGCCGGGCGACCTGGTGATGGCCCGTTCGGCGGGCCCCAACAGTTCAGGTGCCCAGTTCTTCTTCGCCACGGGCCCCGAGGTGGGCCTCCTTGACGCCCAGGGCACCTACATCGTCTTCGGACACGCCGACCTGGCGGGGCGAGCCGTCCTGGAGGCCATGATGAGCCTCTATCGGGTGGACGAGGCCTCGCCGTACGGTGGCGGGCCCAGTCGGGACGTCGTGGTCCGGTCGGTCACCATCGAGGTTGGCTGAGCCGACCGTCGGACCGGGCCAGAGGAACGTGGACGCGTCGGAACCGGTCGAGCCACCGGCCAGCACCTGGGCCTTCCCCCCAGCCGACACGGCCGACGATCACGGTGTGGTGGGCGTCGGCGCCGATGTCGACCCGGGGACTCTCTTGGCCGCCTACCGGAGGGGCTTGTTCCCGATGCCGGTGGAGGCCAGGGGACCAATGGCCTGGTGGTCTCCGGACCCCCGAGGGGTGCTGAGGCCAGCGGACCTGCGGATCTCCCGGTCGTTGCGCCGGTCGAAGGCCCGCTATGAGGTCCGGTTCGACACTGCGTTTGCCGAGGTGATGGTGGCCTGTGCCGATCCGGCACGGGACCACGGGTGGATCGACGAGCGGATCACCGATGCCTACGCCACACTCCACCGGCTGGGGTGGGCCCACTCGGTGGAGTGTTGGGACGGTGATGGTCTGGCCGGTGGGCTCTATGGGGTGGCCATTGGCGGGCTGTTCGCCGGCGAGTCCATGTTCCACCGGCGGTCTGATGCCTCCAAGGTGGCCCTGGCCAACCTGGTTGATCTGATGGGCGATAGCCCTGACCGACTGATCGACGTGCAGTGGTGCACCCCACATCTGGCCAGGCTGGGTGCCGTGGAGGTCGACCGGGAGGCCTACCTGGATGTTCTGCCCGACCTGGTCCTGGCCGACGGGCCCGACTGGCCGGCCTGAGGGCGGTTTCGGCCCGCCTCAGCGGGCGTCGGGGCCG
>JAZADL010000006.1:0-3318 GCA_036123635.1 Actinomycetota bacterium
TTGATGTTCACCTGGGCCCTCCCCCCGCTGGAGCACGGCCCCGATCTTCTGGTGCTGGCCACCGAGCTGGCCGGCCTCGGCGGCCCCGACCTGCCCACCCAGGTGTCGGCCGTCGACTCTTTTGAGACGGTTACTGATGCCCCGCAACGCTCCATCGGGGTGATAGCCCGTCTGGAAACACCGTTGGCCTCCCTGTTCCGGGGCGAGGACACCAACTGGATGTGTGATGCCCTGGACCGGTCTCGAGCCATCAGCGAGTACCTACTCGACCAGGCGCCAGCTTGGCTGGGCGAGGAGGCCTGACCAGCCCGTCACCCCGGTTAGCCCGACCACGGCGGGCCGAATGGCCTGTGGTGGAATCCCGGTCATGGGCTTCCCCGTAGACGAAACCGACCGGCTACTGACCACCACGAGGTCGGTTCGTCGCCGACTCGACCTGGAACGTGACGTGCCCGAAAGCATCCTGTTGGACTGCATCGATATCGCTGAGCAGGCCCCCACGGGTGGCAACCAGACCAGCCGCCGATGGCTGGTCGTCCGGGACCCGGCCACCAGAGCCGCCCTGGCTGACCTCTACCGGGAATCGGGCGGCAACTGGATCATGGAGAACGCCGAAAAGTTTGCTGGTACCGGCCACCGAAACGAACGGACCCTCCAGTCCGGAGCTCACCTTGCACGACACATGCAAGACGTCCCGGTTCTCGTACTGGTCACCATCTACGGCGAGCACGATGGAGGTGGGCGGCCCGGCCTGTTTGACTCGGTCGTCCAGGCTGCCTGGAGTTTCTGTCTAGCCCTGCGATCCCGCGGCCTGGGAAGCGCCTGGACGACCATCCATCTGGCAGCTGCCGACCGGGTGGCCGATCTGCTGGACATCCCGGCGGGAGTGAGCCAGATCGTGCTGTTCCCTGTGGGGTGGACCACCGGCGGCGAATTCCAACCGGCGCCTCGTAAATCGGCCCGCGAAATCACCTGGTTCGACCGCTGGGGCCGCACTACGCAGGGCCCCGCCGACGGTCCACCGGTGCTCGCTGATGGTCCCGGGGTCACCGTGGAGGTCGACGTGAAGGCCCCGCCCGAAGAGATCTGGCCTTACGTCGCCGACATCAACCTGCCGGCCCAGTTCAGCAACGAGTTCCAGGGCGCCGAGTGGATCTCGGACGAGCCCGGCGTGGGAGCCACATTCCTCGGGAGGAACCGGCGCGACGATCTAGGCGAATGGGAGGTGACCTGCCATGTGGTCGGCTACGAGCCCGACCGGCTGTTTGCTTGGAATTCGGCGGACGTCGACAACCCGGCCGCCCAGTGGAGTCTCGAGTTGATTCCGCTGGCCGGGGCCGCCCGGTTACGGTTCGCCATGGTTCTGGGACCAGGACCGTCGGGCCTAACGGCGGTTATCGAAAAGATGCCCGACATGGAGGCGAAGATCATCGCCAATCGTCAGAAGGAACAGGCGGTCAACATGCGACGGTGCATCGAAGGAATCCGTGACCTGGTGGAAGGCTCCCGGTGAACGATCAGCCGACCGGTAACGACCGGACGCTGGGCCTCTCGGCTCACGAACTGCTCTCCACCACCCGTGCCGTTCGTAAGCGACTCGACTTCGACCGTCCGGTGGACGATGACCTGCTCCGGGAGTGTCTGGAGTACACGGTGCAAGCCCCGACCGGGTCCAACCGGCAGGGATGGCGATTCGTTGTCGTCACCGACGCCGACAAGCGGGCCGGTCTGGCCGATCTGTACCGTCGAGGCTGGGACATGTACACCAAGATGGCAGTCAGCGCCGGCGCGCTGGCCGACGGCGCTCCCACTGACCGGGCCGCTCAACAGATGAGGGTCATGGAGTCGGCTACCTATCTGGCCGAGAACATGCATCGGGTACCGGCCATGGTGATCCCGTGCATCGAGGGACGGATCGACCGGTCGGGCATGGGCGCGGCATCAGTCCTGGGGTCCATCATTCCCAGCGCCTGGAGTTTCATGCTGGCCGCCCGTGAGCGGGGGCTAGGTACTTGCTGGACGACCATTCACCTCATGTTCGAAGAAGAGGCTTCCGCCCTGTTGGGTATCCCCCACGACTCGGTGAGTCAGGTGGCGCTCATCACCGTGGGCCACACTCTGGGAACCGACTTCCGGTCCGCCTACCGTGACGGAGGAGCCGCCGCGGTGACCTCCTGGAACGGCTGGGACTGAACCCGTTCAGATTGCCTCGGCCGCGGCGGCCAGGTTCTCCAGTGTTCGCTCCATGGTGGCCCGGTTGTGAGCGGCCCGGTCGCCCACCCCGGTGAAGAACCACCCGATCCGGGTCAGGAACGGTGAGCGGTCATCGACCCATGATTCAGTGACCCGGCAACCGTCCGATGTGGGCACGATGTCGTAGGACCAGTCGCAGCCACCCAGCGAACCGATCTTCAAACGAAACGCGAACCGGCGAGGCGGATCGCTCTCTATGACGGTCACGTTGGTCTGCCACCGACGCCACCGAATACGGTTACGACCCCGGAAGACGGCTCCCACGGTCGGACCGGTGGCGCCATCAATCCAACGCCCGCCTCGGTTTTCGGGCGACCAGCGCCCCATACCGACCAAGTCGCTAACCAGGCCCCAAACGACATCCGGGTCCGCTGCGACGTCACGGACGACGCTCACCTCGCGACTCGGGGCCTCTTCCCGACCACTACCTGTGTCCTCTTCGGCGACCATGAGTCGATGGTGGCCCACGACCCCGGGGTAAGCCCAGCCGGAGCAGTCCGGCGGCTTTTCAGTCGGCGACCGGGATGACCTCCGTAGAACCGTCGGCCGCCACCACCACAACCATGTTTCCAGCTCCGGTCCGTACCTCCTCGACCACGGACTCCGGGACAAGGTCGACCCGGGTGGAGACGTCGAGCCGCCGATGCTGAACAACCCTGAGGCCGGACAACCCCTCGAGGGCCGCCACTAACGCTGGGGTGGGAGGTCCGACCAAAGTCACCGTGCGTGGTGAGGGGCGGCTGGACGTCGGGACAGCCCGCAGGCCGGACCGCAGCACCCGGCCGTGATAGACGGCGACACCTCCCGTTGCACCGACGAGGGCCAGCGGTATCCGGAAGCCCTCCAGGGTCTCGGCTTCGAGGCTCCCGTCCAAGAGGGCAAACACCACCATGTAGACCATGACCAGGAAGCTCCCCAGCACCACAAGGGCCGTAGTCCCGAAAACGGCGAACAGGTAGATCCGTCGAACGGCCGACGTCTCCTCGGCCACCGTCCCAGCGTGGGCCTTGATCCGCTTCCAGGCCCGGTTCCAAATCGGTCCCCCAACAAGTAGTGCCGTGAGGG
>JAZADL010000007.1:0-3231 GCA_036123635.1 Actinomycetota bacterium
CCGCGGCCGAGGAGGTCCTGGGGGCAACCCGGGGCGACGCCGGTGGCGACCTGGCCGGCCTGACCGTGCTGGTGACGGCCGGAGGGACCCGGGAGCCGATTTGCCCGGTCCGGTTCTTAGGCAACCGGTCCTCAGGCAAGCAGGGCCACGCTCTGGTGGCCGAGGCAGCCGCCCGCGGGGCCCAGGTCCGCTGCGTGACCACCCAGCCGGGCACGGCACCCGCCGGCCCGGGTATCGATGTCACGGCAGTTGACACAGCAGCCGAGATGGCCGCCGCGGTAATCGCTCAGGCTGTCGACGCCGACATCGTCCTCATGGCGGCCGCCGTAGCCGACTTCCGACCGGTCGAGGTGGCCACCGAGAAGATCAAGAAAGTTGACGGCCCGGTCGAGATCGTCCTGGAGCCCACAGTCGACATCCTCGCCGAGTTGGGTCGCTCTCGGATCAACGGACAAGTGCTGGTGGGGTTCGCGGCAGAGACCAGAGATCTGCGCCAGAATGCGGCGGCGAAGCTGGCTGCGAAGGGGATTGATCTGATTGTGGCCAACGACGTGTCGGCCCCCCAGGTGGGGTTCGAGCACGACACCAACGCCGTGCTGGTTATGGATGCCAGTGGCGGTGCCCGGGAGGTGCCGTTGGCGGACAAACGGGAGGTGGCCGGTGTCGTGCTGGACGCCGCCCTGGCCGCACATAGGACGAACCGGACTGGAAACGGAGACGCCAGGTGAGTGACAACTGGACCTTCACCTCGGAATCGGTCACCGAGGGCCATCCGGACAAGATGGCCGACCAGATCTCCGATGCGGTGCTGGACGCCATGCTGGCCAGAGACCCGAACAGCCGGGTGGCCTGCGAAACCCTGATCACCACCGGCACGGTCGTGGTGGCCGGTGAGGTCACCACGACGGACTACGTGGACATTCCTGAGACCGTGCGGGACACCGTCTGCGAGATCGGCTACGACCGGGAGGACTTCGGGTTCGACGGCCGGACCTGCGGCGTGATGGTCGCTCTGGACGCCCAGTCCACCGACATTGCCCGGGGGGTGGATGACTCGGAGGAGGCCCGGACCGGCTCCTCGGACGACGACGACCTGGACCGCCAGGGCGCAGGTGACCAGGGGATGATGTTCGGATACGCCTGCGACGAGACTGACGTCCTGATGCCGCTGCCCATCCAGCTGGCCAATCGCATGGCCGAGCGGCACGCCGAGGTCCGAAAGGCCGGAACCATTCCCTACCTGCGTCCCGACGCCAAAACCCAGGTCACTTTCGACTACGAGGGCAACCGGCCGGTTCGCCTACGCACCGTGCTGGTGAGCACCCAGCACAACGACGGGATCGACCGGGACTCCATGATCCGCCCCGACCTCTTGGAGCAGGTCATCCGACCAACCATCCCGGAGGCCTTCTCCAACGACGACTTTGAGGTCCACGTCAATCCGACGGGCCGCTTCGTGATCGGCGGCCCAGTAGGCGACACCGGCCTGACCGGCCGCAAGATCATCGTGGACACATACGGTGGAATGGCCCGGCACGGTGGCGGCGCCTTCTCGGGCAAGGACCCGTCGAAGGTCGACCGGTCGGCGGCCTACGCCACCCGCTGGGTGGCCAAAAACCTGGTAGCGGCCGGCGCGGCCAGCCGCTGCGAACTCCAGGTGGCCTACGCCATCGGGATGGCCCGTCCGGTGTCCGTCCAGGTCGAGACGTTCGGGACCGAGACCGTGGACCCAACCCGCATTGCAGCCTGCGTGCAGGAGGTCTTTGACCTCCGGCCGGCGGCCATCATTCGCGACCTGGACCTCAAGCGGCCGATCTACCGGAGGACAGCCGCCTACGGGCACTTCGGACGAGACGGATTCCCGTGGGAAGCGACCGATCGGGTGGACGACGTCCGGTCGGCCCTCGACCTGTCCTGACCCGGCACCCGGCATGACCGGCGAGGCCACCGACCAGGGTCGGCTGGACCTCGGTGGTGATATTGCCGACGACGCCTCAGCGACGGAGAAGCCGCCGGTCGAAGCCTCCGGAGGGGTCGACGACGCTGTCCCCCAGGGCCTTCCGGGCCGGGTAGTCCGGGTACTTCCCGACGTGGCCGCTGTAGGCCGGGCCTTCGATTACCTCGTTCCCCCTGCCTGGGAGAACGACGGAAGAGCCGAAAACCTCGGGGTCGGTAGCCGGGTGCGGGTGATCCTGGGCGGCCGCCGGGTGGGGGGCTGGGTGGTGGAAGACCACGTTGTTCCCCCGGCCGGCGTGGAACTTCGCCCCCTCTCCCGGCTCAGCGGGATGGGACCCTCAGCAGCCCTGATCGACCTGGCCCGTTGGGCAGCCCGACGGTGGGTTGGTCCGGTGTCGGGGTTCTTGGCCACCGCGTCGCCCTCCACGGTGGTCGAGGCAGCAGCCCCCGGTCCGGCACCGGCCGTAGTCCCGGAGGCCACCGGACACTGGTTCGACGGGGCGTTTACCGGAGACGACGAGGCTCCCACGGTGGTTCGCCTGCCCCCAGCCGCCAACCCGGTACCGCTGGTACTGGCCGCCGCTCGGCTAGGTGACGCCCTAGTGCTCGTGCCCACGGCCCCCGCCGCTTCCCACCTAGCCGGGCAACTCCGCCGGGCTGGCCTACTGGTGGCCTCCATGCCCCGCGACTGGGCCCGGGCTGCTGGCGGCGGGCTGGTCATAGGATCCCGGGCCGCCGCCCTGGCCCCCGTGCGGCATCTGGGGGCTGTCCTGGTCCTAGACGAGCACGACGAGGCCTACCAGGAGGAGCGGGCCCCCACCTGGAACGCCCGGGACTTGGCCGTCGAGCGGGCTCGTCGGGCCAGGGTGCCTTGCGTCCTGGCCTCGGCCGCCCCCACGCTGGAGGCCCTGGCTGCGGGACACCTCCTGGCCCCGTCGCGGGCCGTCGAGCGGGCCGGATGGCCGGTGTTGGACCTGGTCGACCGCCGACAGGACGATCCGGTGCAGTCGGGTCTGTTCTCGCCAGCGCTGGTGCCCATCCTGCGAGGCGAGGGCGGCGATCCCGTGGTATGCGTCCTGAACCGGAAGGGTCGGTCCCGACTGTTGGCCTGCCACGGCTGCGGCGAACTGGCCCGGTGCGAGGAGCACCAGGTTCCCCTCATCCAGGACGAGGACGACCGGCTGCGCTGCCCGGTAGATGACGATCGCAGGCCCGTGGTATGTGACGCCTGCGGGGCCACCCGGTTCCGAAATCTGCGGGCCGGCGTAGCCCGAG
>JAZADL010000008.1:0-14907 GCA_036123635.1 Actinomycetota bacterium
CCGATCCGACGCCGTGGGTCTCGCCTCCGACATTCGAGAACAGCGCATCAACCGGATCACCCTGGTCCCCACTCTGGCCTATGACCTGGTGGCCCACCCCGGGGTGACGCGTGGCGACCTGGCTCCCTTGTCTCAGGCCGTCATCGGCGCCGGCCACTCCCCTCCAGCGCTGCGGGCCGCCTGGCAGAAGAAATTCGGTACGCCAGCCACCATCGGTTATGGCCTGACCGAGGCCCCAACCGGGGTGACCCGGGAACGTACGGACTTGCCGACCCGGTCCGACGGTGCCGGCTACCCGCTCGACCCGGTCCGGGTGGTGATCGTCGATGACGACGACCGGGAGGTCCCCTCGGGCGAAACGGGTGAGGTTTGTATCGCTCCGGCCGTCCACGGGCCTTGGGCCGGCTCGTGGACCCCGATGCTCGGCTACTGGAACCGGGGCGAGGCCACCACCGAGGCACTGCGGGGTGGGATGCTCCACACCGGCGACCTCGGTTTCCTGGACAGCGGCCAGCTCGTGGTTCGGGGTCGACGAACCGAGATGATCCTGCGGGGCGGAGCCAATGTGTACCCGGCCGAAGTGGAGAGGGTGCTGCTGGATCACCCGGAGGTACGGGAAGCCTCGGTTCTCGGGATACCTGATGACCGCCTGGGCGAGGCCGTCGTGGCCGCCCTAGTCCCCATGAACGATGTCGACCCGGACACGCTGCCGGAAGCTGTGGTCGCCTTCTGCCGGGAACAGCTCGCCCATTACAAGGTCCCGTCCCGGATGCTGGTGCTCGACGGCCTTCCCCGAAATGCCCTAGGCAAGGTGGTGAAGACCGACTTGGCCCCCCGTTTTGACGAGGCCTGAACGGCCTATCCGACCAGAGGCACGATCGCCCCGTCAGCCAGGACCAACTCCACCCGGTCACCAATAGTGGCCGGCCCGTCCCACCAGACCCGGATGGCGACCCCTGCCACGTCCAGGTCAAGGAGGGTCCGCCCACCCCGGATCGAGGTGCGCCGGACCTCGCCCACCAGACCACCGGCCGGAGGTTCGGGTCGGACGATCAGGCGGTCGCCGCGGATCAGCACGGTGCCCGGCCCGTCGCCCAGGCGACCCAGGGGGCACCCACCATCGCCGTCCAGGTCGACAAGGTTCTCGTGGCCTAGGCACCGGGCGGCGTGCACAGACCGCGGATCGGCCCACACCTCGGCCGGTGTCCCCACTCGGACTAGCCGACCACTTCCCATCACGGCGATCCGGTCGGCCAGGGCGAAGGCCTCGTCATGGTCGTGAGTGACATGGACTACGGCCTGACCGAGGCGCCGTAGCAGCGCTCCCAGCTCGGCGGTGAGCCGTTCCCGCAGGGCCCGGTCCAGAGACCCCAGCGGCTCGTCGAGCATCAGCAGTCGGGGTCCGGCGGCCAGTGACCGGGCTAGCGCCACCCGCTGGGCCTCCCCGCCCGACAGGGTGTCGACCCGGCGGTCGCCAAAGCCCGGAAGGCCCACCAGATCCAGCGTCCGCCTTACCCGGTGGGTCCGCTGGTCTGCGGGCATCCCGGCTACCCGCAGACCGAACTCCACGTTGCCGGCTACGTCCCGGTGAGGGAATAGGGCGTGGTCCTGGAACATGAGGCCTATGCCCCGCTGGTGGGTGGCCACGACGGTTAGGTTCTCGTCGCCCCACCAGACCTGCCCCTCCGAGGGATGCTCCAAGCCGGCGATGGCCCGAAGCAGGGTGCTCTTGCCGCACCCCGACGGTCCGAGCAGCACCACCACCTCGCCCGCGGCCACTTCGAGGTCGATGCCGTCCAGCACGGGCACACCGTCGAAGGACAGCGTCAAGCCCTCCACTCGTAGGCTCACAGGTCCCCCCGTACGCTGCCTCGGCGCCCCCAACTTTCGATGGCCAGCACTGAGGCGGCGGTCAGGACCATGAGCACCACGGCTAGCGCCATGGCCTGGCCGCGCAAGGTCTCTCCAGGGGTGCCCAGGAGGCGGAAGAGGGCCAGCGGAGCGGTCAACCGGTCGGGGTTGCGGGGCAGGAACGAGGTGGCCCCGAACTCGCCCAGCGAGATGGCGAACGAGAATCCGGCCCCCACGGCTAGGGCCCTAGCAGCGATGGGAAGATCCACTTCGCGCCGAACCCGGGCCGGTGAAGCCCCCAGCGTGGCTGCGGCCTCCCGGAGCCGACGGTCGATGCTCCGCAGGGTCGGCACCACGGTCCGCATCACGAACGGCACGCCGACTAAGGCGTGGGCTACCGGTACCAGCCACCGCGACGACCGCAGGTCCAGGGGTGGTTCGTCCAGGGCGATCAGCATGCCGAACCCCAGGGTGACCGCCGAGGCGCCCAGCGGCAGCATCATCCCCAGGTCGAAGGCCCGGGACACGGCCTGCCGGCCGTGGACCACGACCAGTGAGGCCAGGCCTCCGACCACGACGGCCAAGCCGGTAGCCACGATTGCGAACAGCAGCGAGTTTCGCAACGCGCCGACCGCCGACACGGGCAGCAGGTTGACCCGGTCGGCCAAGGCGGCGTAGTTACGCAGTGACCAACCACCGTCGGCGGCCAGAGACCGCTCGACTAGTACAGCGACCGGCAGGCCGAGTACCGCTCCCAGCAGGCCCAGGTTCCCAACCAGAAGCCGGGCTCCGGCCCGGGGAACCTTTCGGCGAACCGGACGCTGGCCAACGGCCCGCCGTCGCTGGAGACGGTTGACCACCACGACCATGACCAAGACGGCAACAAACTGGACCACAGCCAAGGCTGTCGCGGAGGCCAGGTCACCCCGGAACACGGCGTGGCGCCACACTTCAGTCTCCAAGGTGGCCCGGGTCGGTCCGCCGAGGATCAGGATCACCCCGAACGAGGTGAAACAGAACAGGAACACGATCGACGAGGCGGCAGCAATCGACGGCCAAAGCCGAGGCAGGGTGACCCACCGGAAGGCCTGCCACGGCGTGGCCCCTAGGACCCGGGCCTGCTCCTCTGGTCGGTGGTCCAGGCCCTCCCAGAAGCTGCCGACCGTACGCAACACGACGGCCACGTTGAAGAAGACGTGGGCGGCCAGGATGGCCCACACGGTGCGGGTCGCCCGAAGCGGACCGTCGACCAGGTCGAACCGGTCGAACAGGGCCAGGAAGGCTCCGCCAACCACCACGGTGGGTAGAACGAACGGCACAGTGGTGGCCGCCCGGAACAGCGCCCGGCCCCGAAACCGGCGCCGGGCCAGCAGGTGAGCACCGGGCAGGGCCACGACCACGGTGAGCAGGGTGGACACTGTGGCCTGCCAGACCGTGAACCACGCCACTCCCCGGAACGAGGCCCGCCCCGGTAAACCGAGGAGCCGGTCTAGGCCGTCGGCCCCCAGTCCCCGGACCAGAATCGTCCCCACCGGGTACAGGAAGAAAACTCCCAGGAAGGCAGTGGGCACGACGACGCACAACACCCGTGCCACCCATCGGGCCGGGCCCACGTCAGTCCACCGATCCTGATCGGCGCCGCGGACTCAACGTAGGACGATCTCGGTCCACCGCTCGGTCCAGGTGTTGCGGTTGGCTTCGATGTCGGCTGGGTCTAGTACGTGCGGATCGTCGGCCAACTCCACGAAGTCCGCGAAGGCCGGCGGCAGGATGGCTGTCGACAGAGCTGGAAAGACGAACATGCTTAGTGGGATGTCCTCCTGGAAGATGGGCGACAGAAGGAAGTCGACCAGCATCTCGGCCGCGAGCCGGTTCGTCGTGCCGGCCAGGATCCCAGCGAACTCGACCTGGCGGAAGCAGGTGTCGGTGACCACCCCAGTGGGCGGCGTATCCACCGGCGGGTCGGCGTAGATCACCTCGGCGGGCGGGCTGGAGGCGTAACTGACCACGATCGGTCGATCCCCACCTCCGGACACGAACTCGCCGTAGTAAGCGTCCTCCCAGCCTGCTGTCACCACCACGCCGTTGTCCCGGAGGGCGGCCCAGTAGTCCTCCCAACCGTCGCCGAACTCGGCGATGGTGGCCAGCAAGAAAGCCAGACCGGGGGATGAGGTCTCTGGGTTCTGGACCACCAGCTGGTCGGCATAGGCCGGGTCGGCTAGGTCGACCAGCGTGGAGGGTGCGGGGTGGCCGTCGTCGAAGCGATCAATCCAGTAGTTGACGCACACGTCGCCAAAGTCGATCGGTGTGACCCGGTGCGACGGGTCAAGTTGCAAAGCGGTCGGTACGTCGACCAAGGCCGGCGACCGGTAGGGCTCGAAGAGGTCGGCGTCCAACGCCCGTTGGAGGAAGGTGTTGTCGACACCGAACATCACGTCGCCTATCGGGTCTCCGGCGGTGAGAATGGCCGTCGAGACCATCTGACCGGTGTCACCAGCTGTCCGGAGGACTACCTCGATCCCGGTCTCGGCCGTGAAGGCAGCCAACGTTTCCTCCGAGACCCAGAACGAGTCGTGGGTGACCAGGGCGACCGGACCGGTGGGCAGCGGTTCGGCCGACCCGACACCAGAACTGAGCGGTACCGACGAGGTGGGGTCAGCCCCCCCACAGGCTGCTCCGACCAGGGCAGCCAGTACCAGGATCGCCGAGCCGAAGGCGGAGGATCGGACACGGGCCATTGGTTCTCCCTTCGCCGGCATTACCCGGAGCAGGTTCTGGTCGGGTCGACAGCGCCCCCGTCGATAGCGACGGTCGCTGCCCTCTCAGCCCGGCATCAGGCCCGAGCTCCCCGGTTGGTTGTAGTCCTCGAGACTACCGGTCAGCCGGTGCGGCGTGGGAGGCCCGAAAGGTACAACGGCTCACTGCAGATCGAGAGGAAGAATGGCCTGGATCTTGGTCGACGACGGTCCGATGTGTAGTTCGTACGACCCCGGGTCGATGTGCCAGCCGGGTTCGTCGCGGGAGGCCACCCCCTGACCGGCGGCCACGGGGGACCTCGACGAACGTTCGGAGTACCCGGGGTCCCCGGGATCCCAGTAGGCGAAGGCACGGTGGCCAAGCACGACGACGACGTCAGCAGACTCTCCCGGTTCCAGGCGCACCTTGGCGAAGCCCTGCAGCTCCCTTACCGGTCGGGCCAAGCGCGGGGCCTGGGGAGCCACGTAGCACTGCACGACCTCGGAGCCCGCGCGGTCACCGACGTTGGTCACCGACACGGTGACCGTCTGAGTAGCCCCTGACTTCAAATCGGCCACGGTCGGGACTTCACCCAGCGAGGGTTCCCCCCAGGAGAACTCCGTGTAGCCCAGACCGTGACCAAAGGGGAAGGCCACCGGCAAATCTCGTGCCTCGTACCAGCGGTAGCCGGTGAACAGTCCCTCGCCGTAAACCACCCGTCCGTTCTCACCCGGATAGTGGAGAAACGCCGGCGTGTCCTGCAAGCGATGGGGCACTGTGGTGGGCAAGCGACCCGATGGCTCGTCGTCCCCAACCAGAATGTCCACCAAGGCGTCAGCCATCTCCTGGCCTCCGAACCACGTCTGGAGTACGGCAGGCGCCACGTCTGCCCAGTCGCTGGTAACTACAGATCCCGCGTTGACGACGACCACCGTGTCCGAGTTCGCCTGGCACACTCGCCGGATCAACTCGGGTTGATTGCCAGGCAGGTCCATCGACTCCCGGTCCCGGCCCTCAGTCTCCCAGTCGTGGTTGGTGCCAACCACGAGCACGACAGCGTCGGCCTCGGTCGCTGCCGTCACAGCCCTGTCCATGAGGTCGTCTGGGGACGGTGTCCGCACACCGACCTTGGCTCCGCTTATGAACGCCGCCCCCTCCGACGTCCACTCGACGGCCACCTCGACTGGGTGACCGGCGACCATAGGGATAGCGGCGTCCGCCTCAACGCTCCCCATTCCGAAAAACTCCTCACCGAGTGGCATGGGTTGAGCGATTCCGTCAACCACCACCTGACCGTTGACCAGTAGTCGGGCCCGCCCAGCCTGCACCAGCGTGAGGACGTGGTCGCCGTCGACCGCCGGGGTAAACGTAGTGGTCGCCCGGAATGAGAAGGACCGTAGGTCGGACACTCCCGGAACCCGGTCGAAGTGGAGAATCCGGCCATCCCGGAAGGTTGCGGTTCCTACTTCGGGACCCGTCCAGTCGATGGAGTCGAAGTAGGCCACGTCGAATCCCCGCTGACCGTCGGATCGTTCGGTGGTTCGACCGCCCAGCGGCTGGGCCGACCTGTCGGTAACGACCCCGGGTTCGTAACGGATCTCCAGACGTTCCCCCAAGCGGTCGACCAGAGCATCAAGGGGTGAGGTCTCATGCTGAGCAACCAAGGCTGACGAACCACCTCCCATAATCATCGCCGTCGCGGCGTTCGGGCCGATCACCGCCAGGTTGGTCAACTTGTCAACGGCGAGTGGAAGTAATCGGTCGTTCTTCAACAAGACCATGGCTTCAGCGGCGGCCTGCCGAGCTAGCGACCGGTGAGCCTGTTCGTTCAGTTGCTCTTCTTCCCGTAGGTGAGGCTCTTCGAAGGCTCGGGTCCGCTCGGCTAGGAGGAGCAGCCGACGGACCGCTCTATCCAATACCAACTCGGGGACCTCACCACCCTCGACAGCCTCGAGGAGACGCTCTCCATACCAACGCGGCAATCCGGGCATCTCGAGGTCCAGCCCTGCAGTGGCCGAAGGACCGGTCGACTTAGTGCCGAACCAGTCCGACACCACGATCCCGTCGAATCCCCACTCGCCCCGCAGCACGGTGTCCAGCATCCAACTGTTCTCGGCCGCGTACGTCCCATTGACCCGGTTGTAAGAGGCCATGACACCCCAAGCGCCACCCTCACTAACCGCCATCTGGAATGGACGCATCGAGACCTCTCGCAGGGTCCGTTCGTCTACCTCCGAGGAGATCGTCGTGCGCTCAAACTCGGAGTCGTTGGCGACGAAATGCTTGACCGTGGTCCCAACGCCACCGGCCTGCACACCGCGGATGAAGCCGACGGCAATCTGACCGGTCAGGAACGGGTCCTCCGACATGCACTCGAAGTTCCGCCCCCCTAGCGGGGTTCGGTGCAGGTTGACCGTCGGGGCCAGCAACACGTGACAGCCTCGGGCCCGGGTCTCCGCGGCCAGTACTCCACCCAGTTCCTCGACCAACTCCGGATTCCAGGTGGCCCCCAACGCCGTACCGCAGGGGATGCAGAGCGACGGCGTGCCGGTGCCCAACATGCCGGCCCCCCTGGCACCGTTCGGGCCATCGGTGACCTTCAGCGACGGAATACCCAGGCGATCCACCGGCTGCACCGACCAGAGGTCACGCCCGCCCATCAGCGCCACCTTCTCCGCCAACGTCAGGTCAGCCAGCAGCCTGTCGATCCGGTCGCCCACCAGAGGATCCTTGTCCACGGGTCGCCCAGCTGACGACCCGTGGGCGCGTTCATCGAGCACCAATTACCTGACGCTCCGTCAGGTATCGATCCCGGCCCACCGCTAGCCTCACCCCCATGTACGACCTACTCATCCGCGGCGGCACGGTGGTCGACGGCTCGGGCGTGCCGGGGTTCCAGGCCGACGTGGCCGTCGCCAACGGCCGAATCGTTGCAGTAGGCGACCTAGACGGAGCCGAGGCCGTCGAGACGGTCGATGCCACCAATCGAATTGTGTGCCCCGGCTTCGTCGACCCCCACACCCACTACGACGCCCAACTCTTCTGGGACCCGTACGCCACACCGTCGTCCCAGCATGGGGTCACCAGCATGGTCATGGGCAACTGCGGCTTCAGTATCGCCCCTCTGGGCGACGACTCGGACGCCGCCTACCTGGCCGCCATGCTGGTCAAGGTGGAGGGGATGTCCCCCGATGCCCTGTCGGCGGGTGTGGACTGGAACTGGCGCTCCTTCGGCAGTTTCCTTGACCGCTTCGAGGGGAACCTGGGCGTGAACGTGGCCGGGATGGTCGGCCACAGCGCCATCCGCCGCACGGTCATGAAGGACGATGCCGTGAGCCGGGAGGCCACCCCTGATGAGCTGGCCCAAATGACGCGCCTCCTGGCCGAATCACTGCAAGCCGGCGGCTTGGGCTTCTCGACCAGTCGCTCGTTCACCCACACCGACGGCGATGGGCTCCCCGTCCCGTCCCGTACCGCGGCCGTCGACGAGGTGGTCGCCCTGAGTGCCGTATGCGCCGACCACCCGGGCACCACCTTGGAATGGGTGGCCGACGGATGTATGAACGGCTTTCGTGACGACGAGGTCGACCTGATGGCCCGTATGTCGCTGGCCGGCCGACGATCGGTCAACTGGAACGTCCTGACCATCGACGCCGCCCGACCGGACGACTACCGGAACCAGTTGGCGGCCTGCGACCGAGTGGCCGAGGCCGGTGGAAGGGCTATGGCCCTGACCATGCCCATCCTCGTGGGCATGAACATGCACTTCCACACGTTCTGTGCCCTCTACTCGCTGCCCGACTGGGGCGACGTAATGAACCTCCCCCACGGCGAGAAGGTGGCAGCTCTGGCCGACCCCGAGACCCGGCGTTTCCTCGAGGAGCGGGCCGCTTCACCAGACGCCGGGGTGTTCTCGCGACTGACCGGGTGGGGCCTGTACCGCATCGGCGACACGCACTCGATCGAAAACGAGGGCCTCAAGGGACGCCTGGTCGGCGACATCGCCCGCCAGCGCGGTCAGAGGGACTTCTACACGCTGCTGGACATTGTGTTGGCCGACGACCTGCAGACTGTCCTTTGGCCGGGGCCGACCGACGACGACCCGGCCAGCTGGATCATGCGCCAGGCGGCCTGGGACCACGACCACGTCATGATCGGTGGCTCAGACGCCGGTGCCCACCTCGACCGTATGGCTGGCGCCAGCTACACCACCCAGTGGCTGGCCGACTGCCTCCGAGGTCGGCGGCTGGCCTCGGTGGAAGCCGCAGTGGCTCACATGACCGACGTGCCGGCTCGCTTTTTCGGGCTCCGTGAGAGAGGCAGGATTGTGGAGGGATGGCACGCTGACCTGGTGGTCTTTGACCCAGGGGCCGTCGGGGCCGGTGAGTTCCACCTGCGACATGACCTGCCGGGAGACAGCCCGCGTCTCTACGCCGAGGCCCACGGGGTCGACCGGGTCTACGTCAACGGCACCTGCACCGTGGAAGCGTCCACACCGACGGGGTCGCTACCCGGACGGGTCCTACGCTCTGGGATCGATACCGAGACGGTGGCCATCCCGGCCGACGCCTAGACCTGCCCAATCAGCGCTCGGGAGGCGCCGGTACGGACACCCCGGCGGGAACCTGAGCGTAGTGGTCGTGCCGAATCGTGAACCGGCCCCGACCTCCCGTGATGGAGCGCAGGTCGATCGAGTAGCGCATCATCTCGGATTCGGGGACCATGGCGCTGATCACCTGGTCGCCCCACTTGTCCATGTCCGAGCCCTGCACAGTGGCCCGGCGCGACGACAGATCGCCCATAACGTCTCCCAGGCAGTCCGATGGGATGGTCACCTCGACGGCTGAAATGGGCTCCAGCACCACCGGACGGGCCCCGCCTAGCGCCTCTTGGAAGGCGAGGCGGCCGGCCATCTTGAAGCTCATCTCGGAGGAGTCAACAGCGTGGTGCTTGCCGTCGAACACGGCGGCCCGTACGTCGACCACCGGGTAGCCCGAGGTACCCCCGTGGGCCATAGCGTCCATGATGCCAGCCTCCACGGCGGGGATGAACTGCCGGGGGATCACTCCGCCCCTCACCTCGTCGACGAACTCGAAGCCCGACCCGGCGGGTAGTGGCTCGATCCGGATCTCTGCGATGCCGAACTGCCCGTGGCCGCCACTCTGCTTCTTGTACTTGCCTTCGGCGCTGAAGGAGCCGGTGATGGTCTCCCGGTATGCCACTCGGGCGTCCTCTTTGTCGACATGGACACCAAACTTGCGTTCCAGGCGAGCCACCACGTTGCGGAGGTGGGTCTCCCCCAACCCGCCCAGCAGCGTCTGGCGGGTCTCATCGTTGCGGGTGACCGTCAGCACCGGGTCCTCCTCGACCAGGCGGTGCAGGGCGTTCGCCAACTTGTCCTCGTCGGTGCGGTTCCTTGCCGAGACGGCCACCGACAGCACGGGAGACGGGAAGCCGATGGGGGGCGCGGCGGCACGGCCCCCGGCTGAGAGCGTGTCGCCGGTCAGGGTCCCGTGGAGTTTGGCCACCGCTCCGATATCGCCGGCTGGCAGCGCGTCGATGTCGAGCGACTCGCCACCCTGGAGGGTCATCACATTCCGGAACCGCTCGTTGTCGCCGGTCCGGCCATTGGACAGGTGGAGGTCGCGGGTCACCGTGCCGGTCAACACCCGGAAGTAGGACACGTGGCCGAGGTAGGGATCAACAGCGGTCTTGAAGATCTGGACCAGGGTGTCGGCTGACGGGTCGGGGGCCACCTCGACCTCTGTCCCGCCCACGGTCACCGGGACGGCCGGCCGGTCCATCGGCGACGGTCCGATCTCAACGATGTAGTTGCAGAGGCGATCCACAGCGATGGGGATGGTGGCTGATCCGCAGACCACCGGGAACACCGCGCCGTCGGCCACGCCCCTTCCCAGCACCTTCTCCAACTCCTCGAAAGACGGGACGTCTCCGTCCAGGAACCGCTCCAGCAGGTCGTCGTCAGCCACCACGATGTTCTCGATCAGTGAGTCGTGGACCTCGTGCTCACTCTCCTTCATCTCCTCCGGGATCTCACCCAGCTCGGCATGACCGCTGTCGTAGATCCAGGCCGTGTCGGTGAGGAGGTCAGCGATGCCGTGGAACGACTCTGCCTCACCAATCGGGATCTCTAGGGGGGCTACGCCGGCCCCGAAGGCGTCCTGCAACTCGGCGAGGACCCGTTCGAAACTCGTGTACTCCCGGTCCAGCTTGTTCACGAATAACAGGCGCGGCAATTGGCGGACGGAAGCCTGACGCCACAGGTCCACGGTGACGTGGTCGAGGCCACTGGAGGCATCCACGACGAAGACGGCCAGGTCGGCGGCCGCCAAGGCACCCACTGCCTCTCCGGCAAAGTCGAACGTTCCGGGCGTATCTAAAAGGTTGATCTTGTGGTCATGCCATTCCAGAGTGGCCAGCGCAGTGGTCAGTGAGTGCCCGGCCTCCTTCTCCTCCGGCTCGTGGTCGCAGACGGTTGACCCGTCCTCCACCCGTCCCACCCTCTTGAGGGCTCCGGCCCGGTAGAGCATCGCCTCAGCCAGGGACGTCTTGCCTGACCCGGGCGGCCCAACCAGGGCCACGTTGCGGATCCGGTCCGGCGCGAAAGCCTTCACGGCACACCTCCTCCGCCGCCGGGTCGCTCGGTAGCTCGCCGTCGGCTCCGTCCTACGTGGGTCCGTGACGGTACCCGCCGACCGCATGCACCGCCAGAGGCGGCGTCCTGACACGGGTAACTGACCTCTAAAACCACCCCCGGTTCTCCCTTATCTCACTGTCCCGCTCCGAGCATCCACCGGCGGCTGACCTGGAGACTGGGCTGCTGGAGACCGAGCCGGTCGACCTGGTCTGACCGAGCTCCGGGACCGGTCCGGTCGTCGACCCAGTGGTTCGTAGACTCGCCAGCCATGGAGGTCCCCGGGCGCCGGAACATCCCGTGGCCGCGGTGGTCAGCCCTTCCGTGGACCGAAGCGACCTCGCTACTCATACTGGCCGTCGCCGTAGCGATCCCGCTGGCCCGAATGTTCGGGACCGGGGCCACCTCCATGGAGGAGGCCAACGCCCTGGTGGTGGGGGCCGGAATCCTCGAAGGTCGCCTCCCTCACGCCGACGTCGAGTACCTCTACGCCCCGGGCACGGCGTGGACGGTAGCCAGTGCCTTCTGGCTGCTGGGTACGTCAGTGGCCGTGGAGCGGGTAGTCGGCCTGGCCTACCGGCTGGCGTTCCTATGGGGTGTCCACCGGCTATGCCGTCACTGGGGCCGGGGAACGGCGACCTGTGCCACGTTGGCCTCCTGGGTGGTCATCGTCCCGTTTGGGCTGGTGGCCTACCCGTGGATCGCCGGCTTGGGTCTATTGATCGCCGGTACGGCCTTGGTTCTGGAGGGCGACGACGGACGACGAACCTCCGTAGGAGCCGGGCTGTGTGGCCTGGCCGCCTTCCACCAAGTGGTCCTGATTCCTGCGGTCTTGGTAGTCCTCGTCCCGGCCTTCCTGGCCGCCGACCCCGAACGGAGGGCCCGACTGGGGACGGGAGCGGTGGCCGGTCTCTCGCCGTTCTTACTCCACCTCGTGCTGGTCGGACCCCAGGCCATGTTCGAAGGCATGGTGGTCGATCCGGTGTTCCGCCTCCGGGCCGGACGACGGCTCCCGCTGCCCCCCGACCCGTCGGACAGTGGCGACTTTTTCGCCCGGCTGGACGACCTGGTCCGCGGGCCAGAAAATCTGCCCGGACTGGACCGGCCGGCCCAAATAGCAGCGTTGTTCTGGCTACTGGTGATCGGGACCCTGGTGTTGGTCGTGGTGGCCCGGCGGTGGCTGGGGTCAGGTAGGACCCGGATGGGCGTTCTAGTGGCCCTGTCGGTGGCCCTGCTGCCCATGGCACTACAACGCCCCAGCCCTAACCACCTCAAATTTGTGGGCACCTTTACCGTAGCCATCGCCGTGGTGGCCCTAGCCGTTCCCATGGGACGATGGCTAGGCAGTCGGGCCCGGGTCCTGGCTCCGCCGATGGCCCTGGTGGTGGTGCTCGGCGGGCTGGTCGCCGTAGCCCCCCACCACATCGGCCGATTCTCCGCTCAGGCCTTCACCGACCGGCCCTTCGACGGAGCCACGACCACCGTGGTCCACGACGGGCGAACCCTGCCCCTGGGTAGGGCAACAGCCGACATAGCCTCCGAAGTGGACACTGTGGTGTCGATGGCCGATGCCCTGACCCGACCCGGCGACCGGGTCTTCGTGGGTCCGACGGATCTGTCGCGCACCAACTACGGCGACACCTTCCTCTACTTCCTACTCCCCGATCTCGTCCCAGCCAGCCGCCACTTAGAAATGAACCCAGGGCTGGCCAACCGTCATGGCGGCGGGTTGGCCGCCTCACTGGCCTCAGCCGACTTGCTAATCCTCACCGACCGGTTCGATGGCTGGGCGGAGCCCAACAACTCCACCATGCCCGGTGACCCCACTCCGGGCGCCGTTGTGGACGAGCGGTTCTGCGACGTGGGCGGAACCCGTACCTGGCGCCTGCTAACACCGTGTCGGTGACGAGAACCGCGGCTATCGGTCGCCGTGGCGGCTCCCGGTAGGTTCGCGACACCATGGCCGACCAGGCGCGCCCCCGCTTCTCCTATATTCCCGGCCTCGACGGCATCCGGGGGATCTGGGTGGTCATCGGCCCGCTGCTGTACCACGCGGCTACCGACACAGTCTCGGGCGGGATCCTGGGCATCGACCTGTTCTTCACCCTGTCCAGCTTCCTGATCATCTCTATCGCCTTGAACGAGTTCGAGGCCACCGGGCGGATCGACCTGAAGGCCTATGCGGGACGCCGGGCCCGGCGCCTCCTGCCCGCCCTGTTCCTGGCTCTAGGAATGCTGACCCTGTACTTGGTGCTGGTGGTCCCGCCTAGCGAAATTGCCCGGTGGACCGGTGCGATCTTCTCGACCCTCACCTACAGCGCCAACTGGTACGAAATCTTCTCCGACGTTTCCTATTTCGAGGACTTCCACCACTCGCCACTTCGCCATGTCTGGTCGTTCTCGATCGAGGAGCAGTTCTATATCTTCGCCCCGCTCTACCTGATCGCCGTGCTGACCCTTTTCCGGCGACGGGCCAACCTGGCTCTGCTGGTCACCATGGTGACCGGCACCATCCTCTCTGCATGGTGGATGAGCCACCTGTACCCCGGACACGGTGATCCCTCCCGCGTGTACTACGGAACTGACACCCGGGCCCATTCGCTGTTCGCCGGCATCATTCTGGCCGTTGCTGTCCGCATGTACGGACCGGTCCGGACTCGGGCTGGCCAGCTGGGATGGGTGGCCGGAGCCTACGGAGCGACAATCTTCTTCTCGTGGGCCATCTTCGAGATCTCCGAGCGCGACGCCTGGATGTTCGAATACGGGGGCTTCCTGCTAGTGGCCGTTGTCTCGTGCCTAATGATCTACGGGGTGGCCCAGCCCGGTGAACGGGCCTGGCACAGCCGGCTACCCAGCGCCCTGTCGGCCGACGACGCCCCGTGGGCCGGCCGGCTGGCCTGTGGGGCCCTCTACGCCGGGCTCTTCACGGCTGGCTGGGCGGTGGTCAGCGTGGCCCGGGGCAACGCCCCGTTCGACCACTGGCCCTACCTCCTGGGCGTGGGAATCGGATGGTTCTGCTACGGCGTGGACCGGCCGACGGTCGGTCCGCTGCACTGGTTCCTGGAGTCCGGGCTCATCCGCTGGGTGGGAAAGATCAGTTACGGGCTCTACTTGTACCACTGGCCGATCTACCTGCTGGTCACCCCGACCCGGGCAGCTCGCCTCGTGCCCGGCGTGGCGGTTATCGAGAACAACAACCTGATCTGGCTGCACCTAGCTCTCACCTTTGCTCTGGCCGCTGCCAGCTTCTATTTGGTGGAACAGCCGGTCATGCGACGGCGGTTCCCGCTGCTCGACCGACCGATCTCGGTGATCAGTGGCACAGCAGTCGGGGCCACGGCCGTCGTCCTGATCCTGGTGGGGTTGTTGTGGGTCAATACTCGGCCAGCCGAGGGCGGGGCGTTCGCCCCGTCGGCTAGCCCGTGCACTGAGCAGGGGTTGCTGCCTCCGCCGTCCGACGAACGGGTCCGGGTGCTGGTGGTCGGCGACTCGGTAGCTCTCCAGATCGGGGAGGCTCTGTGCGGGTGGGCCGTGGATAACCCAGGGCGCATGGTGGTCCTGAACGAGGCCCACCTGGGGTGCGTCGTGGGCCGCCACGGCCTCAAGCGGATCCCCGAGGGCGACGAGGGGCCAGTGGGCGAGCTCTGCTCGGCGTGGAACGACCC
>JAZADL010000009.1:0-15694 GCA_036123635.1 Actinomycetota bacterium
CGGGCCGAACCTCGGCGAGAAACGGGGGCCAGATTTCCCACCAGAAGTAAATGGGCCATTGGCTCAGGCCGAACCCGACCTGGGTTCGGTTGGCAGAGGTCACCAGACCAGTGTGTTCAAGTGCTGCAGTGAGGCCTGGTTCGACCTCAAAGGTGACGCTGTCGCCGACCACCATCACACGTAAGGGCTCCTCAAGAGTTGGCGAGCGAAGAAGCCGAGGCGCTGGGGACACGGCCATCGACGCGCTAACGCTCGTCGTCGGGATGGGCACCGAGGTCGTCGACGGTGAAGGAGCAACCGTTGACGGTGACAGAACCCGGACAGGCACCGTGGTTGGTGCAGAAGCGGCAGGTGTCAGCGCCATGCGGGTCACCCGTTTCGACAACGCATCGAGTTGGGCTCGTAACTCCCAAACCTCGATCTGCAGCCCTTCAATCTCTGCAGGATCGCTACAACTCAGACCACCCATCACGACCAAAACGGCGACAAGACTTGAGAGGAACCTCCGCCCATTGGCGACCCTGTAATGGGACATCAAGTCAGCGCCAGACTCACTGCTTTGACACCGCCATTGGATACCCGTGCCCATCTAGAGCAAGCGACTCCTGACCAGCATCAAGCCTCATCGGCTGAGTTGCTGCGTCAGGAACCTGCGAGCGCACAATCCGACGGTACTAAGGCGAGCAACCGTGATGTCGCTGCTTCATCGTGGAATCCGGGGACGGCAAATCTGACCCAGTTCGACGCCGCAAGATGGATGGACAACGAATCGGTGGATATGGCCGACCAGGTAATGCCTTGAGGCCCGTCATTCGGACAGCGTGGGGCCCCTGGGCGGCAGGGGTCGAGCTTTACGGGGAGCCACTACCATTCGGGCGCTGATCGATGACCGGCCGGCCTGGGGAGATCCATGCGGATTGCGGTGGTGTGCGAACAGGGGATCGACGAACGCCGTGTTGCCCTGACGCCCGAAGCAGTGGAGACGTTGGTGGCCGACGGACATTCCGTGTCCGTGGAATCGGGCGCCGGTGTGGCAGCCGGCATGGGTGATGAGTCCTACAGGGCAGCCGGCGCGTCGGTCACCTCCGAACCATCGGCGCTCCTGGCCGACGGAACCGTGGTGGTGTCGGTCAACAGCCCCGGGGACGACCTCCTGTCCAGGATTGGCTCGTCGCACGTTGTTGTCGGCCTCTTCGACCCCGTCTGGCAGCCTGAGGTCGCCGCAGGTTTCGCTCCGACCGGAGCCGACATGATTTCGCTGGACCTCGTACCGAGGAGCACCCGGGCCCAAGCCGTGGACGTCCTGTCGTCGATGGCCACCGTGATTGGCTTCCAGGCTGTCCTACTGGCTGCTGAGCGGCTTCCAAAGATGTTGCCACTCCTCATCACGGCGGCTGGCACAGTGAAACCAGCCCGAGTCCTGGTACTAGGAGCAGGGGTGGCCGGTCTCCAGGCCGTGGCCACGGCCCGCCGTCTCGGAGCGGTGGTGGATGGGTTCGACATCCGGGAGGAGGCCCTGGAGCAGATCCGGTCCCTGGGCGCCCGCTCCGTTGACCCGCCGCCTACGTCCGATGGGGCGATCCCCGCGCCGGAGGCCATCCACAAAGTGCTGGCGCCCGTCGTGGCCGAAGCCGACGTGGTCATCGCCTCGGCCCAGATCCCCGGCCGTCGGAGCCCAATGCTGGTCACCACCGCCATGGTGGCCGGAATGCGGCCTGGCTCCCTCGTCGTGGACCTGGCCGTCCAGCGCGGCGGGAATTGCGACCTCAGCGTGGCCGACGAAGAGGTCGACCACGGAGGCGTGGTCGTCCTCGCTCCTACCGATCTGGCCTCCGGGTCGGCCGTGACGGCCTCACGGATGTTCGCCACCAACGTCGTCAACCTGATCCGCATGCTGGACCGAGACGGCGAACCGTTCATCGATCCGGAGGATGACGTGCTGGTCGGCATGCACGTCACCGCGGGCGGCAAGGTCGTTCACCCGATGGTCCGGGCCGCGCTAGACGAACGAGGGGCCGGATCGTGACCCTGCTGATTGCCCTCACCCTGTTCGTGCTGGCCGTGTTCCTCGGGCTGGAGCTGATCAACAAAGTCCCGGCGACGCTGCACACCCCGCTCATGTCGGGATCCAACGCGGTGTCCGGTATCACCCTCATCGGGGCCATGGTTTCGGCCGGGACCGATCATTCCACGCTGACCACGACGCTCGGGTTTGTGGCTGTGGTCTTGGCCACCATCAACGTGGTCGGTGGGTTCCTGGTTACCGGCCGGATGCTCGCCATGTTCACCTCGAAGCGGGAAAAGCGGTCATGAGCGCCGCCAACGTCACGTCGATCGCCTACCTGGCCGCCGCCGTCCTTTTCATCCTCGGCCTCAAGGGCCTCGGTCGGCCCCGCACGGCCCCCCGGGGAAACCTGCTGGGGGCATCAGGGATGCTGGTTGCTGTTCTAGCCACCCTGCTCGACCGGTCGATCGTGGACTTCCGCGTGCTGGTGGCGGGTCTGGTCGTGGGTTCGGCCATCGGTGCTGTTCTGGCCGTCCGGGTACAGATGACCGGTATGCCACAACTGGTCGCCCTGTTCAACGGGTTCGGTGGCGGGGCCTCCGTACTGGTGGCCGGCGCGTCGTTCCTGGAGGTAGTTGATGAGGGCCTGGTGGACGACCAGTTGGCTGTGGCCGCCGCGCTTACGGCACTCATCGGCATCGTGACACTGACCGGTTCGCTGGTCGCCTTCGCCAAACTCCAGGAGGTCCTGTCTCTGCGCGGTTTCCGTGGCCTGGGCTTGTTCCGGGTGGCTTTGGGCCTGGTCTCGGTGGGTGCCGCAGTGATGGTGGTGGTCCGTCCGGAGGACCTCGGCTGGTTCTGGCTCCTCGTTGGTGCGGGCGCCCTACTTGGGGTGCTGGGCACGGTCGCCATTGGTGGTGCTGACATGCCGGTGGTGATTGCCCTGCTCAACTCGTGTTCGGGCCTGGCCGCTTCGGCAGCGGGGTTCGTGCTCGACAATCCGCTACTCATCATCGCCGGCTCGCTGGTCGGGGCCAGTGGCCTGATCCTCACCCAGATCATGTGCACCTCGATGAACCGGTCCCTCTTCGACGTGGTGTTCGGCTCGATGGGGTCGGGTGGCACGGTGATGGACGTCGACGAGGTCTACGGCGACCGGGTCACGTCGACCTCAGCTGAGGAGGTAGCGATGCTGCTGGAGGTGGCTGAGAGGGTGGCCATCGTTCCTGGCTACGGCATGGCTGTCGCCCAGGCCCAGCATGCCGTGCGCGACCTGATGAGAACGCTGAACGAGGCGGGGACTGAGGTGGTGTTTGGTATTCACCCGGTAGCCGGACGGATGCCCGGACACATGAACGTGCTGCTGGCTGAGGCTGAGATCGACTACGAGTGCTTACTCGACATGGACCAGGTCAACCCGACGTTCCCCCAGACCGACGTAACGATCGTGATCGGGGCCAACGACGTGGTGAACCCACTGGCCCGGACTGACCCCGGGTCGCCGATCGCCGGGATGCCGATCCTGGAGGTTGACGCCTCGCGGACCGTAGTGGTCATCAAGAGGTCCCTGAGCCCCGGGTTTGCCGGAATCCCCAACCCGTTGTTCGCTGACGACGGCACCCTGATGCTGTTTGGAGATGGGAAGGCGGCGGTGCTGGACGTGGTGGCCGCCCTACTCAACGTCTGATCCAACGGTTCAGACAGCCCAGTTTGGGGGACGCTTTTCCAGAAAGGCCCGCATGCCCTCTTTCGCCTCATCGCCCCGGAACAGTTCGGCTGACAGCCTTGCCGTCCAGTCGAATGCCTCGTCCACCGACATGCCGGGGACTCGGACCAACAGTTGCTTGGTGGCGGCCAGGGCCTCCGGCCCTCCGGCCAGTAGGTCGGCCACGAAGCCGTCGACGGTGGCGTCCAGTTCGCCAGCCGGCACAGCCCGGTTGACAAGTCCCAGGCGGGCGGCGTCGGCGCCGGTCATCCGATTGCCCAGCAGCATCGCCTCAGCGGCATCGGCCGGTCGCATCTTCGGAAGGCAGAGGACCGAGATCATCGCTGGGGCCACGCCCCGCCGGACCTCTGTGAAGCCGAACCTGGCCTCCTCATCGGCTACCGCCAGATCCATGGCGGCGGCCAGGCCCATACCACCGGCTACGCAGTGCCCGGCGATGCGCCCGACGTAAGCCTTCGGGGAGCGTCGGAAGCGCTGGAACAGGTCTGCAGCGTCCACCCGGGCCGCCGGCTTCCCATCCGAAGACCGCTCAGAGAGGTCGGCCCCCGCACAGAACACGCCTCCCCGGTTAGTGAGCACCACGACACGGACCGTCGGGTCACCATCGGCGGCATCCAGGGCCTCGACCAGGTCACCCACCAGGGCAGCGCTCAAGGCGTTCCGGTTGTCCTCGTCGGCCAGTGTCACGGTCACGACACCGCCTTGACGGGTGGTTTCCACGAGAGCCATCAGAACCTCCCAGAGTCGGGGCCGTCGCTGGGAGGGCCAGCGAAGGCCTGGGCCAAGAGCAGCCAGTCCCGGGCCGAGTCACCGGTCACCTTCAGTTCGGTGTCGTCCAGATGACGTCGCTGGGTCACCACTAGGCAGAAGTCCTCAGCTGGGCCTCGGATGACTTCCGGGGCGTCCCCTGGGCCCCACGTCCACCGGTCGCCTGACGGGGCGGTGAGCGCCACGTCGACCTCAACGTCAGGAACGGTCATCTTCCGGTTGGCGTACGACCAGCCTCGGGTGATGACCCCCAATTGGGCGACATGTCGGAGACGATCGCTAGCCGGTCGGTGGCCGCCGACAGCATCCACCACGTCCTGGCCGTGGGCCCACACCTCCATCAAGCGGGCAGTCAGGAACGAGCGGGCGCCCATAGACGGGCCGTACCACTCGACCCGATCGTCGTTGGCCAGGGTGACCGCCGCCCTAGCGAGGCGTCTCCGGCCGTCCCGCCAGGCGGCCAGCAGGTCATCTGATGAGAGGACCCGAAACGGCCCGAGGGTCAGGTCATCGCCTTCGTTCCGACGAGCCGCCGCCCACAGTTCTTCCACCGACGCTCGGAAGGCCTCTGGCTCGGTGATAGCGGTAGTTGCCGCCCCGTCGAAGTAGGTCAAATGCGCTACCTGGTCGGAGACGGTCCACCCGGTGCTCGGTGTCGGAGCGGCCCAACTCTCAGTGTCTAAGCCGGCCACCACGTCGTCCAGGGCCTGCTGTTCGGCTACCAGGTCGGTAGCCACGTCTTGGACGTCCATAGGGTCTCCCTCCGGCTCAGTGGTCCGCGGTCAGCCCGCGGAGGATTACGTCGACCATGGCGTCGGCGGCCTCCTTGGGGGTCGATTCGATGGCCTCCAAGTTCTCGGGGAGGACGAACAGGGCTCCGAGTCCGGCGACCACCCGGGCCACGGCGGCCGTGTCGGTCGTGGCGATATCACCCCGGTCGACGGCCAGGTCCAGAAGGGTCTGGGTGACGGCCACCAGATAGTCAGAGTGGGCGGTGGCCAGCCGGTGAGTCGCCGGGGTGGCCGCCTGGTCGCGGGCAAAGGCCGGCGTGGTGGAGGCTACGGCCAGGTTGGCTGCTACTAGGTAGGCCCGGATAGCGGCCAGGGGCTCCGTGTCGGGATCGATGGCCCCGATGGCCTGTCGGCCGATACGACGAAGGTTGCGGTCGATGACGGTGAGCACCAGTTCGTCCCGGCTGGGGGCCAGGTCGTAGAGGGTGCGCAGTGAACAACCCACGTGGGCGGCGATCCCGGCCATGGTGAGTTCGGCGAAGCCGTTGTCGAATAGGTGGCCCAGCCCATCGAGAACCTCGCGCTGGCGGTCGGTCAGTTGGGCTTCTCGGTTGCGGTCCAGGACCGGGCGGGGGGCGGGTACGGCACGAAGGCGGCGCCCCAGGTCGGAGTCGGCCAGCTTGGTCGGCGTCGGACTCACGGGGCCCCCAACAGAGAGTCGGGTACGTCGACCGTCCGGGCTCGCAGCCACTCGCCGAGGCTCTTGGCCTGGCCGTCCTGCCGGGTCGAGGCGGCCACCCCCTCGCCGAGCAGGCCGCGCACGACGAAGTTCAGTGACCGGAGAGCCGGAAGGCGGTGTCGTTCGACCTCCAGGTCGGCTGCCTCGGGGAGCAACTGGCGGAGGCGGTCGATAGTCAGGTAGGTGTCCAGCCAAGCCCAGGCGGCGTCGTCGCGGACGAACACGCCCAAGTTGGCGTCGCCGCCCTTGTCGCCCGATCGGGCGCCGGCCACCCGGCCTAGCGGAGCCGGAACGGTGGGACCGTCGGGGACCGTCGCCGGAGGACCGTCGGCCAAGGTGACGTCGGCATTCCCGGTGGGAGCAACTGATTCCACGACGGTCCGGTCGCCACCCCCGACCACCACATACTGGGGGACTAGGTCGGCCGGGATTCGTCCGGAGCGGTGGACACCGAAGGCCCGAGCCGTGCCGCTGCTTCGCACCGAGAAAAACCCGGGGATCGAGGCCAGCGCCAGTTCGTTCATTGCGTCGAAGATTGGGCGGCCTACCTTGCGCTCATCGCTGTCCTTAACGGTCAGGCACCACTGGGCCACCGCCTCTTCGTTGGACGCCGGATCCTCCTTGTCGGTACGCACCACCCGAGACTCCACGGCATCGAAGTCAGACGGGTCGTGAGGGCAGGCGGCCCAGAAGGCTTCCTCGGCCAGCGCTGCTTTGGCTTTCACGTCCAGGCCGGTGAGGGCCAGCGAGAGGTCCGAGCGGTAGCCACCCAACTCGTTCAGAGACACCTTGAGCGTGGGTGGTGGCGGCTCGCCTTGCGTCCCGTGGATACGCACCCGGTTCGGGGCATGTTGATCCAACTGGATGGTGTCAAAGCGGGCCGTGACATCGGGTCCCAGGTAGGCCGGAGGGCCGATCTCGTAAAGCAACTGCGAGGTGACGGTGCCGATTGAGACCTCACCACCCGTTCCGTCGTGCTTGCCGATGATCGACGACCCGTCGGCGGCCACGTCGGCCCATGGGAAGCCCACTCGGGTCATGCCGGGTACCTCCGTGAAGAAGGAGTAGTTGCCGCCCGTGGCCTGGGTTCCGCACTCGATGACGTGGCCGGCCACCACAGCACCGGCTAGGGCATCCCAGTCGTCGCGGGCCCAGCCGTGGTGCCAGGCCGCCGGACCGCAGACGACAGCGGCGTCGGTGGTCCGTCCAGTAACCACGATGTCGGCTCCGCGGTCTAGGGCGTCGACGATGCCCCAGCAGCCCAGGTAGGCGTTGGCGCTTACGAAACGGTCCGGGTCTCCGAGAGGTTCGCCGGTGTCCAGGTCCACCACCCCGGCTCCAGCGGCCTCCAGTTCGGCCAGGCGGGGCAGCAGGTCGTCCCCGGACACGTGGGCGATGGTGGGGGACAGGCCCAAGCGGTCGGCCACTTCGGCCACCGCCTCGGCGCAACCGTCTGGGTCAAGGCCGCCGGCGTTGGTAACGACCCGGATGCCCCGGTCCAAGCAGGTACCCATGACATGTTCCATCTGGGTTACGAAGCTGCGTGCGAATCCGCCGCCCGGTCGCTTGGCCCGGGTTCGGGCCAGGATCAACATGGTGAGCTCGGCCAGCCAGTCTCCGGTCAGCACGTCGATCGGGCCGTCGTCGACCATCTCGCGGGCCGCCGAGAGGCGGTCGCCGTAGAAGCCCGAGCAGTTGGCGATACGGACCGGGTCTGCCATGTCAGCCATCCTGCTCGTCGTCGGTTGGGGCGACCACCATCAGGACGGCTCCGTTCTCCACCTGATCGTCGGTCGCCACATGGACCTCGGTAACCGTCCCGTTAAACGGGGCGGTCATATGGTGCTCCATCTTCATGGCCTCCAGGACCAGAAGGGTTTGGCCGGCAGCCACCATGTCCCCGACCGTCGTTCGGACGTCAAGGATCCGGCCGGGCATAGGGGCCAGCAGGCCGCCGGTCGGGGCCTCGAGCTCGGGAACCGGGAAGCGGGGTACCAAGCCGAAGGTGGTCGTGGTGCCCGCTGTCGTGAGGTGGATCCGGTCGCCAGCGGCCGTGACCCGGATAGTGCGACGGAGGCCGTCCACCTCGACGTCTAGGTCTTCGGGGGACCACCGATGAACCAGGGCGTGACGGTCGCCGTTTACCGTGAAGGATCCGCCCCTTCGGGCTCGGTACTGCACGTCATGGCGGGTGTCACGGTGGGCCAGTACCACCTGCTGGTCGGGCATTCGGGCGTTACGCCAACCGGTGGGGATGGTTCCCAATACTCGTGCTTCATTTCGGTTCCGTCCCTGCAGCCAGAGGGCAGCCGAGATGGCTAGGTCCTGCAGAGTGGCTGGGTCCGTCATGCCGCTTGTGGCCGGTGCGTGGCGTTCGATGAAGTCCGTCGTGGTATCGCCAGCCAGGAAGGCCTTGTGGCGCAGGGTGGCCACCAGAAAGTCACGGTTAGTGGTCACTCCCCCCAGGTGCATGCGTTCCAGAGCCAGAGCCAGTCGTCCGGCGGCGTCGCTGCGTGTCGAGCCGTGGGCCACCACCTTTGCCAGCATTGGATCGAAGTCGACCCCGACCTGGTCCCCTTCCTCGACCCCTGAGTCCCAGCGGACGGCCGGCTCACTGGCCGTCCGCCAGGCGGTCAGGGTGCCGGTGGCCGGAAGGAAGCCGGCCGACGGGTCTTCGGCGTAGAGCCGAGCCTCGATGGCGTGGCCGTTCACGACGACGTCATCCTGTCCATAGCCGAGGTGCTCACCGGCCGCCACCCGCAATTGTTCCCGGACAAGGTCGATGCCGGTGACCTCTTCGGTGACCGGGTGCTCGACCTGGAGGCGGGTGTTGACTTCGAGAAAGAAGAACTCTCCGCTGTCGTCGTCAACTAGGAACTCAACGGTTCCTGCTGATCGGTAGCCGATATCCCGGGCCAGGTTGACCGCGGCAGCGGCTATGGCCTCGTCGCGGGCGGGGTCAGGTCTGGCCGGTGGGGATTCCTCGACGACCTTCTGGTGTCGGCGTTGGATCGAACATTCCCGGAGTCCAAGGTGAACCAGGTCACCGTGGGTGTCTCCCAAGACCTGTACCTCGACGTGACGGGACCGGTCCACGTAGCGCTCCAGAAAAACCCGGTCGTCGCCGAATGCCGTGGTCGCCTCCCGTCGAGCGGTGGTCACCGCCTCGGCGAGGTCGGCGGGCTTCTCGACCAGGTGCATGCCCTTACCGCCGCCCCCGGCCGCGGCCTTGACCAGCAGCGGGTAGCTCACCAGAGAGTCGTCGGTGGGGTCGTCCGATGACGGCAGAATGCGGATCCCAGCGGCGGCTGCCAACTTCTTGGCGGCCAGTTTGTCACCCATGGTGGAGATCACCGACGGGGACGGGCCAACCCAGGTCAGGCCTGCGTCCTCGACGGCGGCAGCGAAACCGGAGTTCTCGGCCAGGAACCCATATCCCGGGTGTATGGCGTCCGATCCGGTGGCCAGCGCGGCGGCGACCACCGCGTCGCTGTCTAGGTACCCGCCGGGTAGCCGGACGGCGACGTCGGCTTCGGCTACGAACGGGGAGTTGGCGTCAGCGTCGGCGAACACGGCCACGGTCCGCAGGCCCATAGAGCGGGCCGTGCGGAAGATCCGGCGGGCGATCTCGCCCCGGTTGGCGACCAGAACAGACTGCAGGGGCGCGTTCACAGCCGGAACACCCCGTACTTCTCCGCCCCTTCCACCGGTGCTGTCCTCACTACTGAGAGGCAAAGACCTAGAACCGACCGGGTGTCCCTGGGATCGATGATCCCGTCATCGCTGATGCTCCCGGTCGCCTCCAGGGCGAGCGACCCCTTCTCTTGGGCGGCTTCGACCTGGCGGACGATCTCGGCATCGGCCTCCTCGTCGAACTCGAGGCCCTTGCGGGCTGCCCGACCTCGTCGCACGATGGACATCACACCAGCAATCTGCTTCGGGCCCATGACGGCGATCTTGGCCATGGGCCAGAGGAAGGTGAAGCGGTTCTCGTAGGCCCGCCCCGACATCGCGTAGGTGCCGGCGCCGTACGAGGCGCCGATGATGACCGTCAGGTGAGGGACGGTGGAGTTCGTGAGGGCGTTAATCATCTGGGATCCCTTCTTGATGATCCCGTCCTCCTCAGCGTCCTTTCCCACCATGAAGCCGGTGATGTTTTGGATGAAGACCATCGGAGTGTCCTGCCGGTTACAGAGCTGGATGAAGTGGGCGGCCTTTTCGGCGGCATCCGGGTGGATCACCCCGTTATTGCCCAGGATCCCAATCGGGTAGCCGTGGAGGGTGGCGAAACCGCAGACCATGGTCGGTCCGTAGCGGGGCTTGAACTCCTCAAACCGCGAGCCATCGACTACCCGGCCGATGATCTCCTTCACGTCCACCGGTTGTTTGAGGTCCCTGCTGACCATGCCCATGAGGCCCTCGGGATCGTGTACCGGTTCGTCGGCCACGTAGGACGGCGGGGGGCCAGCTTTGCGCCAGTCAAGATGCGAGACGACCTCACGGCACATACGTAGGGCATCCATCTCATCTTCGGCCAGGTAGTCGGCCAAGCCAGATCGTTCGGCGTGGAGTTCGCCGCCACCTAGGGACTCGTCGTCGGCGTCCTCGCCGGTGGCCATCTTGACCAGCGGTGGGCCGGCCAGGAAGACCTTGGACTGGTCCCTGATGAAGATCGTGTAGTCGGACATGCCGGGCTGGTAGGCGCCGCCTGCTGTCGACGAGCCGAACACGACACATACCGTGGGGATCCCCAACTTGGAGAGCTCGATCATTTCGTAGAAGAACCGACCTGTCTCGGCGAAGTGCTCAAGTCGGGCCCGACGGCGCTTCCCGGAGCCGCCCTCGTTGGTCTGGACCCGCAGGTCGGCTCCGGCCGATTCCACGAAGCTGACGTAGGGCATTCGGTTGTGGCGGGCGATTTCTAGAGCCCGCATCCACTTCTTGGCCATATACGGGGTCATGGCGCCGCCCAGCACCGTGGGATCGTTTCCGACCACCACGCACTCCACCCCGGCGATGACGCCAATCCCGACCACGAAGCCGCCGCCGATGGCGTAGGAGGAGTCGTAGCCGGCCAGCGGGCTGATCTCTAGGAAGGGGCTGTCGGGGTCCAGCACATGGCTGATGCGTTCCCGAATGGGCATCTTGTTCCGGGATCGCAGGCGGGCCATAGATTCCGGACCGCCTCCGGCTTCGGCCTCGTCTAGCAGGTCGTCGACAGCTGCAAGATGTTCGAGCATGTCGGCCTGGTTCTGTTCAAACGCCTCGGAGCCGGTGTCTAGGCGGGAAGGGAGGGGAGGGGCGAGCAGTCGCTGCAACATGACCGCAAGTTTAGAAGAGTAAGAAATAGAGTGCAAAGTTACCGAATGTCTTACCTCTAGGAAGATGTGGGAGGATCCGACCGTGATTTTCGGACCGATCGTCGACACCACGTCACTTGCCTCTGGGGCGGACGTCCCGATCTTCTGCGACGTCCGGTGGTACCTGGACGGACGCTCCGGTCGGGATGCCTACGACGCTGGGCACCTTCCGGGGGCCGTGTTCGTCGACCTTGAGAAGCACCTGACGGCTGAGCCAGGACCGGAGGTGGGACGTCACCCGCTGCCTGACCCCGACGACCTTGCCCGGTCCCTCGGGTCGCTGGGCATCGGGCCCGACGATCCGGTCGTGGCCTACGACGATGCCGGGGGGATGAGCGCAGGGAGGTTGGTTTGGATGCTTCGGGTTCTCGGCCAGCCGGCGGCCCTTTTGGACGGTGGTATCGAAGGGTGGAACGGCCCCCTAGAGGTCCAGCCATCGGTTCGGGCGCCCGTCGAGGTCCCGGTCCGACCGTGGCCCGATGGTGCCTTTGTGGACATCGGGACGGCAGCCGTGGCTGACGTTCTGCTCGACGCCCGAGCCCCTGAGCGCTACCGAGGAGATGTCGAGCCGGTGGACCCCCGGGCTGGACACGTTCCGGGGGCCGTCAACGCGCCGTTCGCCGCCAACCTGTCCGACGGTCGATTCCTCACCCCCGAAGCTCTGGCCAACCGGTACCGGGCTCTTGGGGTGGTTGATGCCGCCGAGGTCGTCGCCTACTGCGGTTCCGGGGTGAGCGCTTGCCACGATCTACTGGCCATGGAGCACGCCGGGTTGGGGCGCGGGCGCCTCTTCGTCGGTTCCTGGTCGCAGTGGAGCGCCTCGGATCGACTGATCGCCACCGGCGACGGTCGGGATACCTGACCGGTCGCCTCCTACACTCCGCCTTCATGAGTGACCGTCCGTGGGGGTTTCGTACCCGGGCCCTCCACGCTGGGGGGCAGCCCGATCCGACGACCGGTGCTCGAGCTGTTCCTATCTACCAGTCGACCAGTTTTGTGTTCGACGATGTGGCCGACGCTGCTGACCTATTTGCTCTCCAGAAGTACGGGACCATTTACACCCGGATCTCGAACCCCACCACGGCCGCTTTCGAGGAGCGGATGGCCAGCTTGGAAGGGGGCATCGGAGCCGTGGCCACTGCTTCCGGCCAGGCGGCCGAGTTCTTGACTGCCGCTGCCCTAGCAGAGCAGGGCACCAACTTCGTGGCGTCGTCCTCCCTGTACGGCGGCACCCACAACATGTTCGACAACACGCTCGGCCGCTTCGGAATCGACGCCCGTTTCGTGGATGGTGACGACCCGCAGGCCTTTGCGGCGGCCGTCGACGACCGGACACGGTTCCTGTATACGGAGGTCATCGGAAACCCGTCCGGGGCGGTGGCCGACCTAGAGGCTCTGGCTGACGTTGCCCACGCCGATGATCTACCCCTGGTAGTGGACGCCACGTTCGCCACCCCCTACCTCTGCCGCCCTATGGAACATGGCGCCGACATCGTCGTGCACTCGGCCACCAAGTTCATTGGAGGTCACGGCACCTCGATCGGTGGGGTGGTTGTGGAGTCGGGCCGTTTCGACTGGGGGAGTGGCCGGTTCCCGCAGATGACCGAGCCCAACGCCAGCTATAACGGTCTTCGGTTCTGGGAGAACTTCGGTGAGCTGGCCTTCTGCACGAAGCTCCGGGCCGAACAGTTGCGTGACGTGGGTGCTTCGCTGTCGCCGTTCAACGCGTTCCTGTTGCTCCAGGGGCTGGAGACCCTGCCCCAGCGGATGGAAGAGCACGTGGCCAACGCCCGGGCGGTGGCTGGCTTCCTGGACGCTCATACGGCCGTCGGCTGGGTGGCCTATGCCGGGCTGGACACCTCTCCCTACCGGGACCTAGCTGACCGTTACATGCCAAAGGGTCCGGGTGCCGTGTTCACCTTCGGAGTTGTTGGTGGTCGGGAGGCTGGGGCAGCGTTCATCGAGCGGCTGCAGTTGATCAGCCACCTGGCCAATGTGGGCGACGCCCGAACGCTGGTTATTCACCCAGCGTCCACTACCCACCAACAGCTTTCCGACGAGGCTCTGGCGGCCGGTGGCGTGGATCCCGACATGGTGCGTCTCTCTGTCGGGCTGGAGGACCTCGACGACATCCTGTGGGACCTAGACCAGGCCTTGGGAGGCGGAGCGTGACTGGTCCACAACCCGGCATCGACGGGTGGAGCCCACCGTCGGCCGCTGAGCGACAGCGCCTGTTGGCCGGTATCCGGACGGTGGCCATGGTCGGGGTGTCGGCCAACCCTGCCCGCCCCTCCAACTTTGTTGCCACCTACCTCCTGGGTACCGACTTCGAGGTCTACTTCGTGAACCCGACGGTCGACGAGGTCCTGGGCCGGCCCTGCGTTTCCTCACTGGCCGACCTTCCGGTCGTGCCCGATTGTGTTGACGTGTTCCGTCGACTGGACGACGTCCCGGCAGTGGCCGACGAGGCGGCGGCCGTTGGGGCACGCCTCTTCTGGACGCAGTTTGGCTTGTGGAGTCCTGAGGCTGCCCGAACGGTGCTCGACGCCGGCCTGGACCTCGTGATGGATCGCTGTCTCAAGGTCGAGCACGCCCGTTTCCATGGCGGGCTACACCTGGCCGGGTTCGATACCGGCGTCATCGACTCCCGTCGGAGTTGAGCCGGTTCGCCGGTCAGCGGTTCAGCGGGGCTCGCAGATAACCAACGGGATGTCCCGGTCGGTCCGGGCCTGGTAGTTGGCGTAGTCCGGCCAGGCGGTAATAGCCGCCGGCCACCGCTCGGCCTTCTCCTCCGGTGGGGCCGTGCGGGCCACCAGGTGGTGCACCTCGGCCCGGTCCTGGATGGTGACCTCGGGGTTGGCCTGCAGGTTCAGGTACCAGACTGGATGGTTCGGGGCGCCACCCATAGAGGCCACGACCAGGTAGTCGCTCCCATCGTGGACCCGGATCAGCGGGGTCCGGCGCAACTTCCCGGACTTCCGACCAGTGGTGGTCAGGATGATGCACTGGGCCCCGTTGAAATCGAAGCCGTCCCTACCGTCGGTGGCCAGATAGCGATCCACGTGGTCGGCAACCGGCTCCCAGGGACTGGGGGCGTACTCGGGATCGCTCATGGTGCGACCCTATGGGCCGTCTGTGGGCTGCAACGATCCCAGCCCGCGGACGAGGTCCAGGGCCCGGCCCAAGGTGGCCAACCGCTCGTCCAGGGTGTCGCCAGCCGGGTAGAGACGAATGTGGGAGATCCCCACATCACGCCAGAGGGCAAGGCGGTCGGCGACCTGGGACTCGTTGCCGAGGAGGGTGGTGGCCAGGACCATGGCGTCGGGGATGGAGGCAGCCGCAGCGTCTCGTCGACCAGCTAGCCACAGGGCCTGGGATTCAGCGGCTTCCTTGGCGAAGCCCTGTCGGGCATAAGCCGCGTTGTAGAAGTTTGTGCTTGCGGAGCCCATGCCTCCGAGGCTGAATGCCAGGCCAGGCTTGCGGGCAGCGACCATCTCGGCGAGGTGGTTGTCGTCCTTGGCGAACGCCACCTCGGCGCCCTGGCACAGGTCGAGGTCGGTCAGCGTCCGTCCCGACCGGGCCGCTCCCTCGGCTAAGGCATCCATTGACGGCTGTGCGCCCTCTGGGACGAAGCTGGTACCTAGCCAACCGTCTGCGACCTCGCCGGTCAGGGCCAGCATCCGCGGTGATAGGGAGGCGATGTAGATAGCCAATGGAATGTCGCCGGGAAGAAGCGACAGCCTCAGGGCCTTCCCTTCGCCGCCCGGCAGGGGCAGTCGGACCTGGGTGCCGTCCAGAATCAGCTTCTCACCGGCTTCGGCCATGCGGACCACCTTGATGGTTTCCCGCATTCGGGTGAGTGGACGGGTGAACGGAACACCATGGAGGCCTTCGATCACTTGTGGCCCGGAGGCGCCAAGGCCCAGGGAGAACCGACCATCGGTGATGCGCTGGAGGGTGAGGGCGGTCATCGCCGTGTTGGCAGCTGATCGCGCTCCCACCTGGAAGACACCGGAGCCAAACGTCATCCGGTCGGTGTGCTGAGCCAGGGCGGCGATCGGAGTGGCGGCGTCACCACCCCATGCCTCGGCCACCCAGCAGTGGTCCACCCCTAGCCGCTCAGCCTCGGTCACGTAGGTCACGAGATCGAGCCAGGTACCACTTTCGGCAGTTAGCTGGATTGCCGTTCGCATAACGGTCATGTTTTGGCCCCCGAGGGTGCGTAGCGTACGCACCGACCCGACGGACTGTTGCCCGCCGAACCCTTGGAGACTTCCCCGTGACCGCACCCGACCTTGAGATTCTCCACCCGAAGTTCATTGACCACCTCTTGGGCCACCGTTCCGATTCCGGCATCGACGGCTT
>JAZADL010000010.1:0-8087 GCA_036123635.1 Actinomycetota bacterium
ATGCGGGACCGCTACCGCGTCGAACGGGACAAACGGCTGCGCGCCGACGGAAACGACCAGTACATAGAGGTCGTCGGAGAGTTCGCCCACTACACCGACGACCCGTACGTCGAATCTCCCATCGACCGGCCGCCGCTCACCGACGAGGTCGACGTGATCGTCGTCGGAGGCGGCTTCGGCGGCCTCCAGATGGGAGCCCGCCTCCGCGAAGCCGGCGTGGAAGACCTGCGGATCATCGAAAAAGGCGGCGATTTCGGCGGCACCTGGTACTGGAACCGGTACCCGGGAGCCCAGTGCGACATCGAGTCCTACATCTACCTGCCGCTCCTCGAAGAAGTCGGCTACATCCCCCAGGAGAAATACTCGTACGCCCGGGAGATCCTCGACTACAGCCGGCGTCTCGGCGAGCACTACCGGCTCTACGACGGGGTGATGTTCCAAACGGAAGTCACCGGCATGACCTGGGACGAAGACGCCGCCCGGTGGATCGTCGCCACCAACCGGGGCGACGCTCTGCGAGCCCGGTTCGTGGCCATGGCCAACGGGCCCCTCAACCGGCCGAAACTCCCCGGCATCCCCGGCATCAGCGACTTCCAAGGCCACGCGTTCCACACCAGCCGATGGGACTACGACTACACCGGCGGCGGGCCCGACGGGGACCTTGACCGGCTGGGCGACAAGCGGGTCGCGGTGATCGGCACCGGTGCCAGCGCCATCCAATGCGTGCCGTTTCTCGGCGAGACAGCCCAGCACCTCTACGTGTTCCAACGCACCCCCTCGTCGGTGGATGTGCGAGGCAACGAACCCACCGACTCCCAATGGGTCGCCGGTCTTCAACCCGGATGGCAGAAACAGCGAATGGAGAACTTCAACGGCCTCGTCTCCGGCGTGCCCCAAACCGAAGACCTGGTCGACGACGGGTGGACCGATCTGATCGGCATGATGATCCGCCGCTTCCGCGACGCCCAAGCCGACGGCAGCGCCGACATTGCCGAGATCCTCGAGATGGCCAACTTCGACAAGATGAACGAAATCCGATCCCGGGTCGACGGCCTCGTCGACTCCCCGGAAATCGCCGAGAAACTCAAGCCCTACTACCGGATGTTCTGCAAACGCCCCACGTTCAACGACGAGTACCTGCCGGCGTTCAACCGACCCAACGTGGAACTCGTCGACACCGCCGGGAAAGGCGTCGACCGGATCACCGAACACGGCCTGGTGGTCGACGGAGTCGAATACGAAGTCGACTGCATCATCTTCGCCACCGGCTTTGAAGTGGGAACCTCCTACGCCCGCCGGGCCGGCTACGAAATCATCGGAAGCCGCGGCCAGACCCTGTCCGAAAAATGGGCCACCGGCATGTCGACGCTGCACGGCATGCAGAGCCGCGGGTTCCCGAACTGCTTCTTCATGCAAATCAGCCAAGCCGCGTTCACCGCGAACTTCCCGCACCTCCTCGACGAACTCTCCACCCACCTGGCCCACATCATCGGCCACGCCCTCCACCAGGGAGCGGTCACCGTCGAAGTTTCCGAACAAGGCGAAGAAGCATGGGTAGCCACCATCGTCGAAAAAGGCCTCGGCGCCATGGGAGCGCTCGGCGGCGCGGACTGCACCCCCGGCTACTACAACAACGAAGGGCAAGCCCGCGAACCAAGCGCCATCCAGGCCGCGCCCTACGGGGGCGGATCCATCGAGTTCTTCCAACTCCTCGAAGGGTGGCGGGCCGACGGGAACTTCGACGGGTTGGAGTTCACCAACTGATTATCAACTCGCTGTTGCTGCCAATCCGATTTCGCCGAGGAGGCCGATGCGTTCGGTCTTGTGACCGTTGGCGGCGAGGTTGATGGTCATCCCGTCGATGCCGGTGTCCATGCACGCTTGGAGTTTTTCTCCGACAGTGTCGGGATCGCCGTAGATCAGGATCATCTTGGCCATCTCGATGACCTCGTCGGACCATCCTTTTGCTGCTCCAACTTCGCGCAGGTCCGATTCTGCTTCTTCCATGGTTGGGGCCACGCAGACCATCTGGAGTTTCGTAACGACGATCTCTGATCGGTCGCGGCCTAGACGTTCGCAGTGCTCCTCAAGAACCTCGAGTTTGTGTGGGATCTCGTTGATCGGACCGCTCGAGAGGTTGGACTCGTCGGCGTACTGGGCGACCATCCGCAACGTCTTCTTCTCACCACTGCCTCCGATCATGATCGGGATACGGGAAACAGGTCGAGGGGAGTTGACCGCGTCGGAGACCTGGTAGTGCTTCCCCGCGAAACTCACCTTCTCTCCGCGAAGCATCGGGATCACGATCTGCAGTGCCTCTTCGAGCTTCTCGAACCGGTCGGTGAACGTGCCGAACTCAAAGCCGAGGGAGTCATGTTCGAGTTGGAACCACCCGGCACCGATCCCCAGCGTCGCCCTGCCTGACGAGAGGTGATCGAGAGCGGTCACCGTCTTAGCCAGAAGGGTGGGATGCCGGTAGGTGTTGCCGGTCACCAGTGCAGCGAGTCGGACTGTCTCGGTGTGTTGAGCGAGTGCGGATAGGACCGAGTAGCACTCGAGCATTGGCTCTTCGGGGGCCCCGAGTCCTGGGAGTTGGTAGAAGTGGTCCATTACGAAAACTCTGTCGAAACCGGCAGCTTCTGCCGCCTTGGCCTGGGCAATAACGGAGTCGAAAATGTCCGCTTCCGGGGTATTGGGGTAGGTGAAGTTTGGGATCTGGTAGCCGAGCCGGGTCATGGATGGTTCCTGTGGGTCGCTTCGATCGTTGTTGGTTGATCATTCAACCAGCCTTTGGAGAATCAGTAGCCATCCGATCAGCCGTGAGGTGCGGATCTGAAACCTAGGGAGTCGTTCGTTACCCTGAGTCGTAGTGAAATGGGGTTGGCGTCGCAGCGAGAATCTGGTCGATGGTGAATGGCGTTGGTCGTTTGCCCGACGACAGTTGATCTATGACGTTGTCGAACCGGAGCGGGTTTATCTGGAGCGGTGGCGATTCGACACGCCGTTCGGTTCGATCTTCCTGCATTCCATCAACCTTCCCGACCGGGACCCTTATCCCCATACCCATCCGTTCTCGTGGTCGCGCAGCCTGATTGTGAAGGGCAGCTACGTCGAAGAGCGCGGTCCGTATGGCGACGAGGTGCGCAGGTACCGGCCGGGGCAGGTCAACCGGATCGACGCCGACACCATCCACCGCATTGTCAGCACCCGGGGCGACCGTCCGGTGTGGACGATCTTCGCTGCCGGCAAGCCACACGGCCGCGGCTGGGGTTTCGTCATCGACGGGAACTACCAGGACCACAAGGAGTACCTCGCCGTACGTAACGCCCAGCCGAACACTTCGGATGCCTCGGTGGAAACCGGCGCCTCCGAGGCACCCGAATATTCGACATGACGATGCGGAGCTTCATTGTCGACACCGACACTGCCTCTGACGATGCGGTCGCTCTCGTGTTGGCGGCCCGGGATCCTTCGGTCGACGTCCGCATGGTCACCGTCGTCGCCGGCAACGTCCCACAGAACCTGGCCGTGCGTAACGCCATCATCACCCTCGATCTTGTTGATCACGCCACCGTGCCCGTTCACGCAGGGGCCGACCAGCCTCTTCTCCGACCTCTTGAAACTGCACAGATGGTGCACGGTGAAGACGGGATGGGCGGCGCCGACCTTCCAGCACCGTCACGCGAGCCGGAACCTGAGAATGCTGTGGACGCTCTGCTTCGGGTGGCCACCGAAGAACCAAACCAGCACACGTTGGTCACCCTGGGTCCGCTTACCAACATCGCCTCGGCCCTCGCCGAAGACCCCGACTTCCTCTCCCGATTTGTGCACACCTACCTGATGGCCGGCTCGCCTGACGGGGTGGGCAACGTCAACCCCGTCGGGGAGTACAACGTCTGGGCCGATCCCGAGGCAGCCACGGCCGTGTTCGATGCTGCCGGGGCAAAGACCATGATCGGATGGAACATCAGCCGGATTTACGCGGTGATGACACCCCCGGAGACGGAACGGCTGCGATCGTGCGGTCGGCTGGGCCGGTTCGCGGTTGACATCAACGCAGAGGTCGAAAAGTTCTGCCGTGCCAATGGCCTGGAGGGAATGGACTTCCCCGATCCTGTGGCCATGGCCGTCGCCCTCGATGACTCGATCGTCACCGAAGCGACCGAAGAACGGCTAGTGGTCGGTCTCGACGGACCGACCCGTGGTGCCACGCTCCCTGATCGTCGGATCAACTCCGAGCCCCCGAACATTCGCGTGGTGTGGCGTGTCGACGAAGCCGCCTTCAAGGACCGGCTCTACACCGCGTGCTCCGACAACTGAGAGAACCGCAACGCCGCTTTCAACTCGGGTGATGTATTCGACAGGTCGCGTCAGTCTCGGGGTTCCCCACCGGGACCGTCCGGCCAGCTAGTGGTTAACTTCTTGCTGGGAGGTGAGCTATGGGTGCACTACGCGAGTTGGGCTTTGAAGTGAAACCAGCCAACGCTCTACAACGGATGGTCCAGGCGGTGACCTCGACGCCGCCCATGGCGTGGCTGTTTTCCAAGACCCTTTACCAACAGGACAAGGCACTGTTCAAGGTCTCTGGAGGTCGGCTGACCGTCCCAGCCCTCCTGGCAGGGTTGCCAGTGGTGATGTTCACCACTACTGGAGCAAAGACCGGAAAGCGCCGGACTATGCCGCTTCTCGGCATCCCGGTGGGAGAAGACCTTGCGGTGATCGGGTCCAACTACGGCCAGAAGAACACACCTGGCTGGGTGTACAACCTCGAGGCCGATCCGTCGGCAACCGTCGGATACCGGGGCCGTTCCGTGGAAGTGGTCGCCCGCCGGGCCACTGAGGCAGAGACCGATCAGGTCTTTGATTTGGCCCGTGGCGTCTACCCCGGCTTCGCCAAATACCGGATGAGGGCTGACCACCGTGTCATTCGGGTCTTCGTCCTCGAGACCGACACCCGGGAAGTGCCTCTCTAGCTGCCCTGGTCAACCCGTCTTGCGGACGATCCACGCTTCTTCGATCGGCCACTGCCTCGCCCAGTCGAGGTTCACGAACGGATAGCGGGTTTCTTCGGCGTCGACAGGTGGTTGAAGTTCGATGAGGTTCTCGACTTCGAACCCGCAGGCGCGCAAGAGCCGGATGCGGTCACCATGGGAGATGTGGAACTCGACCTCCAGATCGTCGGGCCACTCATAGCGATGCATGCCGAATTGTGGGCGCTGCAATCGGTCACTGGCTGGCTCGTTGTCGTCGAACACGCAAAGCGTCATCAACACGGAGTTCCCCAGGAACGCCAGGCGGCCTCCGGGGCGTAGCACTCTCGCCGCCTCGGGAAGCCACCGGTACGGATCACACCAGATGGCCGCTCCGTACTCGGAGATCGCAAAATCGAAGCTCTCGTCGGCGAACGGCAACCTCTCCGCGTCGCCATGAATGAGCGGAAACCGTAGGTCGAACTCTTTCTGGAAACTCGCCGCAGTTGCCAGTTGTGCCGCCGAGTTGTCGATCCCGACCGGTTGTCCGCCCCGTCGCGCTAGCCACGCCGAAACGTAAGCCGTTCCACACCCCAACTCGATCACATCGCCACCATCGAAGGGGTCGATCAATCCAACCGCAGACTCTGGGATGCCGTAAAGCCCCCACCGGGGCTGATCGTCGCCCCAGCCCCGCCGGCCAGCCGCCACATACTCGTCAGCCCAGCTGTCCCAGACGATCCGGTTCGATGCCACATGGTCGGAGGATTCGGAATGGTCCATCCCTATGAGTAGACCACAGGAGCCCGCGAAACGGTTTCCTCACGAACCCGATAGGCAAGAAGCACCGAGCGTTAGCTGGCGCTGGGTTCAAGACAGTGGGTATTCGAAAGTAGGTCTCTCCAAAGACTGGGCCGGCTTTCGCATCCCCGGGGTGGGAGGTGGCTGCATGGGAGTATCCACGGCGACCGTCAGCGAGAGGGGAGTTCCAATGGCCACCTATGAATGTTCGTCCTGTGGCATGTCCGTCAATGCCTCCTGCGGGGCCTGTGACACACCGTTGGTTGACGCCATCCTGACCAAGGATGACGGTTCGACTGTTCAGGTTTCGGAGTGCCCTAACGGCCACGGCAAGATCAAATCGCCTTTGTGCTGTGGCGCCGATATGTCCTGCGCTGTCGCCTGAACCAGCCTGCGGGGACGCTAGAGCGTCCGGAAGACGGCCACTGGCGAGAGTTGGCCGGCGTGGTCACCCGCCTCGTAGGTATTCACCCGTTGGATCACCGGTTCGGTGATGCGACCGGCCGCCACGTCGTCGACGAATCGATCGGCGAAGCCCAGGTTCGTGAAGTGGTCCGGGTTGATCCCAATAGCGAACAGCCCGCCGGGTCGGGTGATGCGGTACAGCTCGTCGAAGGCCGTTGGACCAACATGTCCGTGGGTAAAGGTTCCACTGCTGACCACGGCGCCGTAGGCGCCGGACGGAATGTCCAGAGTGGCCGTCAGGTCGCCCTCATGGAGGTGCCGGTAGACGGAATCCCCTTCACCAGCGACCTTGACCCGGGCTTCTCCGAGCATCTCAGCGGATAGGTCCAACCCATCGACAGTCCACGGGCCGGTAGTCCGAAGGGCGACTCCCACCAGGCCGGTACCACAGCCCACGTCCAGGACCGGGTCGTCCCCATCCGATGCCGTGTCGACGAACGATCCGACCACCCCGAGGTGGTACACGTACCCGTTGTCGGCGACGAACGTTGACTCGTAGGTCGCCGCCCATCGGGCATAGAGGTCGCGGTTGTCGTCCGGGGTTTCTACGGCGTAGGCGTCAGTTAGGTCGAAGTCGCCGTCAGACATCCCTCACCCTCCTCGTCGGACCAGATTGACATGCTTGTTCACCAGCGGAGGCGACTTAGCACGTCCAGGGAGGCGGTCAGGATCCGTTCGTCACTCCAGGATTCGACCTCTACTGCCGGTCGGCCGGCGTTGAATCCGACCAGGATCGGGTGGCCGGTCCACGGAATTGCGTTGTACCACTCGATGAACCGACCGGGTTCGGATGACGCGTAGGCGATCAGGTCCACGTCGGGATCCCAGAACGGCTCCTCGAAGTGGAGCACTACCTTGTCCATGGTTCCCATGCCGAGGGTTTGGATGGCTGTCGATTTCACCGTTGGGAGCGCGGGGTCAAACCTGATGGTCCCAGCCTGGAGGACGCCCAACGGAACCGTTATGACGACGGCCCCTCCGTGGAACTCGGTCTCCTCCGTAATAATCCGGACCCCGCCTTCGGTCCGAATGACTTCAGAAACCGGATGGCCTAGGCGGACGTCGAGGCCGGTCGCCAGGTGCTCGATGATCGGCCGGTAGGAGGTGGCGGGAACGGCGTCACCGCCTCGCGACCATCCACCTTCGTGGACTCCGGAGAAGGCGAGGTCTTCGGGTCCCGCCGCGAACCAGTGGTCGATCTCTGAGGCCAGCACGTACTCCAGACGTCTTCGGTCCTCGTCCTCGACCTGACGGCGTACCTCATCCACGGCTGTCGCCATCGATCTCGTGGACCGGCTGGACGACAGCATGTCTTCAACCAGGTCGTACAGGTGGTCTAGGTGGGACCAATCCACCGGCCTGCCGTCGGCATCGAAAAGCACCGCGTCCTCGTAGTCGGTACCGATCAGGTCGATGTCCAGCGAGGCCGCTAGATCGGTCAGCGGATTGTCCCGCAGCCCGTGTAGCCAGGAGCCACCTAGGTCAACTGGGGCACCGCCCACGGTGTCGGACCAGACGCGACCTCCGATGCGTTGGCGTGACTCGAGCACTACCACCTCGTGTCCAGCGGCGGTCAAATCACGTGCTGCTCCCAATCCGGCGACGCCCGCACCGATCACCACGATGAGACCAGGATTACTGGCTTCCTCGATTTCGATAGCCGCCCGCTGTCCTGAGGCGAGAGCACCGTGGACGGTTGCCGGGTGCTCGGTGTCGGTTGCCTCGCCGGCGAAGAACAGACGATCGTCGATTGGTCGGGCGAGCATCCGACGGGTAGCTGACGACGCTCCCGGACCCAGGTACGAATACGAACCTCGGGACCAGGGGTCCTGACCCCAGCGGGTGATTCGA
>JAZADL010000011.1:0-7269 GCA_036123635.1 Actinomycetota bacterium
CCGAGCGGGCGTCGATCCTGTACGGGGCCATCGACGGCAGCGGGGGCTGGTACACCTGCCCGGTCGACGAGGCCAGCCGCTCGTATATGAACATCGTGTTCCGTCTGCCCGACGAGGACCTGGAGAAACGCTTCGTGGCCGAAGCCGCCGAAGCTGGCATGGTCAACCTGAAGGGCCACCGCAGCGTGGGTGGCATCCGGGCCAGCGCCTACAACGCCCTTACGGTGGACAGCGTCCGGACCTTGGTCGACTTCATGGGGTCGTTCCAGGCCGCCAACGGCTGACCCTGACGGCGGGCCGTCGAGCCCTCACCGCTTAACGGTTCGCCGGAACGGGCGCCTCCAGCACGGTCACAGTGCCGGCCGAGCCGTCGACCTCGACCAGGGCCCCATCGGGAAGGTTGGCTGTCGCCCCGGTGGCGGCCACGACACACGGCAGACCCAGCTCGCGCGACACGATCACGGCATGGCTCATCTGGCCGCCAACGTCAACCACCACGGCCTCCACGGGCACGAACAGCGGCGTCCAGGCCGGGTCGGTGAGGGGTGCCACCAACACGTCGCCGGTCCCCAGGTCGCCGGGATCAGACGGGTCGACCACGATTCGGACCCGTCCTCTGACCCGCCCCGGTGAGCCGCCGATGCCCTGCAGAACGGTTCCCACCGGGAGTCCACCTGAGACGTTCGGCCGGTTGCGTTGCACCCAGGTCTCAACGTCGGGCAACTTGTCGCTGAAAGCGAACGGGGGCTCCAGGTTGAGGAGCCGGTTCCGGATGGTTCGGCGCTCGGAGACCAGGGCCGCAAAGGGTTCTGGTCTTCGGCAGTAGTCGTCGATCTCGTCCAACGTCACGTACCACAGGTCATCCGGCAACACCCCGGGATGACGTTCGGCGATCCTCCGGCCCAACTCTCGGAGGCGCAACCTGCCCTCGTGGATGGCCTCGACCAGGATCGTCTTGCACCGTTCCCGTCCCCTTGTTCGCAGCATGGTGCACCGAAGTGCCCGGTCGAACAACCACCGTTCGTGGAACCGGACCCGACGTCGGGCCTCGGCCACGGCCACCTCGCGTTCTGCGGTCCGCTGCCCGCCTCGTACCTTTGGCGAGTGGTCCTCGTCGGCGTGTCGCATGCGGTCGACGAGGGCCAGTGGCAGTTCCGGAGCGGTTCCCCAGACGTCGCATCCCATCTCCCACTCGTTCGGGCCCCGGGCGCCGTGTCGACCCAGGAACCGGTCGAAGGCCGTCACGAAGCCGGACGCAGCGGCGTCGGTCCGCAGTCGCTCATCGAGACCGGCTACGCCGGCGTCGAAGTGCGCCCCGAGTCCGCTATCGGCGCGGACCAGTCGCCCAAGGTCCCAGAGGTCGGCAGCCGGATCGGCCGAGTCGACTGCACCCAGTCCGCCCAGCAGGGACATCGGGTCCGGGGCACGTGATCGCCGTCGGGCGGTTCCCTGGTGTCCTGTCACCTGGCGGAGAGCACTCAGACCAATACCCGTTCCCCCGGTGATGGCTAGGTGGACGGCGAAGATCCGGCTGATCATCGCCAGCATGCCGGCTGCGACAGCCAATAGTTGGTCGTCGGAAGACTCTTCGAGCGAGGGAAGTCCGTCTCGCCATGTCGTGATTTCGGCAACGGCCTCATCAAGTTCCGGCAAGTCAGTGGCGCCGAGGATCCTCCAGGCGTACCGCAGGCCGCGCAGAGTGGCCGCAATGTTCCGGTCGCGTCGGTCAGGACAATGGACTGGTGCCCGACCCTCCGATCCGAGGAATGGCGCGTCGGCTTCTGCCAGTGACATGCCCGGTGTCCGGATGGCCACTACCCGGGTGACCGAGAGGTTCAGGTAGGTGTAGCCACCAAATACCCCCATGAAGACGTCGGCGTCCTCATCGCATTCCGCAGCGGTGACCATGCCGGTCGATCGGAAGAAATCCCGAGCCGGATCTGCGGCCAGCCCGCGGACCATGGACGCGGTCAGCGGGAAGACGGGCTGCGGATAGACCTCACCGGCGTTGCCGCGGGTGTAGACGGGAAACCGTCGACTGGGTACCCCGTGTACGTAGGGCCCGAGGCCGAAGTCGACCAGGCCTTCGGCGGCCACCTCAGAGGCGGACCGTCCGACCGGCTAGGGCGCCGGTGTGCTGGCCGCTCTCCAGGAAGACCTCGCCGTTGACCAACGTCTGTCGGTAGCCGTCGGCGCCCTGGATCCAACGGGGAGCCCCACCTGGGAAATCGTGGGCCATCTCTGGGTAGCCGAGCGCCAGGCCTTCGAGGTCGATCACGTTGACGTCAGCAAAAGCTCCGGGGACGAGCCGGCCCCGATCGGAGACGCCGAACAGGTCGGCCGGTTCGGAGGTGAGACGTCGGACGGCATCCTCGAGGGTAAACCGTCCCTCGTCGCGCACCCAGTGGGTGAGGAAGAAGGTGGGTTGGCTGGCATCCATGATGAGGGTGGCGTGGGCACCGGCATCGGCCAAACCGAGGGTCACGTGGGGGCGAGAAAGCATGTCCATCACCTCGTCGAGGTCCTGGTTCAGGATTGGCCATGTGAGGATCCGCCGTCCGTCCATCTCGGCTAGGAGGTCCAGCATCGCCTCGGCCACCGATACTCGGCGTTGAGCGGCGATGGCCGCGACGCTGTCCTCGGGGGTAAAGACGTGGCGGACCGGCCGGTCGCCCAGCGGGTAGATGCGGGTCCAGTCGATCCGGCCGTCGGACACCGACCGCTCGGCATCGGCTAGGAGGGCGGCCCGGGAGGCCGGGTCGCGCAGGCGGGCCACTCGCCCATCTAGGGGTAGGTCGGCCAGGTTCTGCCAGGAGCCCCCCCGGTCAAATGGGGTTCGGCCAGCCAACCCGAACAGGATGGCAATCTGGCGCGACGTGGTCTGGGGTCGGAGGCGGGCTCCAGCGGCGTTCTCGCGGTCCACGGCGGCCAGGACATTCCGGTGGAGGTCTGGGGCGGCATCGACCTGGGTCAGGGCCATCGAGACGTCGCAGTTTGCCGCCCGGCTGATGTCGGCATACAACCCGACCTCGTCCTGTACCGGGTCTTCCGACCCGTTGCCGATGTCCACGTAAGCGGGAGCTACCTCAAAGATCCCACCTCGGTTACGGAGTACGTCGGCAAAGGCCATCAGTTCGTCGGCCGAGGCCTTGGTGCCCGGGACGTATCGTCCGTCGGGCACCTTGTGTAGCAGGGTCCGCGAAGTGGAAAACCCTAGAGCGCCGGAAGCCAGCGCCTGGTCAACCATGGTGGCCATGGTCGCGATGTCCTCGGCGGCCGCCGGAGTCTCGTCCATGGCTCGCTCCCCCATGGCCGCTAGCCGAACCGCACAGTGGCCGACCATCCCTCCCACGTTCAGCCCCTTGGGAAGGCGGTCCAGCTCATCGAGGTAATCGCCGTACGTCTCCCAGTTCCAGGACAGCCCGTCCAGGATGCTTGAGGCTGGGATGTCCTCGACAGACTCCATCATCTCGGCCAGCACCTGCTGGCTGCCGGGAACCACGGGGGCGAACGTCACCCCGCAGTTACCGAGCACGACCGAGGTAACCCCATGCCACGAAGCCGAGGTGCCCAGCGGGTCCCAAGCCAACTGGGCATCCAGGTGGGTGTGAATGTCCACGAATCCTGGGGCTACTACCAGCCCGTCAGCATCGATCTCACGGCGGGCTCGGCCTTCCACCCGACCCACCTCGGCAATGCGGTCGCCGTCGACGGCGACGTCCGCGGTGACCGGTGGGGCGCCCGTGCCGTCCACCACCGTCCCACCGCGAATGATGAGGTCGAATGCCATTGCCTGCCTTTCCGGTGAGCGGCGCCCAAATCCTCAGGGGCGCCCGCCGACAGTAGCCGTGGGCCCGGTCACGTGAGGAAGCGTGTCAGCCCGTCGAGAGCGGTCATCACGACGTCGCGACCAGCCGACGGCAAGCGCAGCACCACCTCGTCGATTCCCAACCCGGCGTAGTAGTCCAACTTCCCCTCGTCGGCAATCGTGCCGAAGGGGACAACGGCCACGCCCGCAGGGTCACGCCCGTGGCGGTGGCAGGCATCTTCGAGGTTGACGAGGGCAGCCCGGATTCCGGCCCCTCCGATGGGCATCCACCCGTCGGCGAATTCGGCCACGTGGTCGAACAGCCGGGGCCCTGCTGCTCCGCCAACCAGCACTGCCGGGCCCGGCCTCTGGACCGGTTTGGGCCACGACCAGCTGGATGAGAAGTCCACGAATTCGCCGTGGAACTCCGCCTCGTCGTGGGCCCACAGGGCCTGCATGGCCAGGACGTGCTCACGGACCCGGGCCCGCCGGGTGGCGTAGTCGACGCCGTGGTGGGCCATCTCTTCCCGGTTCCAGCCGTAGCCCACCCCCATCGACACTCGGCCCGCCGAGAGGGCGTCCACGCTGGCCACCACCTTGGCCAGGATCAGCGGGTCGTGTTGGGCCACCAGGGAAACGCCGGAGCCCAGCCGGATTCGGTCGGTCACGGAGGCCGCCGCGGCCAGCGACACCCAGGGGTCCGGCGAACGCGGGTAGACCTCAGGAGCCTCGACCACCGAGGGCGCCGGGGTGTTCTGGCTGGTCGGGATGTGGGTGTGCTCGGGCACCCACAGCGAGGAGAAACCTCGGGCCTCGGCCTCTACAGCCAGGTCCCGGACGTCGATCGACCGGTCAGTCAGATGGAGGGTGACCCCGAGGTCCATGGGACGGTGGTCAGCCCGAGGCGTCGACGGTTCCGGCCAGGGGAGGGCCGTCAAACCGGTCGATAGTGGCGAAGTCTTCCACCGGGCGCCGGTTCAGCCGGGTCAGCTGTCGGACGGGAACCCCAAGGGGGATCATGGCGGCCACCGCATGGGTCTCCGGGAAGCCGAGCAGATTCCGGACCTCACTCTCGGCCGGGGCCACTGCCGTGGTCAGCACTCCACCCAGACCTTCAGCCCGGGCGGCCAGCAGGATGTTCCAGACCAGCGGGTACACCGAGGCACCGGTAACCAGGCCGACTCGGTCCATGTCTTTGTCCATGGAGGCCACGGTGGCCAGATCAACGGTGACCACGAGTAGGACTGGCACGTCGCCCATATGGTCGAACAGGGAGAACTGGTCGGTCGAGGTGGCCATCGCCTCATCGGAATCCACGTTGGACGGAACGACCGAGTTGAACGGAACCTCCCCCGCTGCCGCCTGGGCGGCGTAGAGGCGTAACGGGGGTCCGGCCAATTCGCCCAGCCGTTGTCGGAGATCTCGGTCGCGGACGACCACTACGTGAACGCCCTGTCGGTTACCGCCCGACGGGGCGAACCGGGCCGCGTCGAGAATCCGGTGCAACTGTTCGTCGGTAACCGGCTCGTCGGTGAACTCACGACAGGCGAAGGTGGTGCGCATGGCGTCGAACAGGTCCATGGCCAGAGCCTAGGAGGGGTGGGTAGGGGGACTGCCGTTGGGCTGACCCGTCGTCACTCCAGGAGGGATACCGGGCCGTCGGGGAGCCAGAAGCCTTCTAGGGCCCGGTACGGGATGGTGATAGAGACGGTGTGGCTGCCTGAGCCGCCGATGGAGCCCGGGGTGAACGACAGCACGAGGCCACCGTGGGTCAGGTTGAACCGCTCGAAGTTGACGGCATCGGGGCCAGCACCGACCACCCGCCGTTCGTCGGTCCACGGTTGGTTTGCCAGGCGCTCGATGGCCGCCGCTGACAGTGCGGGAACCCAGTCGGTCTCCGGATTGAAGAGTTCGTCGAGAAGCACCGGGAGGCCAGTAGACAGGTCGAAGGTTTCGGCAAGGACCTCGGACTCGGCGGCCACTGCTCCGGGCAGCAGACGTCGGACGGTGTCGCGGACGCTGAAATGACTGTCGGTGGCCAGTAGGACCTCGGATCGGTGTTGGAGCCAGGTGCACCGGTTGTTGGTTGCGTCCCGGCACGAATAGCCGTAGCGCTCGACCAGGGGAACGACCTCGTCGAGGAACGCCTCGACCGAGGAGACGATGAGGCCTCTGAGGCGGCCGTTGACCCGCGGGGCGGCCCGGGGTCCCTCGACCCGCTTCCAGTCGGCGTAGACCTCGATAATCCCTGGTCCACCGACCTGCTGGCCGTCGGGTCCGAAGGCGGCCACACCGGTGTCGATGGAGCAGTAGACGGGCTCCACGACGATGGCTGGACCGTCGACGGTCTCGACCTCCTCGGTGCGCTTGCGAGGAACGACCAGGATCTGGCCAACCTGCAGGCGGTTCGGGTCGGTGATTCCATTAGCCCGCATGAACTGCTCGACCGTGCGGTCGTATCGTTTGGCGATCTTGCCGAGGGAGTCGCCCGACTCCACGGTGACCGTTCGCGGGCCTTCCTCAGGTAGCGGGTCGGCACCGATCTCTGCCAGGTCGACGCACTCGTCGGCAGCTGCCACAAGGTTAGGAAGGCTGGTGGGCGTCCAGCCGGGAACTACGAGCTTTCCGATGGTCGTCGTGGTGGAGGTGTCGCCGAATAGGTCGACCACCGTGGTGGTGCCCGGATCGATGACCTCGTCTTCGCCGCCGCAGGCGATAGCCGCCAGAACGAGTAGGAGGCCGACGAGGACTATCCGGAGGACGGTCGTTGGGCGTGATCGCATAGGCCGCAGATGGTACGACCACTGTGGGGCCCGGTCATCGGCAGGACAAACCCAGTCTTTGACGCCTAGGTTGTCGACTGCAGGAGGAAGTTGGATATGGCTGCGGAGTTCCAACCACCCGGACCCGGGCGGTGGCAGTTAGACCGCTCCCACTTCACGGGCGGCACCACCCCGATCATGCTGTGGTTGCTGCCCGCGTCGGTGGAGGCTGCTTACCGCGAGCAGTGGCCGGTACTGGGCATACCGGCCGAGACGCTGTCGGTGGCCTTCGTCGAGGGCTTCATGTACACGCGGCTGCGGCCTCTCGTCCTGCCCGACCGGCCCTCGGTTAAGGCTCCCCCTACCGTGCTCCTGAAAATTGTCTCCCGCCTGCACCCGGAGTTCCGGCGTCGTACCCGAGCCGCCCGACGGACCCTCGAGACTTCACCCGCTCCGGCGGTCATCGAGCAGTGGCGCTCCTCGATCCGACCGCGTCTCGTGGCCCGGAACCTGGCCCTCCAGGACGTCGACCTGGGATCGCTGGATGATCAGGGGTTAGCCGATCACATCAGTGAGATCTTGACTCACCTTCGGTCGACCTTCGAGGAGCACTTCCGCCTCCATGGCTACGACCTGGGGCCCATCGGGCTGCTCCTTCTGGCTGGTGGTGAATGGGGCCTGGCCAGCACGGACCTGCTC
>JAZADL010000012.1:0-3742 GCA_036123635.1 Actinomycetota bacterium
CCATGGCTGGTACCGGCTCGCTTCGCAAGGTGGACCGCGAGATGATCGCCCTGGTGGTCAGCCTCGAGAACCACTGCCACTACTGAACGGTCCACCACCGGCGCGGTCTGCGCCGGCTCCTCCGAGATGACGGGCTGCTGGCCGCCGTCGAGGACGACTGGACGACCGCTCCCCTGTCGCCGGCCCGGCAGGCCATGCTGGCCTACGCGGTGAAGTTGACGCGGACTCCGGGGGAGATGACGGCGTCTGATGTGGAGGACCTGAGGGCCGCTGGCTTCAGCGACCGGGATGTTCTGGACATCGTCGAGGTGACCGCCTATTACGCCTACGCCAACCGGATCGCCGACGGCCTGGGTGTGGAACCTGAGGGCTGGCTACCCGAGGACTGAGCGGAGTCCAGTTCAGGCTCGGTCTACGGTGCCGTCGGGTCCGACGGTCACCTGCTCGCCGTCGACCAGGCTCTGGTATGCCTCGTGGCCCACGACGACCACCGGGACGACTACCCCGTAGACCTCCTCGGCCACGATGGCTCCCAGAGCCACGAGTTCGTCGGGTTCGGCCATCAGGATGGCGGCCGGAGCCGTTCCGGCCCGGACCGCCTCGCACAGGACGCTGCTGGCCGTACTGGAGCCGCGGCCATGTGGCATGGCCAGCACCCGCCCGGCAACTACCCGATCGGCCTGTGGGTGGCGTCGGTCGATGATGCGTCCGTCGGTGGAGTCCAGGCCACCCCAGAAACTCAGCGGCTCTTCGAGGTGGAGAACCTCGCCGGCGGCCGTCCCGGCGACCAGCACCTGGGGCTGGTCAGGCATCAGCCCAGATCTCCTCGTCGCGAACCACCCGACCGGTCATAGCTGACGCCACACAATCCTCGGTGCTGCCAAACACCACCTCGACGCCGAGATTGCCCGGCGCGTAGTAGGCCCACTTGGCCGAGTCGGTCATGGCCGTCCCGCCCAGGTCTTCGATGATCGGAGTGAAGTAGGTGCACGTATCGGTCACCACGGTCACCCCGGCGTCGGCCAGGCGGCTGGCCCACCCCCGGAGCTCCACCTCGTGGTAGATGTCGCGACCGGTGGACACGTAGAAGGCCACCCCGTCGGCTACCCGGCCATCGCCGAGTAACTCCACCAGTCGTCCGATCTCGGTGATTGAGTAGTGCGGGGTGCCCAGGCTGACTGTTCGGAGGCGGTCGTCGGTGGTCGTGCTGAGGCGGTCTCGGGCCGCCCGCAGGTCAGCGGCCGTCACCGTCACCTCCTCGTCCGGTTCCTGTCCGTGGAGTGCATCTTCCAGGGTCGACGCCTCCGGGGTGCTGCCCACCATGTGGAACATTCCGACGGTCCCCGTGGCTGCCGACGCAGCACCCAGAGCCTTGAGCCGGTCTTCGGACACTCCTGGAGGTAGGCCGTCAACCACCGGAACCCCTCGACCGACGAGGCGACCGATGAGCCCGCCCAGAACCGGGTAGAGGACGTCGCGATCGATCAACTCCGGTGAGACACCCTCGAGGCGGACCACCACGGTGGCCCGACGGTTCTCATCCAGATGGAGGCCGGCGGCCGGTGCCCGACCGGTGATGGCGCAGCAGATGTCGGCAAAGTCGCCGTATCGGTGAGTGCGGGCCCCGAGAACCGAGTTGGCAAAGACGATGGCGTTGGACTCCGCCCAGGCCACCTGCTCGCCGAACGACGGGCGGGTCTCCAACTGGTAGGGGGCACAGGTCCACGTGGGCCGACAACCCATCTCTTCGAAGCGCTCCATGAGCCGACGGGACTGCCGGCTCTCGACGGGGTCACCGCGGTCCAGCTCGGGGTGAAGTAGATCCAACGACGAGACGTTCAGGGTGGTCGGTACGGCGACGTGGGCCCCGGCGTCGGCCAGATGGTCGGCGAAATCGAGCACCGCCTGGCCGTGGTAGAGGCAGGAGTCGATGTGGGCGCCGGTGACGTCTAGCAGCCGATCGGCACCCATGGCGGTGGCCAACCGGGTCACCACCCTGATGGCTGTTCGAACCGCCGGACCCTCGTCGCCGGCCAGCCGTGCCTCGTCGCGTTCGTCCAGCCGCAGGGTCACGGGGCGGAGCGTAGACCCGGCCCGCTCCACCGGGCCTCGGTCATCTGGGGCCTGCTGGTCCCTGCTGACTTGGGGTCAGCAGTTCGGGTTCTCCTCGGCTTCCTCGGCGGTCGGCACCTCGCCGTCGATGACCAACTCTTGTCCCACGAACAAAAGGTTCGGGTCGTCGATGTCGTTGAGTTCCATGATCGCCTCGACGCTGGTGTCATGGCGTTTGGCGATCTTGGTCAGAGAATCTCCGACCTCCACGGTGACGATGACTGTCGATGTCGCCGTCTCCTCGGCAGAAGCGTCGAAATTCGGGTCTTCTAGAAGGATCACCTGGCCTACGAAGATCTGGTTGGCGTCACAGAGTTCGTTGATCCGCACCAGAGCATCAACAGTGGTGCCATACCGCTTGGCGATCTTGGACAGTGAGTCGCCCTTCTCGACAGTCACCGACTCTGGCCCGTCAGTCGACGGCTCAGTCGTAGTGGCGGCCGACGGCTCAGTCGTAGTGGTGGCCGTGCCGTACGTGGTGGTGGTGGCCGTGCCGTACGTGGTGGTGGTGGCCGTGCCGTACGTGGTGGTGGCCGTGCCGTACGTGGTGGAAGTGGTGGTACCCGTGTCGTCCACTGGCGTGGTGGTCGTCGTGGTGGTGAACATCCCGGTGGTGGTGGTCTGGACCACGATCGGTTCGTCGCTGGACCCGCCACAGGCGGTAGCAACGACGGCCAGGAACAGGGTCGAAACAAGAAGGCGACGCATGGCCGGAGCATAGGTGCGGCACTTCGGCCCACCGGGTACCCCTCGCCAACCGCAGGCGGTCCACGCTCGCCGGAATGTCCGTGGACCGGACCACCTCGGTTATTCGAGCAGTCGTTCGCCTCCGTGGGTCTCCAGCGTGTCGTCCAGGCGGTGGTAGTCAGCCGCTTCGTCGGCGTACATGGCAAGGACGGTCCGGAGCCCGGTGGGCTGGTCCAGGGTCCCGGCGGCAATCGACAGCGTGTTCACCTTGTCAGCAGCCGACCAGAAGAGCGTCGCCCCGCAGGTGCTGCAGAACCCGTAACGGGTGGTCGGCGTTCGCTGGTACCAGGCCAGTGTCGCGTCGGCCAACAGGTGCACGTCGTCGACGCCAGCCGCGGTGGCTGCCATGTGGTGGCCGGTGATCCGCCGACACGGCGTGCAGTGGCAGTGGACAACGGGCCGGAGCTCACCGGTGATTCGATAGCGCACGCCGCCGCAGTCGCAACCGCCGGTGGCCCGGATTTCCGGTTCAGATTCCATGGGTACATCGTCGCGCGGCACCAGGACCGACGCATCTCAGACCTTCGTGGTGGATCACTCTGCGTTCGGGGATTCCGAGACTGCTCACCGGACTTTTGCCCCGTCGGCTAGCTCAACTATCCGGGCACAATTCAGACAACCGGGTCATCGGTGACCTCCACGAAGATCTCAGCCAGTGGCTTACGTCGGAGGTCCGGGACCCGGGCACCGTCCAGGGCGTGGCCGACCGGAAACATTACGAAGGGCCGCTCGTTGGCGGGGCGCCCCAGCAGGGTCCGGAGGAAGGCCATGGGTGACGGCGTGTGGGGCAGAGTGGCCAGACCCATGTCGTGTAGGGCGGCTACGAACAGGCCGGCAGCGATCCCCACGCTTTCCTTCACGTAGTAGTTCGTCCGGGTGGTGC
>JAZADL010000013.1:0-14005 GCA_036123635.1 Actinomycetota bacterium
CTTACCCGGGCGAGTTTTCGGCTCCGGGCGTCGATCGCAGAACGTGGCCGGCCACGTTGGAAAACCAGCGGTCTGCTGGTTGGATTGGCACTCGCTTGAAGAGAGTGCCAGCGGTCGCGTTCCCGCACCGCTGGACCACCGATCACGGAGAGGTTGCCGCTGATGGCGAAGATCATCACGTTCGACGAGACGGCTCGACGGTCGCTCGAAAAGGGCATGAACCAGCTGGCTGACGCCGTACGAGTCACACTGGGCCCGAAGGGCCGAAACGTAGTTCTGGAGAAGAAGTGGGGTGCCCCCACTATCACCAACGACGGCGTCTCCATTGCCAAGGAGATCGACCTCGAGGATCCGTATGAGCGGATCGGAGCCGAACTAGTCAAGGAAGTGGCCAAGAAAACCGACGATGTGGCCGGAGACGGCACCACCACGGCGACTGTCTTGGCCTGGTCGATGGTCCGGGAGGGCCTGCGAAACGTGGCTGCTGGCGCCAACCCCATGTCGATTAAAAAAGGTATCGAGGCCGCGGTAGCTGCTGCCGTCGACTCGATCCGGGACTCCTCTCTGGACGTGTCCAGCGACAAAGCTCAGATTGCCAACGTGGCCGCCATCTCAGCTGCTGACCCTGAGATCGGCGAGATGATCTCCGACGCCATCGACAAGGTAGGCAAGGACGGTGTCATCACCGTCGAGGAAGGCCAGACGTTTGGTATGGAGATGGACCTCGTCGAGGGCATGCGCTTCGACAAGGGCTACATCTCCCCCTACTTCGTGACCGACCCGGACCGCATGGAGGCCGTTCTTGAGGAGCCTTACGTGCTCTTCGTTGGATCCAAGATCAGCGCAGTTCGCGATCTAGTACCGGCTCTGGAGAAGGTCATGCAGACAAACCGCCCACTGGTGGTGATCTCCGAGGACGTTGAAGGCGAGGCCTTGGCCACACTCGTCGTCAACAAGATCCGGGGCACCTTCACCTCGGTGGCTGTCAAGGCCCCGGGCTTCGGAGACCGCCGCAAGGCCATGCTCCAGGACATGGCCATCCTGACCGGTGGCCAGGTGGTGTCCGAGGAGGTCGGTCTCAAGGTTGACGGTGTGACTCTCGACATGCTGGGTCAGGCCCGCAAGATCGTGGTTAGTAAGGATGAGACCACCATCGTCGAGGGAGCGGGTGACGAGGTCGATATCGCCGGCCGCATTGCCCAGATCAAGGGCGAAATTGACAACACCGACTCGGACTACGACCGAGAGAAGCTCCAGGAGCGCTTGGCCAAACTGTCGGGTGGCGTTGCCGTCCTGAAGGTTGGAGCGGCCACTGAGGTTGAGCTCAAGGAGAAAAAACACCGCATTGAGGATGCGGTGAGTACTACCAAAGCGGCCATCGAGGAGGGCGTTGTCGCCGGCGGCGGCGTGACCCTGCTCCGGGCCCAGGATGCGGCGACTGCAGCTGCTGAGGGCCTGTCCCCCGACGAGGCCACCGGTACCCGGATCGTGGCCAAGGCCCTGGAGAGCCCGTTGACCCAGATCGCCGTGAACGCCGGCCTGGAGGGCGGTGTCATCGTCGAGAAGGTGCGCAACCTCGACGGTTCCAACGGCCTCAACGCCGCCACTGGTGAGTACGAGGACCTGGTCGCGGCCGGCATCATCGATGCCGCCAAGGTGACCCGGTCGGCCCTTCAGAACGCCGGCTCCATCGCCGCCCTATTCCTCACCACGGAGGCCGTCGTTGCTGATGCCCCGGCTGAGGGTTCGGCGGGTGCTGGTATGCCGGATATGGACTTCTAGGCGGGTTAATCAGACACGATTCCCGAACCGGAATCGGACCACGTCGAGCGGGTGCCCTCCAGGGTGCCCGCCCTGTTTTCCCGCTGGGGCGTGTTCACTGGTGGGCATGGCCAGTTTGAAGAGATCCGGGTGATGAGCCGAGGTCGGACGTCACGGGTCTTTACCCGCCGGGTTGACGCCGACGGCTCGCGGCGAGTTCCCGACGAGCTCATCGTGGAGGAGCCCCTAGCGATCCGCCTGGACGGTGAGTTGGTGGCTACCACCATGCGCACCCCGGGTGACGACTTCGAGTTGGCCGTCGGTTTCTGCATTACCGAGGGTGTCCTGCACGATGTCCCTATCCGAACCGTGCGGTATTGCGGGGAGGGACCGGCCGCTCAGGCTGAGTACAACGACGTCACCGTTGACACCGGTGGTCGTGCACCGGCGCCCACGCCGCGCCTGGGACCTGCTTCGTCCTCGTGCGGTATCTGTGGGACGGTGGCCATCGATGACCTCCGAGAACGCCTCCGGCCCCTTGAAGTGGAGCCCTTCGAAATCGGGGTGCTCGCCGGCTTAGCCGACCGGATTGACGGCCAGGCCCTCTTCTCGACCACTGGGGCCGTCCACGCTGCGGTGGCCTTCGACCGGTCGGGCAAGCCGCAGGTGCTTCGGGAGGACATCGGGCGCCACAACGCCGTTGACAAGGTGGTCGGGCGGCTCCACATGGACGGACTCCTGCCAGCCGGGGACCTAGGCCTGTGGGTCAGCGGCCGGGCCTCATTCGAGATGGCCCAGAAGGCATGGGCAGCTGGGTTCGCCTGCCTGGTGGCGGTGAGTGGCCCGTCAGCCCTGGCTGTGGAGACAGCCACCGTGGCCAACCTGCAGCTGGCCGGGTTCGCCCGGGGCGATCGTCTCAACCTCTATACGGGAGATTGACGGTCCGTTCGAGACCCCTCTCTAGACTTCATCGGATGAGCGAACCGGTCAGTCCCGCCGTCGGCCTCGGCGTCCTCCATCTGTTCTGCCGGATCCCCGGCCCGGGTGTCGACCGGGAGGCGATCCGCACCGCCGTCGAGGCCGCCACCACCGCTGGCGACCAGGTGGTTTCGGTAGCGATCCTGGGCCACAAGGCCGACCTAGCGTTCATGGGTCTGGGCGACGACCTCTGGCGCCTGCGAGACCTTCAGACCGCCCTGGTGGCCGCCGGCCTACAGGTGGTGGACAGCTACGTGTCGCTGACCGAGGTCTCCGAGTACGCCCAAGGCGTGCCGGACGAGATGAAGCAGGCCCGGCTCCACCCAGAGTTGCCTCCCGCAGGGAAGCCAGCGTGGTGCTTCTACCCGATGTCTAAGCGACGCAACGTGGGTGCCAACTGGTATCGCCTCCCGTACGACGATCGCCACGAACTGATGATGGAGCACGGTGCATCGGGGCGGAGGTTCGCCGGCCGCATCCTGCAGGTCGTTACCGGATCGACCGGGGTGGACGACCACGAGTGGGGGGTCACGCTGTTTGGCGAACACCCTGACGACCTCAAAGACGTCGTCTACACCATGCGCTACGACCGGGCGTCAGCTGACTACGGAGAGTTTGGCACCTTCTACACCGGCATGGTTGATGACCTGGACACCGTCCTGACCCGGGCGGGTTGTGCCTGATCGTGGAACCGGTTGTCGTCGACGAGCCGTCGTTGGAAGGCCTCCGGCGGACCCTGCACGATCTGGGCCGGGTCGTGGTGGCTTTTTCCGGCGGCGCCGACTCGGCCTTCTTGGCCCGGATGGCCCACGACACCCTGGGTTCCGACCGGGTTCACGTGGTCACCGCCGTGTCCCCGTCGCTGGCCGGCGATGAGCGAGCCGAGGCGGCCTCCTTGGCCGACGAGTGGGGTCTCCGCTGGTCGGAGGTCGAGACCCACGAAATGGTTGACGCCGCCTACCGGGTCAACGATGCCGACCGGTGCGGACGGTGCAAGGACGCTCTGATGGACGCGCTGGACCCCATTGCCGACCTGGAGTCGGCCATCGTTGTGCTGGGCGTTAACGTCGATGACCTCGGTGATCACCGCCCCGGTCAAGCTGTGGCGTCGAAACGAGGAGCCCGGTTCCCCCTCGTGGAGGCCGGTATGACCAAGGCCGATGTCCGCCGTCACTCCCGTCGCCTTGGTCTACGCACAGCCGACAAGCCGGCCGCCGCCTGCCTGGCCTCGAGGGTCCCCTACGGCTCCGAGGTCACGGTCGATGTCCTAACGGCCGTGGAACGCGCCGAGGCTGCCTTGCGCCGGCTGGGGTTCGAGGATCTTCGCGTCCGCCATTACGACGACGCAGCCCGCCTAGAGGTCCCGACCGATCGACTGGCCGAAGTGGTGGAGCGCCGAACCGAGGTGGTGGCCGCTGTGGAGGCCGCCGGCTACGCCTACGTCACCCTCGACCTAGAGGGACTGCGGTCCGGGAACCTGAACCGGGCCCTAGACGGTGGGTGACCGGGTGCCCAGCCGGGCGGGCTCCCGGATGATGCCCCGCTGCCGTAGCGCCGCTAAGGCCCAGCGATGAGGGTTGCCGCCCACGTTCCGGACCTCATGGACCGGTCTCGGCTCCGGTCGACCAAGGCCGAAGTGGTCCTGGTGGCAGATCCGGCCGAGCTGGTGGGCCTAGAGGTCGACCTCGTGGTGGTGGACCTATCCCGACCCGGTGTGCTCGACGTACTGGGTGATATCGGAGCGCGCACTGTGGGCTTCGCCGCCCACGTGGAAGAGGAGCTGATGGCTGCCGCCTCGACTGCTGGATGTGACGAAGTGCTGGCCCGGTCGGTGTTCTTCCGGCGGTTCCCAGACTTCGCTAACTGAGCGGCCCTACTACCGTCGCGCCGGTGGGCCAATTCGACGTCTCCGACCTGCTGGCTGACCGTCATCTACAGGGCCCGGAGTTCTGCGAGGCCCTGACCGAGCGGATCGACGGTTTCCTGGCCGGTGTCTTCGCAGCAGCCGAGCCTCCAGAGGGAACTGCCCTAGTGGCCGTAGGAGGTTACGGCCGACGGGAGCAGTGCCCGGGCAGTGACGTGGACGTGGTCCTGGTGCACCGGCCCGATGCGGACGTTGGGGAGGCCGCCCAGCGGATCTGGTACCCGCTTTGGGACGCTGGCCTAAAGTTGGGCCACCAAGTCGGGACGGTGGCCCAACTACTGGAGGTGGCTACCGACAGCTTGGAGACAGCGACCAGCCTCCTGGCCGCCCGTCCAGTGGCCGGCGATGGTGAGCTTGCCGATGTGCTGGCTGTCGCCGCTCTGGAGCAGTGGACTAGCCGGTCCAAGCACCACCTGGACCGGATGAAGGCTTCGGTGGCCGAACGTCATGCTCGGTTCGGTGAGGTGGCCTTCCTGTTGGAGCCTGACTTGAAGGAGGCCCGGGGTGGGCTGCGCGACGTTCACAACCTTCTCTGGGTAGAGCAAGCCACGGTGCCCATCCTCCGCGAAGCTGAGTCAGCCGGCCTGGCCGCTGCCTCGGAGGTCCTGCTGGCTGTTCGAGTGGAGCTCCATCGCCTGACCGGGCAGCGGTCCGACCAGTTGTTGCTGGAACTCCAGGATGACGTAGCCGACGCTCTCGGCCTGGCCGACGCCGACGTGCTAATGGCCGAGGTCTCCTCCGCCGGAAGGACCATCGCGTGGACGGGGGAGGGGGCGGCTCGCCGGACCCGTCGGGCGGCACGTCGGCGTGGTCCCTTGAGGGCCCTGACGGGCTCCCGTCGTCGAGAGGTAGCGCCCGCTCTGGTCCTGGACGACGGCCGTCTGGAGCTCACCCAGGAGGCGGACCTGGCCGACCCTCTGCTGGTACTGCGGTGTGCCGTGGTGGCTGCCCGTCACGACGCTTATCTTCAGCGCGGTTCCCTGGAACGCCTAGCCGACTACGGCAGGCCCCTGTCCACACCGTGGCCGGCCGAGGCTCGAGACCTTTTTGTGGAACTCTTGGCGTGCGGGCCAGCTGCCGTACCCGTCATCGAGGACCTGGACCACGTAGGCCTGTTCGTGCTGCTGGTGCCCGAGTGGGAGCCGTGTCGGTCCCGACCCCAGCGCAACGCCTATCACCGGTTCACCGTGGACCGGCACCTCATGGAGGCAGTGGCCGAAGCCTCCCGTCTGGTGGACCGGGTAGACCGACCTGATCTCCTACTGGTCGGGGCCTTACTCCACGACATTGGCAAGGGTTATCCGGGGGATCACACCGAGGTCGGCGTGGACCTGATGAGGACTATCGGCTCTCGCATGGGCTTCAGCGGGGCTGATACCGACCTCCTGGTGGCCATGATCGAACACCACCTGCTGCTCCCCGACGTGGCCACCCGCCGGGACCTCGACGACGACGGCACCATCCGATCGGTGGCCGATGCGTTGGGCAGCATCCGTCTGTTGGAACTGCTGGGTGCCCTGACCGAGGCAGACTCCATCGCCACCGGCCCGTCAGCCTGGAGCTCCTGGAAGGGCGACCTCGTACACGAGCTGGTGGCTCGGACCCGGCATGTCCTAAGCGGCGGCGACGTGGGCGAGGTATTAGGCGACTCTTTCCCCGATGCAGGGCAACGGGTATTACTGGACGAGGGGGGATTCGTGGTCCGAGGCGAGGGCTCGACGCTCACCGTGGTGGCTGACGACCGGCCGGGCACGTTTTCCAAGGTGGCGGGAGTGCTGTCACTGAACGGCGCCGACGTCCAGGATGCCGCTGCCCATTCGGAGAACGGGCGGGCCCTGTCGGTGTTCCGCGTGGGCCAGGTTCTGGGCGGCACACCGGACTGGGCGCGGATCGAGGACCAGATCGGACGTGCCTTATCCGGCCGCCTGGCCCTGGCTGCCCGGTTAGGGGACCGGTCCCGGACCTACCAGCCGATTCGTATGACCGCACGCCCGGCCCGGCCCCGGGTCACCGTGGACAACGAAACCTCGGCCACTGCCACTGTCCTAGAAGTCACCTGTCCAGACGGCGTGGGTGTGCTGTATCGGATCACCCGGGCCTTTGCTGAACTGGACCTCGACATCGTCCGGGCCCGGGTCCAGACACTGGGCTCCGACGTTGTCGACGCCTTTTACGTCCGGGACTCGTTGGGGTTTAAGATCACCGATGCAGACCACCTAGCCGAGATTGAACTCTCGGTGTTGCGCTGGGTGGCTGCCGACTTCTGACCGGACCGGTCTGGGAGCGGATCGGAGCGCCTACGGTGCAGCCGTGACCGAACCAGCCGGTGGTCCCCCGACCCGACGGGACCTGTTGCGGTGGGCCGAGGCTCTAGCCGGTTCGGCCCGGACCGGCCTCGGTTTCACTGAGTCGCTCTACGAGCGGGAACGCTACGAGGAGATCCTCCACGTGGCGGCTGACATTCGGGCCGGGGCCGACGCTCTGGCCGGACGGGAGGTGACGGCGGCGACTCTGGTCGACGAGTGGATGGACACTGTGGGCCGCGGGGTTTCGGGATACATCACCCCCAAGGTGACCGTCGGAGCGGTAGTCGGCAACGACGACGGCGAACTACTGCTTGTACAGCGGGCCGACTCCGGACTCTGGCTCTACCCGACGGGTTGGGCTGACATCGGCTACTCGGCGGCCGAGGTAGTGGTCAAGGAGGTTCGGGAGGAGACGGGCATCGAGTGCGAGGTAGTGCGGCCCATCGCCATTTTGGACGGGATGAGACTCGGTTTTACGGGTATCCCGCTTTACTCACTGGTCTTCCACTGCCAGATGACCGGTGGTCGGCTGAGGGCCCATCCGCTGGAGTGCTCCGATGTGGGCTTTTTCGCCGAGGGCGACCTGCCTGACGACACAGTTCTGCCCGACCAGTGGGCCGACGACGCCTTTATGGCAATCCGGGGCGAGCCACTAGAGGTGCGCTTCGACGTTCCGCGGAACCCAGCCTGGCGGGGCAGCGAGGCCTGAGGCCAGCCGACCCTCAGGTACCGGGCTGGTTGCGGAGGAAGTCTTCAACCTCGGCCACCAGCTGATCCGGGTTGTCGGTCGTCTCCTCGTCGAAGTCAGCTTCTAGTTGTTCCACGTACTCAACGGTGTCGTCATCCTCGGCTACCAGGTCGCTGACCTGGCGTTCGTAGGCGGCGGCGGCGATCTCCAGGTCAGTCCGGGGGACGTTCACGGCCAGTACATGGCAGAGCCGGTCCACGAGGGCCAGGGCGGCCTTAGGCGACGGGGCGTTGGAGACGTAGGACGGGACGCTGGCCCAGAACGAGGCCGTGGTGACCCCCCGCTCGCGGAGCCCGGCCGACAGGACGCCCACGATGCCGGTTGGGCCCTCATAGGTCGACGGCGACAGGGTCAGGCGGGCGGCCAGAACTGGATCGTCGGTCCCGCCGTACACCTGGGTAGGCCGGGTATGGGGTACGTCGGTCAGGAGGGCCCCGAGGGTACACACCATGGTGGCGCCCATGGCCTCAGCGGTAATGGCCAGGTGGTCCACGAAGCTCCGCCAGCGCAGTTGGGGTTCGTGGCCGATGGCACACACCAGGTCGTGCTCGGCGCTGGGGATCCGGGCCACGTGGATGCCCGTCGACGGCCAGACGATCTGGCGAACGTCGTGCTCGTCGAGGCGCACGTTGGGTCGGGCCACCGTGAAATCAAAGAAGTCTTCGGCTTCGATCGTTGCCACGTGCTCGGCTTGGAAATGGTCCCGGACGTAGCGGGCGGCCGTGGAACTGGCCTCCCCGGCGTCGTTCCAGCCCTCGAAGGCCGCGACCAGGACCGGGGACCGCAGGTCAGTCGGCACCTCGTCGACGTTCCAGATGAGGTGTGGGGCGGGATCAGAGGCCATCGATTTGGAGGCTAACCAGAGACATGCCGACGCGCGCCGGGAGAGGTCCGGTACCGGCCCTAGGCTGCGCGGCGATGGGTGACCGAGGATCGGAGTTCGCAATCCGGATCGTCGAGGCGACCGAGGTAGACGACGCCCTAGCGTCCGCCATGGCCCGGCTGGTCCCCCAACTCTCCCGGTCCAACCCGCCGCCCGACACCGCCACCCTTGAGGCCATCGTGGACTCGGAGGCGTCGACCCTTCTTCTGGCCTTCGACGAGCAGGGGGTTGTAGTGGGGAGCTTGACCCTGGCCTTATTCCGGATCCCCACCGGCATGCGAGCCTGGATCGAGGACGTAGTGGTGGACGAGGCGGCGCGGGGACGGGGGGTTGGCGAGGCTCTCAACCGGGAGGCCATAGGCCGGGCTCGAGCCGAGGGAGCGACCACGGTGGACCTGACGTCGCGTCCCTCCCGGGAAGCCGCTAACCGGCTCTACCGACGCCTCGGATTCGAGAAGCGGACCACGAACATGTACCGGCTGGCTCTCTGAGCCAGTGGATGGCCCTGCTACCGTCCGACCGATGGTGAGCAAACAGGTAGCCGAGCAGGCTTTCGGGAAGGTCGAAAAGGAACTCCGGGACCTCTCTCGATGGATGTACGAGAACCCCGAACTCGGATTCGAGGAGTTCGAGGCCTCGGAGAGACTGAGTTCCTTCCTCGGCCGCCAGGGGTTCGAGGTCACCTACCCCTGCCACGGTCTGGACACAGCGTTCGAGGCCACGGTCGGAACCGGAGGGCCACGAGTGGTCATCTGCTGCGAGTACGACGCCCTACCCGAGGTCGGCCATGCCTGCGGCCACAACATCATCGCCACGGCGGCCGCCGGAGCAGGGGTGGCAATGGCCAGCTTGGCCGAGGAGTTGGGAATCCGGGTAACAGTGCTCGGTACCCCGGCCGAGGAAGGAGGCGGGGGCAAGGTCGAGTTGATCGACGCCGGTGCTTTTGAAGACGCTGCCGCGTCGATGATGGTGCACCCCGGCCCGTTCGACGAACTTGACCCATCTTTCCAGGCTTGCCAGCACTTCGAAGCGGAGTTCTTCGGCAAGGAGTCGCACGCCGCCTTCGCCCCCGAAGAGGGGATCAACGCCTTGGATGCGTTCGTTCAGGCATACGTGAATGTGGCCACTCTTCGACAGGCGATGGTCGAGGGTGACCGGGTGCACTGCATGGTCACCCGCGGTGGCGACGCGGTGAACGTGGTACCCGCCCATACCAGCTCCACGTGGCTGATCCGCTCATCCAGCGTCGAGAGGCTTGACGAACTGATCCCGAAGGTAAAGGCCTGCTTCGAGGGTGCGGCCACAGCCACCGGCTGCCGTCTCGCCTGGGAACGTACCGACCATCCCTACGACAACATGCGGAACAACCCGGTGATGACCGGTCTGTACTCAGCCAACTCGGAGAGCATGGGCCGACCGATGCCCACCGAGGCGGAAATCGGTCGCAGCGGCGGTTCATCCGACATGGGCAACGTCAGTCAGGTAGTTCCGTCGATCCACCCGATGCTCGGGATCCAGTCGGGCGACGCTGTGAACCACCAGCCCGAATTCGCCGACCACACCGTGTCAGCTCATGGGATGCAGGCCATCCGAGACGGGGCGTTGTCGATGGCATACACAATCATCGACATGGCTGAACAAGACGTCTGGGAACGACTCGGAGAGTGACCAACCGACCGTGAACAGCCTGCAACCGGTCCTTCAGGTCTCCGACCTGACGACCCGGTTCAACACGGAGGACGGCACCGTCCACGCCGTCAACGGCGTGTCTTTCGACCTGGCCGACGGCGAGGTGATTGGCATCGTTGGCGAGAGCGGGTCGGGCAAGAGCGTGTCCATGATGTCGTTGCTCCGCCTGATTCCTATGCCTCCCGGGGAGATTGTCAGCGGTAAGGCGATCTTTGAGGACGCTGACCTCCTTTCCATGGGTCTTGACGAGCTGCGAAAGGTCCGCGGCGGGAGGATCGGTTTCATTTTCCAGGATCCGATGACGTCGCTGAACCCGGTTCTCACAGTTGGCTACCAGATCATGGAGTCCCTGACGGTCCACCAACCAGGTCGTGCCTCGGAGCTGCGGGAGCGAGCCCTGGATCTCCTGAATTTGGTCGGGATCCCGTCGCCGGAGCAGCGCCTACAGAGCTTCCCCCATGAGCTCTCGGGTGGGATGAGGCAGCGGGTGATGATCGCCATTGCCCTGGCCTGTCGCCCCCGGGTCCTGGTCGCCGACGAGCCGACTACGGCCCTCGACGTCACGATCCAAGCCCAGATCCTCGAACTAGTGAAGGACCTGCGCGAGAAGTTGGGCATGGCGGTGATCTGGATTACTCACGATCTGGGTGTGGTAGCTGGCCTCGTGGATCGCGTGCTGGTCATGTACGGCGGCCAGATCGTCGAGGAAGCCCCGGTCGACGAGTTCTACGCTGAGCCCCGCCACCCGTACTCCCAGGGGCTCCTTGCTTCGTTGCCGTCGGCTGCCACACGGGGACAGAGGTTGATCAACATCGTCGGGCAGCCTCCCGACCTACGCACGTCGCCGACAAGCTGTTCTTTCGCCCCGCGGTGTCCCCACGCCTTTGACCGGTGCCTACAGGAGAACCCGACCCTGGTCCAGGTGTCGGCGACCCGTCGGCTGGCCTGTTGGCTAGATAGCGACAGGGATGGACCCAACCATGACCATTGATGCTGGGGCGACAGTGCCGGTTGCCGGTGTCTCCCGGTCTAGGCCAGACGGGAACGAGGTGCTGGTCAGCGTCCGGGGGCTGAAGAAGCACTTTCCGGTGACTAAGGGCATGTTCCGTCGCAAAGTCGGAGCGGTAAGGGCCGTTGACGGTGTGTCGTTCGACATCCGCCGTGGCGAGACCCTCGGACTGGTTGGAGAGTCCGGGTCTGGTAAGTCCACTATCGGCCGCACCATGCTCCAACTTGAGAAGGCAACCGAGGGGAGTGTGGTGTTCGACGGTGTCGAGTTGGTTGGCCTGGCCGCTGGCGCGCTACGCCGCACACGGCCCCGTATGCAGATGGTGTTCCAGGACCCGCACGCCTCGCTGAATCCCCGGATGACCGTCAGTTCGATTGTCGGCGAGCCCCTCCTAGAGCACGGAAAGTCGTCGTCTAGGGAGCGCCAGAAACGAGTGGAAGAACTGCTGGGCCTAGTCGGCCTCGACCCGACGCACGCCAACCGCTATCCACACGAATTCTCGGGCGGACAGCGACAACGGATTGGTATCGCTAGGGCAATCGCCCTGAACCCTGACTTCATCGTCTGCGACGAACCCATCGCCGCACTCGACGTGTCCATCCAAGCCCAGGTTGTCAACCTCATGGAACACCTGCAGGACCTCCTGGGCCTCACGTATCTCTTCATCTCCCACGACCTGGGCATGGTGCGCCATATTGCCGATCGAGTCGCCGTCATGTACCTCGGTCACATCATGGAACTGGCCGACGTGGACGACCTGTACGGCGATCCCCGCCATCCCTACACCCGGGCCCTCCAGAGTTCGGCTCCGGTTCCAGATCCAGTGGTAGAGGGGACCCGGGTAAAGATCATCCTTGAGGGGGACATACCCAGCCCGTCTAACCCTCCTCCCGGCTGCCCGTTCAACACCCGCTGCCCGGATGCCGTGGATCGTTGCCACGAGGAAATACCGGTGTGGCGCGAGATCGCTCCGGGGCACGGGGTGGCCTGCCATCTGGCCGATGGCTGATGACTGACGGCTAACCCGGTGGACATTGAGGTGTCGACCAGGTGGAGAGATACGCCTGAGGTGTCTATGCTTCGCCTTCATTTGTTCACATGGCCGGGGGTGGGATTCCTGCGTCCGGTCGGGGGGGAAACCTGACATGAAGCGTTTGACAAGGGTGTTGGCGTTGACGTTGACGCTGACGATGGTTGCTGCTGGTTGTGGCAGCGACGACGACGATGCTGCCACGTCCGCTCCGGCGACGACGGCTGCTCCGGCGACGACGGCTGCTCCGGCGACGACGGCTGCTCCGGCGACGACGGCTGCTCCAACAACAGAGGCTCCGGCGGAGTCCTTGTCGGAGTTGAACGTGGCCTATTTCCTGGAGTGGCCGACGGCCAACCAGGTGGCCCAGGTCGAAGAGACCTATGACGATGCCCTGGGCATGACGGTGAATTGGTTGCCGTTTGGTTCCGGGGGCGACATGGCGCTGGCCATGGAGTCCGGTGACATTGACATCGCCTATTCACAGGGCCTGACGCCGTTCGCGAACTTCGTGACATCGGGGTCCGAGCTGGAGATCGTCGGCGTGGCGGTGAGTTACGCGGATGCTGACAACTGTGTGGCCCACCCCGACTACGGGGTGACGGCGGACAACGCGGCTGAGACGTTGGCCGGCCAGAAGGTTTATGCCCCGGTCGGCAACGTGACGCACTACAAGCTCCTCAAGATGTTGGGGCATCTGGGTGTGGCGTTGGACAGCTTTGAGCATGTGCCGTCTGATGGTGGCGCTGCTGCAGTCGCCGCTTTTGAAAGCGGTGACGTGGCCATGGCTTGTGCATTCGGTGGCGGTGTGCTGACGATGCTGGCCGCCGGCGGGAACCTGGTTATGACCGGTTCGGAGCAGGAGGCCATCGGTATCCGGGTGTTCGACATCATCTCGATCCCGACCCAGTTCGGTGTCGACCACGGAGACGTTGTTGAGACGTTCCTACAGGTCACCGAGGAGGCCAACGCGGCCTACGCGAGTCACCGTGGGCCTCTTGAGGACACGATCGCTGAGGCGGCGGGTATGACGGTGGAGGGTTCGAACGCTCTGCTGGACATGTTCTCGTTCCCGGACCGGGCGACCCAGTTGTCTGATGCGTGGCTGGGTGGAACCGTCCAGGACGTGATGAAGCAGCAGATGGACTTCTTCGTCGAGCAGGGAGAGATCCCCAAGGCTCTGGACTCCTACGACGCCTTCGTCAACACCACGTTCCTCGAGGCAATCGACGACGTCGAGGTCGTAGTCGTTCCTACCGCCTACGACTATGGGGTCACAGATGACACCATCCGGATCGGTGCTATTGCCGACCTCACCGGCATCTTCGCCCCGCTGGTCATCCAGATCATCGATGCCCAGACCTCGTACTGGAACATGGTCAACGACCACGGCGGCATCGACGGCAAGCAGGTCGACTTCGTCGTAATGGACAACGCCTACGACGTGCCGACCCACCTCGAACGCTACGAGGCGATGAAGGATGAAGACTCTGGTGTCGTATTCCTCAGCCAGTCAACCGGTTCGCCGCACACCGCAGCGATCGCCGAGGATCTGGTTGCGGACGGCCTGGGAGCCATCCCGTTGTCTTGGTACTCCGGTTGGCCTGATCCGGCATTCGGCAAGAACGTTTTCGAGTCGTACACCAACTACTGCTACGAGTCGATGAACGGTGTGGA
>JAZADL010000014.1:0-4252 GCA_036123635.1 Actinomycetota bacterium
GCTCAGTTGGGGACGCCAACCGGACAGGACACGCCGGTCCCCCCCATGCCACAGTATCCCGAAGGGTTTTTGGCTAGGTACTGCTGGTGGTAGTCCTCGGCGTAGAAGAACTCGGAACGGACCAGGATCTCGGTGGTGATTTCGCCGAAGCCAGCGGCGGTCAGTTGGGCGGCGTAGGTCTCCCGGGTGGACTGGGCGACGTCTCGTTGGGAATCATCGGCTACATAGATCCCTGATCGGTACTGGGTGCCCACGTCGTTGCCCTGGCGCATGCCCTGGGTGGGATCGTGGTTCTCCCAGAAAACCCGCAGGACATCGGCCTGCGACAGCACACCGGTGTCATAAGCCACTAGGACCACCTCGTTGTGGCCGGTCATCCCGGAACACACCTCCTGGTAGGTGGCGTTCGGGGTATACCCCCCGGCGTAGCCCACGGCGGTGGTCCACACTCCGGGGGTCTCCCAGAACTTCCGCTCGGCGCCCCAGAAGCAGCCCATGCCAAGGACCACGGTGTCCACGCCGTCCGGGAACGGGGGCACCATCGACCGGCCGTTGACAGAGTGGGCCTCCGACACGTCTACGGCTTGGTCCCGCCCTGGGAGGGCATCGGCGGGATCGGGGACGGTCAGCAGCCGGTGTCCGAAGGCCATGGTCCGATGCTACGACCGCCGAGTCAGATGGTGAAGGCCAGGCGCTCGGCCATCTGGCGAGCTAGGACGAGGTCGCCACCGAGGACCACCCGTCCGTCCTCGATGAGGGGCACCGGATCCACCCGGCCACCGGTCAGAGCCAGCCAGTCGTTGGACGACAGGGCAAGTGTCGCCGTGGGCTCACCGTCCAATTCCTCAACCACCCGGGCCCGGCCGTCAACGGCTACCCGGATGGTGGCGGTCACCGGACCAGTCAGGGTGACCTCTACCCTGCTCCCGTCGGGCGCTCCGGCCTTCTTACCGATAACGAAGCCGGCAGCCGTAGTCACCTCAGCCACCGACATCTCGGCCGGTCGTCCTCCTGCACAAGGCGGGTGGCCGAGCGGAGCCCGGCAATCCTCGAGATGCAGCCACGAGTCGTAAATCCGGACGTGCATGAAGCGCAGATACGGCACCTCACCCACTGGCGACCAGCCAACCTTCAGGATCTCCTCGTCAGACATGGCGTGCAGTTGTCCGAGGCGTTCGGCCGACACAGTCTGAAACTCGGCTAGGACCTCAGGTCCCGACAATGGACGCATCGACTCCACCCACCGCTCGTTGCCTTCGGCAACCGGGTTCTTCAGGTGCTCGGTCGGATAATCGACGTCTGGCGCCTCGCAGCCCTGGAGCATGCGCTCGGTACCGATGAGGTGAGCCAGGTTGTCCTGGACGGTCCACCCCGGGCAGCGGCTCGGCGTCACCCAATCATCCCCAGACAGGCCGTCTGCCCAGCCCGACCAGGTGGACCAGATCTCCTCCAGCCCTCCCAGGATCTGTCCTCGGTCCAGGTCGATCTCCACCGTTGCCTCCGGCGTCTAGGGGGTCGGATTGGCCACGGTGTCCCACTCCCGGGCCTCGAGGTAGGGCTGGAACACCCGGCCGACCGCGGTCAAGTCGGCCTCGGTCTTGGGTCGCTGCAGTTCGAAGAAGTGCGGGAACTCCAGCCAGCCCACCACGAGGTCCCATAACCGGTCAGCAGCCTCGCCGGTCGGGGGGTCGATGAGCACGGGACCGAACAACTTACGGGATTCGTCCTCATCGGCGCCCGGGAAAACCAGAGTCGGTACACCCCAGCCGCCGAGGGACACCACCCGCTCGTGGTCGGACCGGACGTCGTCATGGGTGGTTTCGTCGGCCAGTGCCTCGTCAACAAGGCCCGGGGCAAGGCCCATCTCGGCCAGTAGATCTTGGGCTACTTCAGGCCGATGGGGCTTACGGCCCTCCACATGGAGGGCCGTTCCGGCCCGCAGGTACCAGGCGTCGCCCAAGGCCGGATCCTCCCGCTTGAGCAGGGCACCGACCCGCATCATCGACCACCCGTAGGACCAGTCCCGCTCCCACGGGTGCTTCTTCCCTTCGACAAGGTTGATCTCCTCGAGGCTGAAAAACCGCCAGTCCACCTCGAGACCTTGTCGGTCCCGGACGTCGCGCATCCACAAGGAGGTCTGGTAGGCCCACGGACAGATCACGTCGAAGTGGAAGTCCACTCGGGTCGGTCGGTCAGCCATAAATCGAGCCTCGCACAGGGTGGGCGGTCGGCCCCAGCCGGGCTGCCGCTGTTCAGGATCCCGGGAGCCGTAGCTCGTGCCGGACCACCTTGCCAAGGGCATTACGGGGTAAGGAATCCACGGCCACCACCTGGCGGGGCAACTTGTAGGAGGCCAGATGGTCTCCGGCGTAGGAGCGGAGGTCGGCCGCCGTCGGGCACTCCCGTCCGTCAACCGGCACCACCCAGGCCACTACCTCCTCGCCCCACTCGGAGGACGGCACCCCGGCCACCGCCACCTCGGCCACCGCCGGGTGGCCGGCCAGAACGTCGTCGACCTCCCGGGGGTAAACGTTTAGGCCACCGCTGATGATTAGCTCCTTCACCCGGCCCACAAGAGACAGATAGCCGTCACTGTCCACCGCGGCGAGGTCCCCGGTCCGGAACCACGATCCGTCTCCATCCTCTGCGAAAGCTTCGGCCGTGGCTTCGGGCCGCTCCCAGTAGCCGGTGAACACGTTCGGCCCCCGGACCAGGACCTCGCCGGTTCCCTCGGCCAGATGCACCTCCACGCCTGGCAGGGGGAATCCCACGGCACCCGGACGACGCTCACCATCGAATGGATTGGACACCAGCATCACCGTCTCGGTCATGCCGTATCGCTCCAGCACGGCCACCCCGCCCTTAACGGCCAGGCGGTGGTGCAGGTCGGCGGCCAGGGGTGCCGAGCCGGCTACACACAACCGAAGCGCTCCGAGGTCAGCCACCCGAGGATGGTCGGCCAGGCGGTGATACATGGTCGGAACGCCGAAGAACATGCTGCAGTGGTGATCGGCCAGACCGTCGAATACGGCATCGGGAGCGAAGCCAACCTGCAAGACGGCCGAGCCTCCAGCCAGCAGGGTGCCGTGGAGACCCACCCCCAGGCCGTGCATGTGGAACAGAGGTAGGCAGAGGAGCAGACGGTCGGCGCCAGTCCACCGCCAGGCCACGACCACTGACCAGGCCCCGGCCAGCAGGTTGGCCTGGGTGAGCACGGCGCCTTTGGGTCGCCCGGTGGTTCCTGAGGTATACCCGAGGAGGGCCGGATCGCCTGGAGCCACGCAGTCCAGGCGATCGCCGGGGTTGCCGTCGGGTAGATCCACCTTGGTGTCGGCCACCAGGAGGTCGGGGACCAAGCCGGCTAGTAGGTCGGCCCAGCCGTCGTCGTCAACGAGGGCGGCCCGCGGGGCGCAGTCCCTAACCAGGTGAGCAAGCTCCGCCTCCCGGTAACCACCGTTGACGGGCACGACCACCAGACCAGCCCGCAAGCAAGCCACGTGGACAGCGGCTAGATCCACCGACGACGGCCCGGAGACCAGCACACGGTCCCCAGCTTCTAGGCCAGCGGCCACCAGACGGCCAGCGAGCAGGACTGTGTGCTCCAGAAACTCCCCCCGCCCGACCCACCGTGTCCCGCCACCTCCCCATGGACCGTGGAGCAGAGGTCGGTCGGGATCACCGGAGAGGGTCGCCGCCCAGGCGCCGACCAGCGTGCCCGGCTCAGGGAGGTCGAACGGAGCTCCGTCAGTGTGCTCGGTCCACGGCCGGGGCTGGTCCACCCGGCGACCGTACCGGGCCCGTCGGTCTTGACCCAGAACGGCAACTCAGCCATACTAATGGATAGCATTACTATCGACCGGGCCACCGGTTCCGACCCAACCCCAGGAGCACCCGATGGAGTTCGGCATCTTCAGTAACGGCTACACCCCCGGGCCGGCCGCCCACGACTCCGAGAGCGAACACACCGAACTCCTGCGAGAGGCTGAGTACGCCATCTTGGCCGACAAGCACAACTGGAAGTACATCTGGTTCGGCGAGCACCACGGCCTGACCGAGTACAGCCACATGTCGGCCCCCGCCCCAGTCATGGGCTGGGTGGCCGCCCAGACCGACTACATCCACATCGGCTCGGCCATCACCAGCCTGCCGACCAACAAGGAACACCCGGTCCGCATCGCCGAACGGGCGGCCATGCTCGACCACGTCACGAACAACCGGTTCGAGTTCGGCACGGGTCGAGGTGCGGGCAGCC
>JAZADL010000015.1:0-4642 GCA_036123635.1 Actinomycetota bacterium
GGGGCCAGGCCCATTGACGGCTCGTCCATGAGCAGGACCCGTGGCCGTGACATCAAAGCCCGACCGATGGCCACCATCTGCTGCTCGCCGCCCGACAGGGTTCCCGCCTTCTGCGACAGGCGCTCCTTGACCCGGGGGAACAGGTCGAAGATGCGCTCCAGGTCCTCAGCGATGCCGTCCTTGTCGGTCCGCAGGTAGGCCCCCAACTCGAGGTTCTCCCCGACCGACAGGCGCTTGAACAGTCGACGGTTCTCCGGAACCATCGTGACCCCGTTGGTGACCCGATAACTGGTCGGCTTGTCGTTGACGACCTCACCGTCGAGCACCACCTCACCTGAAGTGGGCGTGACCATGCCAAGCAGCGTCTTGAGCGTGGTTGATTTCCCTGAAGCGTTGCCGCCCAGCAGGCACACCAGCTCACCCGGGTAGATGGCCAGGTCCACGTCCTTGAGGATGTGAACGGCTCCGTAGTGGGTGTTGACCTGCCGGAACTCCAGAAGCGCCGTGGCCCCGTCCTGGCCGGTCATGATGCGGCCTCCACGGGCCGACCCAGGTAGGCCTCGATGACGTTCGGGTCGGTCGACACCTCGTCGTAAGACCCCTGGGCGATGGGCACACCATGGTCCAGCACCACAACCCGATCGGAGACGTCCCGAACCACCTTCATGTCGTGTTCGATGACCACGATGGTGAAGCCCCACTCGGTGCGCAGTCGACCAATCAGTTCGGTCAGCTCGGCGGTCTCGATGGGGTTCATGCCGGCCACCGGCTCGTCGAGCAGAAGCATGCGAGGCTGGGTGGCCATGGCCCGGGCGATCTCCAAGCGACGCCGGTTCGCATACGACAGGGCGAAGGCCGGCTGGTCCATCCGGTAGCCGACGAGGCGGTGGCCGAAGAAGCCGAGTACCTCTTCGGCTCGTTCCCGGATCTCTCGTTCTTCCTTCTTGAAGGCCTTGGTCTGCAGTAGCGCCCCGACGAGTAGCTGGTTCGTCCGGCAGTGCTGAGCGACCATGACGTTCTCGAGGATCGTCATGTTGGGGAACAGTCGCACGTTCTGGAATGTTCGGGCGATCCCCAGCGAGGTGACGATGCTGGGGTCGAGGCCGACGATCGACTCTCCTTCGAAATCGATCTCTCCCTCGGTGGGTGGCACCAGGCCGGAGATGGCGTTAAAGAAGGTGGTCTTGCCGGCGCCGTTGGGGCCGATGACGCTGACGATCTCACCCTCGTCGACGTGGAAGTTCAGGCCCGACAGGGCATCCAGGCCACCGAAGGTGATCTTCAGGTCGCGGATCTCGAGAAGGCTCATTGCTCCTCCCCTCCCCCGTCACCCACGGAGACCTCGTCGTCGCTGTCGAGTTTGTCGTCCTGCAGCCAGGCGTCCTGCAGGAACTCCTCCTGGTGAAGTTCGCGGCTACGACGAGCGCTGGGCACCAGACCTTCCGGACGCTTCAGCATCATGAAGACGAGCAGCAGGCCGTAGATCAGCAGTTTGAAGTTTTGGAACTCCTGGAGCAGGCCCGGCTGCTTGGGCCCACCCAGCACGCCGATGAGGACGAACGATCCGACCATCACGCCGGCGATGTTGCCCATGCCGCCCACGATCACCACCACGAGGATGATGATGGACACCAGGATCATGAACGAGGTCGGGAAGACCGAACCGACTTTGGCGGCCAGGACAGCCCCACTGAACGAGGCCAGGACGGCACCCACCACGAAGGCCATCAGTTTGGCACTGACCGTGTTGATACCCATGGCCTCGGCGACCTGCTCGTCCTCCCGGATAGCCATCCAGGCCCGACCCAGGCGGGAAGCCTGCAGGCGCCACGAGACGTAGATGGCGATAGCGCAGAAGAACAGCACCAGGTAGAACACCGAGCGGGGATCGGTGCCCTTCACCGTGGCGAACCCCAGGTCGACGCCCGGGATGTTGGTCACGCCCTGGGCGCCTCCGAAGTACGGGCCTAGCCAGTCCGACATGAACAGCAGGCGGATGATTTCACCGAATCCCAGGGTGACGATGGCCAGGTAGTCGCCGCGCATTCGGATGACTGGGGCTCCGATGACCAGGCCGGTAATGGTGGCGAAGATCACTACGAATATCAGGGCGATCCCGAAGTGCAGTTCGGGGGCGAACCAGGGGCTGTTCGGTGAGGTCAAAACAGCGGTGGTGTAGCCGCCCACGGCGAAGAAGGCCACATAGCCGAGGTCCAACAGGCCGGCCAGGCCGACAACGATGTTCAGGCCGAGGGCCAGTAGCAGGAAGAGTCCCACGTTGGCCAGCAGCTCGTTCATGATCTTGCCGAGGAACATCGGGAGGACTCCGCACAGCACTGCGATCACCACGAACAGCACGATCGATGTCTTTTGGCGTTCGACGCCTTCCATGTTCCGGTAGCGCTCGGTGGCTGCCTTCATCCGGCCGTCGGTCACCAGGGACAGGACGCCGATTACCGCCCCGATCACGATGGTTGAGGTGACGGTCAGGCCGCCTTTCTTCGCGAACATGAACTCGTCCAGCCATTCGAGCCGGAAGCCCTCCGACAGGTCGTCGATGAGGGACTCCAGGATCGACAGGGAAATCAGCCCGAACACCACGAAGCTGGTGACCCGACGGACGGTCCGGGGCATGATGTGGAACGAAGCCCCGACCAAACCGAGGACAGCCCCGGTGACGATCCACGCCACCGCGCCAAAGCCCATGCCGTTCTCGTAGGTCAGGAAGCGAAACAGTTTCGGACTCCAGTTGACCAGCGGGTCTCGCAGGTTCCATGAGTCCAACGCCACCATCAGTAGCGCCAGGAATCCGCCGCCGATCGCCCCAACCACGAAGCCGGTGACCAGGTCGAAGGGGCCCTGTTTGCGGGCCTCGACGCCTTCGAGCACCACCTGGGTGGAGGCCACCCAGCCGACCAGCACCGGGATGAACAGGACCGTGAGGTAGCCGAGGCTGAGGTAGCGCTCGATGATCGCCCGGCGGTCCATCTCTACGGGCATGCCGACCAGGCACATGGCGATCAGGGCGCCACCGCAGATCAGACCCCAGCGCAGGACCTTGCGCCAGTCCTGATCCAGGATCGACGATGGGACGGGGGCGGCCATGACACTCATGCCCGGTCCTCCGACGAGAGCCGTTCCCCGAAGAGACCGGAAGGCTTGAACAGGAGCACGAGGACCAGCACGGTAAAGGCCACGGCGTCTTTGAGTTGCGACACCCCGGGTACACCCAGGGGTTCCAGGATGAGCATCGGGGCGATCGACTCGGCTGAACCCAACGAGATGCCTCCGGCCATGGCACCACCCATGTTGCCGATGCCGCCAACCACAGCGGAGGTGAACGCTTTCACTCCGGGGAGGAAGCCGGTCATGTGGGTAACCGACCGGAACATGAGACCCCACAGGATCCCACCCACCCCGGCCATGGCGCCGCCTATGGCGAACGTGGTGACGATGGTCCGGTTGACGTCGATCCCCATCAGCGAGGCGATCTCTTTGTCCTCGGCGACAGCCCGCATGGCCCGACCGGTCTTGGTCCGCTCTACGACGTACCACAGGACGGCCATCGACACTGCGGCTACGACCAGAACCATGAGGCGGGTACCGGCGATCTCGAAGGTCAGGATGGAACGCTGCTTGGCCAACCACTCGGGAAGCCTCGGATAGCTCTTGGAGGACGGTCCGAACAGCCCCAGCACCAGGTTCTGAATGAAGAAAGACACACCGATCGACGTGATCAGCGGAATCAGTCGTGGCGAATTGCGGAGGGGCCGGTAGGCCACCCGTTCCATCACCACTGCGGTGAACGTGGAGAAGAAGATGGCCATCAGGACAATGAGTACCAGGCACAGCAGGAAGTTCTGTTCCCACATCCCGTTGGCCTGGAACTTGTCCGAGGCGATGAAACCGGTCATGGCCCCCACCATGAAAACCTCGCCGTGGGCGAAGTTGATGAACCCCAGCACGCCGTAGACCATCGAGTAGCCGAGGGCGATAAGGCCGTACATCGAGCCCTGGGAGAGCCCGGAGATCAGGAGGCCCTTGAACTGGTCGCCAGTGAGGCCTCGGGCGTTCGGGTTACGCCAGCGGGCGAAAACGTTGTCGGCGTCGATCTGTTGCCAGATGAAGGCCAGTATCCCGACCACGATCATTGTGACCAGGAAGACCCGGATGAAAGTTAGGAATCGGTCGACGGCTACGAGTCCCCTCGCAGATTTCGTCGATACGGCATGGGCAGACACACGCGCTCCGTCGTCGTCATTGGCTGTCGGCGGACGGGAAGATACCTGAAACCGGGTGAGGCGACCAACGTCAGTACGCTCGCCGGCATGTCAAGAAGCACCCACCAAGCTCTGGTCGACGAGCGCAACGCCTCGGTGGAGGTGTACATAAACGGTGAGTTCTTCCCCCGCGATGAGGCCCGGATCTCAGTTTTTGACAGCGGGTTCCTGGTCGGGGACGGCATCTGGGAAGGCCTCCGCCTGCACCATGACCGTTTCGCCTTCCTGAATCGCCACCTGGACCGCCTCTTTGCTGGCCTGGCGGCCGCCGACCTGGATCCCGGCCTAGACCGAGACCAGGTGACCGAAGCCCTGTACGACACCGTTCGACACAACGACATGCACGACGACGCTCACGTGCG
>JAZADL010000016.1:0-3207 GCA_036123635.1 Actinomycetota bacterium
CGAGGAGTCCGGCGCGGCGTCCTAGGCGGCTGGCCTACCCTTCGACCATGGGCGCACCCCCTTACGTGGATGGCCACGGCTTACTGGCCGGCAAGATCGTCGTAGTCACCGCAGCGGCTGGGGCCGGCATCGGCTCGGCCGTCGCCACTCGGGCCGTCGAAGAGGGCGCCACGGTGGTCGTCTCCGATGTCCACGAGCGACGCCTAGCCGAGGCCGCCGACGCCCTAGAGGCCCTCGGCGGGAGCCGACCGTTGGCTTGCCTGTGCGACGTCCGAGATGAGGCCCAGGTCCAAAACCTGCTGGATGCCGCGGTGGCCGAGCACGGTCGCCTCGACGTGCTGGTCAACAACGCCGGCCTAGGGGGCGACACTCGTCTCGTCGACATGGACGACGAGGAGTGGGACCGGGTCCTAGACATCACCCTGACCGGCACCATGCGGTGCACCCGGGCCGCCCTGCGGATCATGGAGACCCAGGGTCACGGCGTGATCGTGAACAATGCCTCGGTGGTCGGCTGGAGGGCCCAGGCCGGACAGACCCACTACGCGGCGGCCAAGGCCGGCGTGATGGCCCTAACCCGGTGCTCGGCCGTGGAGGCCGCAGGTTCGGGTATCCGGATCAACTGCGTGTCGCCCAGCCTGGCCATGCACCCCTTCCTGGCTCGGACCAGCAGCGAGGAACTTCTGGAGTCGCTGGTCGACGGCGAGGCGTTCGGCCGGGCCGCCGAACCGTGGGAGGTAGCCAACGTGGTGGTGTTCTTGGCCAGTGACTACTCGTCGTACATGACCGGCGAGGTGGTGTCGGTCTCCAGCCAGCACCCCTGATCTGGTTGATTGGGTTCAGACGAGTTGCCAGTCGGACTTCCAGTCCGAGTCGTCATCGGCCAGCCTCTCGGCCCGCCCCGACCGCGACAGGGCCAGCAGGTGGGCGTACACCGAGGCACCGGCCGCTAGGTGCAACTTCTTGTCCACGTCGGCGTACATCTCGGCCACCAACGAGGTGATGTCCCGGGGGCCGTCGGCCAGAGCGTCGACGATCTGGCGCTCTCGCATCTCCCGGTGCTCCACGAGGGCCGCCACGTAGGGAACCGGATCGGTAATGGCCGGGCCGTGGGTCGGACGGTAGGTCGTCTCGCTCCGGTGCAGGAGCCGGCGCAGATTGGTCAGGTAGTCGTTTAGGTCGCCGTCGGGGGCCGGAATCACCGAAGTCGACCAACCCATCACGTGGTCGCCGGTGAACAGCGTGGCCTCCTCCCGGAGGGCGAAGCACAGGTGGTTGGAGATATGCCCGGGGGTGTGCAAGGCCTCGAAGGTGAAACCATCGCCGGCGATCACGTCGCCGTCGACGGTCGCCACGTCAGGTACGAAGTCAAGGTCTCCGGCACCCTCGCCGTCCTCTGACTCCGGTTCCTCGTCGGTCTCAAGGGCTCGGCGGACCCGTTCCTCGTGGGCCCGAACGGCCTCCTCCGGGTGGGGTCCGAACCCGTAGGCGGGGGCGCCAGTGGCCTCCCGCACGGCGGCCGTCGCCGGGGAGTGGTCGGGGTGGGTGTGAGTGACCAGCAGGTGGCTTACCCGCTGGCCTTCCACGGCCCGGAGCACGGCGGCCACGTGGTCATCGTCGTCGGGCCCCGGATCGATGATCGCCACCTCGCCACCCGACGGCGAGCCCACGAGAAAGGTACCCGTGCCGTGGTAGGTGAACGGCGACGGGTTCCGGGCCACGACCCGTCGAACCAGGGGCGAAACCTGCTCGACCTCCCCGTAGGGAGGAGGGTCCTCGGTGCGGTAGGTGGGGGCCACAACCCGATCCTGCCCGATGGGCGGGCCTACAGGGCGACACCGGCCCGGCCGCCCAGCGTCAGGTGGCGCACTCCGACTCGCCGATCTCGGCCACGTAGGGGCCAGTCTCGTCGTAGTCCACGTAGAACTCGGGCGCCTCGTCCGGGGTGGGGAATTCGTCCAGGTCCTTGAGGTCGACAGCCACCTCCTTGGCACCACCAGACCGTTCCAGCCAGTCCACGAAGCGTTCGCCGGCCCGTCGTTCGCCGGCGAACCGGCGCACGACCCGAACCGTGGCCTCGGCGGCGTTCTTAGCCGGCAGGCGCAGCGCCTTCTGGCCAAAGTGGATCTGCTCCTGGCCGACGTAGCCGCCCAACAGCATCTGGTAACCGGGGGCGGGTTGGCCGTGGGCTCGGCGTTCGGCTCCGAAGAAGCCGATGTCGGCTGCGTGGTGCTGTCCGCAGCTGTTGGTGCAGCCCGAGATGTTCATCCTGACTCCGCCCACCTCGGCCAGGCCGGCCTCGTCGAGGGCGGCGCCGATGGCGCTGGCTAGGCCCCGGCTTTGGGTAACGGCCAGGTTGCATGTATCGGCACCGGGGCAAGCCACGACGTCCCGGGACAGCTCGGCGCCCGGTTGGGCCATGTCGGCGGCCACCAGTCGCTCGTAGAGGACCGGGAGCTGGTCCTCGGTGAGGTCCCGTAGCACCAGGTTTTGTCGGTTGGTGACCCGGACGTCCACGTCTAGATCCCGGACTATGGCCGCCACGGCCCGGAACTGATTCGAGGTGACGTCGCCCAACTCGCACCAGGCATACGCTGAGACGGTGCCGTTGGCGGCTCCCCGAACCACGTTGGCCTCCATCCAGCGGTCGTAGTCGTCCTTGGCGCCCAGGGTCACTGGAGTCCCCTGGCCCATAGCCGTCGGGGTAACGCCGTCAGCCACACCGGCCGGATCGTCGCCCCATTCGGAGACCACGGGCGGTACGCCGCCCGGCCAGGTGGCCGAGGCGGGCAGCAGCTTGCGGGTGGCGACCACCCGGCGTCGAACCTCGTCGATGCCCAGCTGGTCAACGACCCACTTGAGGCGGGCTCGTAGCTTGTTGTCCCGGTTGCCGGTCTGCTCGAACACCCGGAGAACCGACTCAATTGTGGCAAGCAGGTCCTCGCGGGTGGTGAAGTCCTCCAGAGCGAGAGCCGGGAACGGGGTGGTGCCCAGGCCGCCGGCGATGTACACCCGAAAGCCCCGTTCCATGCTGCCGTCGTCAAACGTGCGTGTGGCGGCCACCACCCCGACGTCGTTGAACATGGCCTGGCCGCAGTCGGTGTCACAGCCTGAGAAGTTGATCTTGAACTTCCGGGGTAGGCGCTGGGCCAGCGGGTTACGGACGAAGTGCCGGTAGGCCGCCTCGGCCCACGGCGTGACGTCCAG
>JAZADL010000017.1:0-12956 GCA_036123635.1 Actinomycetota bacterium
GCAGCGGCCACCGTGGTCACCACCCCTATGTCCGGTCGGGCGACAGCGCACAGACCGGCAATGTCGCCCTCGGTTCGGGCTCCCATCTCCACGACTAGGAACCGGGTGTCATCAGCCGCCCCAAGCAGGGTCAGAGGGACCCCGATCTCGTTGTTGAACGACCGGACCCCGGCATGGGTCTCGCCGGTCCGAGCCAGCACAGCGGCCAGCAGGTCCTTGGTCGACGTCTTGCCCACACTGCCGGTGATCCCGACCACCTGGGCCTCGGTGGAGTCTCGGGCTGTCGTCCCCAGTGTCCTCAACGCCACCGTCGTGTCAGGTACCCGGATGGCCGTCCCCGGGCCGGCCGGGCCTGAGGTCAGGTGGGCGCCGGCACCCGCTTCCATTGCCGCCCCGATGAAATCGTGGCCATCCCGTTCAGCGGCCAGCGGAATAAACAGGCAGCCGGGGGTCACGGCCCGCGAGTCCTGAGTGGCACCGTCCAGAAGCACGTCTTCGCCGACCAAATCGCCGCGAACGGCCACAGCTGCCTGTGATGCCCGAAACCTCACGAGACGTGACCCTACGATGCTCGAGTGGTCACCCGCCGTCGTCTCGTTGTGCTGTTCGGGGGCCGCAGCGCCGAGCACGACGTGTCTTGTGTATCGGCCCGTCACGTCCTAGCCGCTGCGGACGCCGATACCTACGAGGTCATCCCTGTGGGTATTGCCCGCGACGGTCAGTGGATGTCGGCTGATTCCTCTGCTGCTGCGCTGGCCGACGGCTCTCTCGGTGACCGGCTGGATCCGAACGGACCCGCCTGGGACCCGTTCCCCCGCCTTGCCGAAATGTCGGCTGCAGGCCCGGTGGTCGTGTTCCCCCTCGTCCACGGTCCCTTCGGTGAAGACGGCACCCTGCAGGGCCTTCTCGAGATGGCCGACGTTCCCTACGTGGGAAGCGGGGTACTGGGCTCGGCTCTGGCTATGGACAAACTGGCCGCCAAGGAGGTGGTGGCCCACCACGGTCTTCCCCAGGCTCGCTACCGGGGGCTCCACGCCGACCAGTTGACCGAGGGGGGTTCAGAGGGCCACCGGGCGACCCTGGAGTCCCTCCTGTCCGAGCTGGGACCACGCGTGTTCGTTAAGCCGGCGAATCTGGGCTCGTCGGTGGGCGTGGCGCCCGCCGACGACGTGATCTCGTTGGACGCTGCCCTGACCGATGCCGCCTCCTACGACGAGTGGGTGGTGGTGGAGGAGGCCGTCACCGGCCGAGAAATCGAACTGGCGGTACTGGGTGACCGTGTTCCTCAGGTGTCGGGCCCCGGAGAGATCCGTCCCGGCGAGGCCTTCTACAGCTACGCCGACAAGTACGAGACCGATGCCGCCGAGCTAATCGACGAACCCGACCTCGCTCCGGATATCGCCGTCGGGTTCCAAGAGATGGCCGCTCGGGCATTCATCGCCCTGCGATGTTCGGGTATGGCCCGGGTGGATTTCTTTCTGGCCGACGACGGTCGGATGCTCCTCAACGAGGTGAACACCATCCCCGGGTTTACGCCCATTTCGATGTACCCGCGGTTGTGGCAGAAGGCGGGCCTGTCCTATCCGGCCCTCATTGACCGGTTGGTCGATCTGGCTGTGGAACGCCACGCGCGCCGGCGCCGCAACACGGCGCGCTGACCGGTCAGGTCAGGTTGCTGGGTCGACCGAGGCCCGCAGAAACCGGAGTAGTTCACGTCGGCGCTGTACGACCGGCCGGAGGGTAGGCCCCACTCCGGCAGCCCGGAGGACCTCGATCTCGGTAGCCACGCCGACCACGGTGGAATAGGCGCTGAGCAGTAGGAGTTGGGCGTCGGTCCGACGCATCCGTCCAGCGGCCATCTCGGCCTCCATCCACACCCGGGCCCGGGCCAGCAGCGGATCCAGGTGTCCTCGGAGGCGTTGGGCACCCGGTGAGTTGGGTCGACTGACCTCCCGGAGCAGACCGAGCAGGACTGGCTGGTCGAGGGCCACCCGGAACACGGCCCGCACCATGGCCTCTACCCGATCGCCATCCGGCTGATCGTCGACTAGCGCCTTCTCCAGGGCGGACGCCATCTCGCCGGCGCACCGGTCAACTACGGCGTTTAGTAGGCCCCGCTTGGAGACGAAGTGGTAGAGGATCGTCTGCTTGCGGATCCCCAGGCCGACGGCCAGGTCGTCTAGGGAGGTGCCGTCATACCCGGCAGTACCAAATGAGGCCAAGGCTGCGTCCAGTACCCGATCCTTGGTGCCCCCAGGAGTTTCAGTCTTCGCCACGGGACCACCGTAGTCCGCTTCTCTACCAATTGGTAAATAGCCTGACCATCTGGTAGACAACCGGGGTGATCTCCGAGAAGCTGGCCGGACGCCGTATCGCCATCACTGGAAGCACCGGCTTCCTCGGCACCGCCCTCGTGGAACGTCTCCTGCGCTGTGCCCCGGACTGCGAACTGGTCTTGGTCGTGCGCCCAGGCCGACGGGGCGCGGGCCGGCGGGTGGAACGAGACATCCTGCGCAACGACGCCTTCGAACGCCTCCGGGCCGACTTGGGATCTGACGAATTCGCCCAAATGGCCGACCGTCGGATCACTGCAGTAGTTGGCGACGTGACTATCGACGGCCTCGGCCTGGACGAAGCGGGCCGAGCCGCCCTCGCTTCCTGTGACCTCGTCATTCACTCAGCAGCCGCTGTGAGTTTCGACTCCCCCCTCGATCAAGCCGTCGAGGTCAACCTCCTAGGCCCGGTCCGGATTGTCCAGACTCTGGCCGAGTTAGGCGTAGCACCCCACCTCGTCGCCGTCTCCACCTGCTATGTGGCCGGAAGCCGGCGGGGCGCCGCCCCCGAGGAATCCGTGGATGCCAGCCCCTTCTTCGTCGATGTGGACTGGCGGACCGAAGTGGACTCGGCTCGTAGAATCCGGAATGAAACGGAGACCGACAGCCGGACCCCGGAGCGCCTCCAAGACTTCCGCGAACAGGCCCACGGCGAACTGGGGGCCGCCGGCACTCCCAGCCTGGCCGCCAAGACCGAGCAACTGCGCTCCCGGTGGGTGGATGACCGGATGGCTGAGGCTGGCGTGGCTCGAGCCTCCTCCCTGGGCTTTCCTGATGCGTACGCCTATACCAAAGCTCTCGGTGAGATCGCATCAGCTGAGGTGGCCGGGAACGTGCCAATCAGCGTCGTACGCCCAGCCATCATCGAATCGGCACTGGCCGACCCCTCTCCGGGCTGGATCCGAGGCTTCCGGATGGCCGAGCCGGTCATCATCTCCTACGCCCGGGGTCTCCTGAAGGAGTTCCCCGGGGTCCCCGAAGGCACCATCGACGTCATCCCAGTCGACTTCGTGGTGGCCGCCATCTGCGCCGTGGCTGCCCGTGGCCCGCTCGGACCGGACGATGGCGACGACATCGTCCAGGTGGCATCGGGCAGCGTGAACCCGCTCCGCTACGGCCACCTCGTGGACATGGTTCGCGAATGGTTCACCGAACACCCCATCTACGACGATCTAGGGCAGCCCATTCCGGTTCCCGAGTGGTCATTTCCGGGCCGAGGCCGCGTCAAGAAGCAACTGGAACGGGCCGGCACCGCCCTGGACCGGGCCCAGAAAGTATTTGACGTATTACCCGTCCGGGGCCGCCAGGCCGAGGTAGGAGCCCGTCTCGAGGAGCGGCGCGAGTTGGTCCGCCGAGCCGAGGGCTACGTCGACCTGTACGGCGCCTACGCAGAGTGCGAGGCCGTCTACGGCCTCGACAACCTCCTCGGTCTGTGGGACTCGCTAGACGACGCCGACCGGCAGGCCTTCTGCTTCGACCCCCGAGTTATCGACTGGGACCGCTATGCCCCTGAGGTGCATCTGCCGTCAGTGGTCCGGGCCGGCCGGGTGCCTATGAAGCCACCGGCTCGGGGCGGCGAGAGCCGGTCAGCCCGCCTAAGGCGACAGATCCTGGCACCGGAACGACAACTGGTGGCCTTCGACCTCGAGAACACCCTAATTGCCTCCAACGTCGTGGCGTCCTACGCCTGGCTGGGTAGCCGCCGCCTGCGAGGCCGGGACCGGGCCCGCTTCGTGGCCGGGCTGGTGGCCGAAATCCCCACTCTGTTGTCGCTCGACAGAAAGGATCGCAGCGACTTCCTACGCCACTTCTACCGGCGTTACGAGGGCGCGCCGGTCGACCAGATCACTGTCGACAGCCTGGAGAAGTTCAGCGAGCTAATACTGGCCAAGTCGTTCCCGACTGGCATCCGACGGGTCCGCGAACATCGGAACCTCGGTCACCACACCGTCCTAATCACCGGAGCCTTGGACTTTGTGGTCGAACCGTTCCGCCCCCTATTCGACGACATCGTGTCGGCCGAACTGGAGGTGGTCGACGGCACCTACAACGGCCGCCTAACCGCCGTTCCTCCCACCGGGGAGGCCCGCTACCAAGCTCTCTTCGACCACGCAGCGGCCCACGACTTGGACCTTCGCGAGTCAGTGGCCTACGCCGATTCCGCAAGCGACCTACCCATGCTGGAGGCTGTCGGCTTCCCAGTAGCCGTCAACCCGGAGACGCGGTTGGCCGGCATTGCCCGCAAGCGGGGCTGGCTGGTTGAGGACTTCCGCAAGTCGCCCGGCATGCGACGCAATCTGCTACCCCTGGCCCCCGCGGGGAGGGTCGGCCGGTGAAGGCCCTACAGTTCCGCCGCAATCTCCCCCGCTACGCGGCGGCCCGAATCGCCGGCGGGTTTGTGCCCGGTCGCGGAGCGTCGGCCGGTCCGCTAAACCTCGTCGACATAGATCCGCCCACCCCGCCGGGACCTGATTGGGTGAAGGTTCGACCCCGCCTGTCTGGGATCTGCGGCTCTGATCTAGCCACCGTGGACGGCCGCTCTGCCCGCTACTTCGAACCGCTGGTGTCCTTTCCGTTCGTCCCTGGCCACGAGGTGGTCGGGGACCTGGACGACGGCTCCCGGGTCGTCCTCGAGCCAGTTCTAGGTTGTGTGAGCCGCAACCTGCAGCCGGCCTGTCCGCCATGCGCCGACGGTCACCTCGGCAACTGCCAGCACACCTCGTTTGGAGACCTGGAGCCAGGTATCCAGACTGGCTCTTGTCACGACACGGGCGGTGGCTGGGCTACCGCGTTCACCGCCCACCCCACCCAACTCCACCGGGTTCCCGACGATCTCGATGACTCAGCAGCCGTCATGGTGGAGCCCACGGCGTGTGGTATCCACGCCGCCTTGGCCGCCCGGGTGCCCGACAACGCCGTGGTGGTTGTCCTGGGAGCGGGAACCCTTGGCCAGGTCTCGCTGGCCGCCCTTCGGGCTTTCGCCGCGCCCCGGACCATTCTGGCCACCGCCCGCTATCCCGAACAGCGACGGATGGCCGCTGCACTGGGAGCTGACCTGGTGGTCGCTCCCGACGAAGTTCGCCGGGCCGTCCGAAGGGCCACCGGCAGCCGGGCCATCGGTGCCCCGACTATCGGCGAAACCTCCGAGGGGGTCGTGGACCGCCTCACCGGGGGTGCTGACGTGGTCGTGGACTGCGTCGGGTCTTCGTCCAGCTTGGCTGACGCCCTGGCCGTCGTCCGTCCCCGGGGTCGCATCGTCTTGGTCGGCATGCCGTCCGAGGTCACCTTAGAACTCACCCCCCTGTGGCACCGAGAGGTCGAGCTGGTCGGTGCCTACACCTACGGCACTGAATCCCTGGCCGACGGCACCACGCGTCGTACTTTTGACCTGGCCACCGATCTGGTCCGCGACGCTGATTTGGGCCGCCTAGTGACCGCCACCTACCCGCTTTCTCGCTACCGCGAAGCCCTCGAACACGCCGCGGCAGCTGGCCGGCGGGGAGCCACCAAGATCGCCTTCGACCTCCGAGACGAGAAGGAGCGCAACGACCTGTGAGCAACGGACGACACCTCGCACCCCGACCCGGCTTCGTCCTCGACGTGGACCGCAACAGCCCGCCCATCGTGTTTCACCACGGGGAGGGATTCCGCCTCGAGAAGCTCCCGGCCGGCCGATCCCGGGTCATCTACCCTGCCGAGCCCCTCGAGGGTCTGACCGATCCCGACGGCGCTATCCGGCATGCTCTTGATAACCCGATCGGCGATTCGGAACCCCTCCGGGCCCTATTGCACGCTGGCATGAAATTGACTGTCGCCTTTGACGACATCTCACTCCCTCTGCCACCCATGCGCCGCCCAGACATTCGCCAGCGGGTCATCGAGGCCGTGCTGGACCTAGCCGCCGAGGCCGGCGTGGACGACGTCCACCTGATCGCTGCCCTGGCTATTCACCGGCGAATGACCGAGGACGAACTACGCCACGCGGTGGGCGACCGGGTGTACGACGCCTTCGCTCCCGACGGTCGCCTCTACAACCACGATGCCGAAGATCCGGATGGCATGGTGGTACTGGGCGAAACCCCTCACGGTGAAGACGTGCAGTTCAACCGGCGGGCCGCTGAAAGCGACCTGGTGGTTTACGTCAACATCAACCTGGTGGCCATGGACGGTGGCCATAAGAGCACGGCCACTGGCTTGTCTGGCTACACGGGCCTGCGTCACCACCACAACGTCCACACCATGCAGAGCTCCCGGTCGTTTATGGACCAGGAAAACTCGGCTTTGCACGCCTCCAACTGGCGGATGGGCAAGGTCATCCGGGACGCCGGAGTGAAGATCTTCCAGATCGAAACCACGGTCAACAACGACACCTTTGGCCGCGAGGGCCCTTTGGCCCTGCTCCAGAAGCGAGAGTGGGAATGGTCGACCCGGGATCGCATGCAGTTTCTCGCCATGAAGGCAGGTCTGGACGTGATGCCGTCGTCGGCCAAGCGGAAGATCTTCTCGTCCTGGCAGGCCCCGTACGCCCTCACGTCGGTACAGGCCGGTGAGGTGGAGGCGGTACACGAGGTCACTACAGCCAACGTCTACCGCCAGCACCTCGTTCCCGTGGAGGGCCAGACCGATGTCTTGACCATGGGGATTCCCTACATCTGCCCCTACAACGTCAACTCGATCATGAACCCGATCCTGGTCATGTGCCTGGGCCTTGGGTACTTCTTCAACCTGTACCGAGGCCGACCGCTAGTCCGGGAAGGCGGCGTGCTCATCATGAGCCACCCCACCGCGTGGGAGTTCCATCCCGTCCACCACCCCAGCTACATCGACTTCTTCGAGCAGGTACTAGCCGACACCACCGACCCGGTCGAGATCGAGCGTAAGTACGAAAAGCAGTTCGCTGAGGACGAGTGGTATATCCACTTGTATCGGAACTCCTACGCCTACCACGGTGTCCACCCCTTCTACATGTGGTACTGGGGCAGCCACGCCCTTCAGCACCTCGGTCGGGTAGTCGTAGTGGGCGGCGATCCGGCCGCAGTGCGCAGGATGGGCTTCCAGCCGGCCTCCACCCTGCAAGACGCCCTGGAAATGGCCTCCGACGTGGTCGGCCCACAGCCCACGGTCACCCATATCAAGAACCCGCCAATCCTGATGGCCGACGTCAGCTAAGTCGATGGGACAGGTGAGCCTCCGGGTGGCTAAAGCCCGAGCCATGGTTGGGCGCTTCGGTTTCCCGTGGCAGGCCGCCCCAGTTCCTACTGGTGTCGCCCCCGCTCCCTCCACCCGGCAACTAGGCGCCGACTACGACACCGCCTGGGCCCGCCGGTACCCGGCCCGCCTGGCTCGAGCCGCTCTCCTCGAGGGGGTAATGCGACCCACCATGTCAGCCATCGCCTCGCCCGACCGCCGGGGCCTAGACCGCCTCGACGACCTAGACGGGCCCGTGGTCTTCGTGGCTAACCACCACAGCCACGCCGACACCCCCTTGCTCCTCACCTCGATCCCCGAGCCATGGCGCCACCGTGTAGTGGTCGGCGCGGCGGCCGACTACTTTTTTGGAAACCGGTTTAGCGGCGCCGTCTCAGCGCTGGCCATCGGTGCCGTACCAATCGAGCGAACCAAGGTGGGTCGGCGATCCGCCGACATGGCCCGCGACCTGATTGACGACGGGTGGAGTGTGCTGCTCTACCCGGAGGGCGGACGCAGTCCAGACGGGTGGGGGCAGGAGTTTCGTGGTGGTGCCGCCTTCCTTGCCATCCGGTGCGGGGTCCCGGTAGTACCCATCCACCTCCAAGGTACGGGCCGAATCCTGCGAAAGGGCCGAACTCTGCCCCGACCGTCGCGCACCACGGTCACCTTCGGTGATCCGCTGCGAGCCGACGACGACGAAAATGCCCGGGCCTTCGCCGTTCGCCTTCAGGCCGCGGTGGCCGCCCTCGGCGATGAGGCCACTTCAGACTGGTGGCAGGCCCGCCGTCGGGCCCATGCCGGTACCTCCCCCGGGCTGACCGGACCGGACTTCGGGGCCTGGCGGCGCGCCTGGATGCTCGGTGACCGGAACCGAGGAATTCGCCGGAAACGCCCACGGTGGCCGGAACTCTGAGCTCAAAGAATCCATATTTCTGTATTCCGGTCGAAACTTTTAGGTTTCTTTCATCTCAAGTTCGGAGCTCGTCCCAAGCGAGGTCAGTAGTTTTCGAAATATTGATGGAATCGCGGCAGCGTCAGCCTCGCAATCCCCGAATCCCACAATCCCGTCTGCCAAACAGGACAAACGAGTTCAACGATGACCGTCGCCGCCTCCACTCCTATCGAACTGATCCAGGGCGTGTACGCCACCCTTGACGAGCGTCTGGAGGTCGGCCGTCGGCGCATGGAACGCCCGCTGACTCTGGCCGAAAAGATCTTGATCAATCACCTCGACGACCCGGAGGACACCGCCCTGGACCGGGGCGTGTCATACGTGGACCTACGGCCCGACCGGGTGGCCATGCAAGACGCCACGGCCCAGATGGCATGGCTCCAGTTCATGACTGCCGACCTTGATGAGGTTCAGGTTCCGACAACCACCCATTGTGACCACCTCATTCAGGCCCGCGATGACGGCAAGAAGGACCTGGCGACTGCTTTGGACGGCAACCGAGAGGTCTACGACTTCTTGGCCTCGGTATCTGCCCGCTATGGCGCTGGGTTCTGGAAGCCCGGCTCCGGAATTATCCACCAGGTGGTACTCGAGCAGTACGCCTTCCCCGGTGGGATGATGATCGGCACCGACAGCCATACCCCGAACGCCGGCGGGCTAGGCATGGTGGCCGTCGGGGTGGGTGGCGCCGACGCCGTCGACGTGATGACCGGATTCCCGTGGAACGTGCGTTGGCCGAAACTCATCGGCGTCCACCTGACCGGTCAGTTGGACGGCTGGGCGGCCCCCAAGGACGTCATCTTGAAGGTGGCCGACATCCTCACCGTTGCGGGCGGTACGGGCGCCATTGTGGAGTACTTCGGACCCGGTGCCCGCAGCCTGTCGGCCACCGGCAAGGGCACCATTTGCAACATGGGTGCCGAGATCGGTGCCACCACCTCATTGTTCCCCTACGACGACGCTATGTTCCGCTACCTGAAAAGCACCGGCCGCGAGGCAGTGGCCGGCGCAGCCGACGCTGTGGCCCACCACCTGCGGGCCGACGACGAGGTCGAAACCAACCCGGGGGCCTTCTTTGATCGGGTCATCGAGATTGACCTGTCGACCCTGTCACCCCACATCAACGGGCCCCATACTCCCGACCTAGCTCGCCCGGTAGCTGAACTGGGCGCCGAGGCCGAGCGGGAGGGCTGGCCAATGGCCGTTAGCGCCGGCCTGATCGGCTCGTGTACCAATTCGTCCTACGAGGACATCACCCGGGCAGCCAGTATCGCCCGGGACGCCGTAGCTAAGGGACTGACCGCCAGAGCGCCCCTGTTAGTTACCCCCGGTTCCGAACAGGTCCGGGCCACCATCGAACGCGACGGGTTGCTGGCCGACTTCGAGGCCCTCGGTGCCCGGGTACTGGCCAACGCCTGCGGTCCGTGCATCGGGCAGTGGGATCGTCAGGACATGGAGGATGGCGTCCCGAATTCCATCGTCACTAGTTACAACCGGAACTTCCCGAAGCGCAACGACGGCTATGCCACCACGCATGCCTTCGTGACGTCACCGGAGACGGTCATCGCTCTGACCATCGCCGGTCGCCTCGACTTCGACCCGGCCACCGACACTCTCACCAACGATGCCGGCGAGGAGGTTCGTCTGTCCGTCGGCGCCGGTGAGGAGCTCCCGGCTGATGGGTTCGACGCCGGCGAAGAGACCTTCCAGGCCCCGCCGGAAGATGGCTCGTCAGTCGAGGTTGCTGTATCTCCCACCAGTGACCGGTTGCAGTTGCTCTCTCCGTTCCCTGCCTGGGACGGTGCCGACCTGGCCGACCTGACGGTGCTGGTTAAGGCTCGAGGAAAGTGCACTACCGACCACATTTCGATGGCCGGGCCATGGTTGCGGTACCGAGGCCATCTGGAGAACATCTCGGGAAACGTCTACATGGGGGCCGTGAACGCCTTCACCGGCGAGGTGGGCACCGGATGGGATACCACTGACGGTGAGACCCGCCCATATCCGGAGATCGCCCGCCGTTACCACGAGGCCGGCATCGGCTGGGTGGCTATCGGCGACGAGAACATGGGCGAGGGCTCGTCGCGGGAACATGCTGCCATGGAACCCCGGTTCCGCGGAGCGAAAGCAGTCATCGCCCGGTCGTTTGCCCGGATCCACGAGACCAACCTGAAGAAGCAAGGGGTCCTACCGTTGACCTTCGCCGACCGGGACGACTACGACCGGATCGGTCCCAAGGACCGCGTCTCGATAGTCGGCCTGGACGGCCTTGCCCCCGATACGCCTGTCGAGGTCGTTGTTACCTCGCCGGACGGCGCCAGAACCAGCATCACCACCAACCACACCTACTCCGCCGACCAGATCGAATGGTTCAAGGCGGGTAGTGCCCTCAACTTGATCCGCCAACGCTCCGGCTCCTGACCCTGATCAGGACTTCTCAGGTACCAGGCGAGCGTTTACAACGACGTCACCAGTCCAAGCCCACGAGAGAACACACGTGGCGTTGCCGAACCTCTGGGCATGGTGCTCCCACGGGTCGTGGTGCACTGACTCCCCGACCATCTTCGGCTCCCACGGGCCGTCGTCGCGTTGGAACGAGGCGGATCCGTGCAGCAGGTGGTACGTCTCCTCAGCCGGGTGCTCGTGTCGCGGGTAGTGCAGGCCGGCTCCCCATACGCCCAGCCCCGCACTAATCACACTGGACTCGACCAGCCCACCGGGACCGATTACCCGCACGTAGCCGTAGTTGTCCAGGAATTGTTGCGACAACGTCGCCGCGTATTCGGCGGTCTGGACCCAGTGAAGGATCGCTGCCGCCGCTGTGAACGTCCGTAGCACCGGTCCGACGCCCGGAACGTCACTCTCCGGATCGACATCGGCGAGAAGCCGAGCTACCGGTAAAACCATCGGTTCGTTTGCAACCACTTCGGCGGTGGTTAACAAATCTCCCACCTCGGACAGCATGGGGTACCGCTCAGCGTCGGGATGTCCCGCGTAGAACCCGGCTAGGGCGGCGACGAGGTCCCCTCGCAGGTCGGAACTCACGGCCTCTTGGTTCCGCTGACCGATCTGACAGTTCGCCGCCGTCAGAACGACCGGAGCCGGTATCCGCGGTTACGGGCCTCGGCCAGGGTGTCGGGTCCGAAGCACAAGAACCGCTCGCTGGCCATCAACTCGTCGAGCACGATGGCCAAGGCTTCCTCGTCAGCCATCTGGTCCAGGTCGTAGACCTGCTGGGTGCGCTTATCCCCGACGAAGCGGTGGTGGGCGAACGCCGACGGTCGATCCATAGCCGTCGACGCTAGCCCGTCCCCCTTCAGGTGCTGCCCACTGCTGGAGAGGAAACGAGACGGGGGCGCGCCACCAAGGCGCGCCCCCGTCATTTTGATCGTCTGGAATTCCCGGGGCGACCGTTCATGCCGGCAGGGACCAGTGCCGGCGGTCGGGTCCCGGGGGTGGATCGGCGTGGTTTCGCCGGGTGGTCCAGCGCCGCTCAGCGGCCGCCCACCTCCGAAGTCCCACATCTACTGCTGCTGATCTGGACCACCTCCTCTCCTCGGTGAAGCCGACCCTACGCTCCGCGGCAGGGCCTCGTCGAAACCCTCGACGCCGAACAGTACGGTTACGTACTAGGCCGCTCTAGTGAAGTGGGCGAGCCTGCCGAGTTGACCGGAACCCCACCGTCAACCGGAACGGGACTCCTGCCGTTCGGCAGCCTGCACGGCCAACCGGTCGGCCTCGTCGTTCCACCGGTCGCCCGAATGACCCTTCACCCAGCGAAAGTCCACATCACTACGCGACCGGACCGCCTCGATGAGCGGCTCCCAGAGGTCGCGGTTGGCCACCGGTTCCCTTTTGGCGTTGAGCCATCCGGTCCGGAGCCACTTCTCCCACCAGCCGTCTCGAAAGCAGTGCACGACATAAGTGGAGTCGCTGACCACCAACAGCGGACCGTCAAAGGCCCGGACCGCTTCCATGGTGGCCGTTAACTCCATCCTCTGGTTGGTGGTCTGGGCGTCGCAGCCGGCAGCAAATGGGCCGTCAGGCACCACCCAGGCCCACCCGCCGGGACCCGGGTTCCCTGAGCAGGCACCGTCCGTGTAGACGACCATCGGATCTCTGCTCGGGGTCGCCACGTCGTCGGGAGATTCGAAGAGGCGACCTGCGCCATCAAGGGACATGATCGGCGACCCTAGGGCCATCACCGGCCCGACCGGCGGAACTCAGGTCGGGCCAAAGGCAGGCCCGGTATGTCCTGGCAAAGTCGACGCAATGGGTCAGGAAGCTCAACGTGAGCAACACCTCACCCACCTGGCGCCTAGGTCGACAACCTGGGACACCACGACAACATGCTCGTCCCCGAACGCACCGTCGGCCGGTCAACCACGGGTTGTTGATCCCCCACCGCTAAGTTCAAACCATGCCCTCCCAGACCGGTTCCCTAGCCATCACCGGCGACCCTGACGCCGATCGCCTGCTGA
>JAZADL010000018.1:0-2637 GCA_036123635.1 Actinomycetota bacterium
CAGTTGGGCCATGACGCGCAGCATCCCCGCCCCGGCACCTCTCGCGCAATTCCCCGTGTCAAACCTCGACCCCCGAGACGTCCCCGAGGAGCGGTACCGTCGGGTCCCATGACCCTCACCCTGTCCCGCAGCGGTGGACCGGATGATCCCCAGCTCCGCGACCTCACCATCGGCGGCCTGCTACGCGAAGTGGCTGACCAGGTCCCCGAACGGATCGCTCTGATCGCCGGAACTCCTGATCCGGTCGACCGGCGGGAGTGGACCTACGCCGAGCTGGTGGTCGACGCCGAGCGTGCCGCCCGGGCCATCCGGGCCCACTTCGAACCAGGTGAACGGCTAGCCGTGTGGGCGCCAAATGTCCCCGAGTGGATGATCCTGGAGTTCGGCTGTGCCATGGCCGGAGTAATCCTGGTGACTGTCAACCCGGCCTTCCAGGCCCGCGAACTCCAGTACGTACTGACCCAGTCACGCTCGGCGGGGCTCATGGTGCTCCCCGAGTTTCGAGGCAACCCCATGCTGGCCACGGCCACCGAGGTGCAGCCCGAGTGTCCCGACCTGCGGGAGATCATCCGCCTCGACCAGTGGGAGGACTTCCTGTCCGACGGGGACACCTGGAACGGCGAACTCGTGGACCCCGACCCCCTGGATCCGTGCATGATCCAGTACACCTCGGGCACCACCGGCTTCCCGAAGGGAGCCCTCCTGTTCCACCGGGGATTGGTCAACAACGGAGCCCACACGGCAGACCGAATGGGTGTCAGCGACGGCGCGGTGTGGGTCTGCACCATGCCGCTGTTCCACACCGGCGGTTGCGTGCTCGGCGTCCTGAGCGGTGTCTCGAAGCGGGTGACCATGGTCCTTGTGGAGGCCTTCGACCCAGGACTGGTGCTGGAACTGTTCGACACCTACGGCGGAATGGCCATGCTGGGGGTCCCCACGATGCTGGTGGCCATGCTCGAGCACCCCGATTTCTCCTCCCGGGACCTGTCTCATGTGGAGGCCATCTGCTCCGGCGGCTCGACTGTCCCGGCCCCGCTGGTCGAACGGTTCGAGAAGGAACTCGGAGCGCCTTTCACCATCGTGTTCGGCCAAACCGAGCTCTCGCCGGTTTCGTCGATGACCCACGCCACCGACACCATCGTGGACAAGGCCACCACCATCGGAACCCCGATGCCCCACGTGGAGGTCAAGATCATCGACCCGGATACTGGCGAGATAGTGCCGGTGGGCACCACCGGCGAATACTGCGCCCGTGGCTACCTAGTGATGCACGGTTACTACGAAATGCCGGACGCCACCGCCGAAACCATCGACGCCGACGGGTGGCTCCATACCGGCGACCTGGCGTCCATGGACGAGCGGGGCTACCTCTCCATCGAAGGTCGGCTCAAGGACATGATCATCCGGGGTGGGGAAAACATCTATCCCCGGGAGTTGGAGGAGCTTCTGTTCGCCCACGACACGGTGGCCGAGGTAGCCGTGGTTGGACTGCCCGACGACCGGTGGGGCGAAGTGGTAGCCGCCTTCGTCCGACCAGCCCCCCGTCAAACCATCGACAAGGGCGAACTCTTCGCATACCTGCGGGAGCACCTAGCACCCCACAAGACACCGAAACTCTGGTTCGAGGTAAACGAGTTCCCGCTGACCGGCAGCGGCAAAATTCAGAAGTTCGTGCTGCGCGACCAGTGGATCGACGGCCAGTGGGCCGAAATGGCCTGACCGACGGGCCTATTACACGAGCGTCAGATAGGCGTCGAGTTCGGCCTCCGTCACCCGGTCGGTGATCGTCCGAAACTCGGTCCGCTTCACCGAAGCGAAATAGTCCACATAGTCGCCGTCCCGACCCGCACCAAATCCGGCCCGCAGCACATCGTCGGCCACCAGGTCATCGCAGGCGTGCAGCAGCGTCGGCGGCAGGGCGCTGATGCCCCGGGCGGCGATCTCGTCGAGTCCCAGAGAGAAAAGGTTGTCGCCGTTCGGGTCACCGGGGTCGGCCTGACGGGCCACGCCATCCAGGCCTGCGCTCAACAGTGCGGTGAAGGCCAGGTACGGGTTGGCCGATCCGTCGGGGGCCCGAACTTCGATACGGCCACCTTCCGGAACGCGGATCATCTGCGTCCGGTTGTTTCCGCCGTAAGCCACGTAGGCGGGCGCCCAGGTGGCTCCTGAGTCAGGTGGCCCAACGCCGATCCGCTTGAACGAGTTGACGGTTGGGCAGACGATGGCCGTCAGGCCCTGGGCGTGGTCGAGGATGCCGGCAATGAACCGGTAGGCCAGCTCACTTAGTCCAAGTCCGCGGGCATCTTCGTCGTCGTGAAACAGTGGTTCGTCGGAGTCGGCGGTCCAGAGGCTGAGGTGGGTGTGGAGCCCGTTGCCAGTCTTGTCAGCGAACGGCTTAGGCATGACCGTGGCATACAGGCCCTGGCGACGAGCCAGGGTGTGGAGCATAAGGCGGAGCAGGATGAGGCGATCCGAGGTGGTGAGGGCGTCGGCGTACTGAAAATTCTGCTCGAACTGGCCGTTGGCATCCTCGTGGTCATTGGCGTAGTTGCCCCACCCCATGGCATCCATGTGGCGCGACACCGTGGTCAGGTGATCCAGCGCCGTGGTCAGGCCCCGGGCGTCGTAGCACGGCAG
>JAZADL010000019.1:0-14491 GCA_036123635.1 Actinomycetota bacterium
AGGAGGTCCAGCAGATGCTAGAAGACGCCCTGGCCATCACCGACGGGCCGGTGGCCATCCGTTGGCCCAAGACTCCGGCACCCCACGTCGGCTGGGACGAGGTGGGTCGTGGCCTGTCGGCCCGCCGAGTGGTCGAGGCCATCGACGACCGGACGGTGTGCCTACTTGGAGCCGGCAAGATGCTGGCCGCTACCCAACAGGCGGCCGACCTACTGGCCGCCGAGGGTGTGGACTCCTCAGTTTGGGACCCGCGCTGCGTCCGCCCGTTGGACCCCGAGATGCTGGAAGACGCGGCGAGACACCGGCTGGTAGTCACCGTGGAGGACGGCTTCCGAGAGGGTGGCTTCGGTTCCGCGGTGCTGGACGACCTGGCCCGCCGGTCCCCAGGCACCGAGGTGGAGGTGCTGGGCGTACCGGTCGTCCACCACCCCCACGGTGCAGCGGACGACCTACTGGCCTCGTTCGGCCTGGACGGCCCGGGAGTGGCCGAAAGCGTCCGTAGGCGGCTGGGCTGATCCGGCACGCTCGTCGACTATCTGGCCATCGACCGCTCAGGTAAAGAAGGGGTTGTCACCCGCCGCGTGGTCAGTGGCGTCGACCACTTCAGTGATCTCTGGGATGGCTTCCAGAATGGCCCGTTGGATGCCCTCGGTGAGGGTGGCCTGACTCATAGCGCATCCCTGGCAGCCGCCGCCCATAGTCACGTAAGCCGTGTGGCCCTCGACGCCGACCAGGGTGGCGAAACCACCGTGGGAAGCCAGCATCGGGTTGACGTTCTGGTCCAAGAGCTGGGTGATCCGCTCCGGGACCTCGCCTTCCAGGGCCAGTTCGCCGACGTCGCCCAACGGGTTGGGTCGGTTCGGGTTGCGGATAACCAGGCCGCCCTGCACCGGGTTGCTCGGCAGATCAAGGGTGGCCCCGGCCAACTTCGGCTGGCTCTCATCGCCTACCGCGAACTCCAAGCCGCCGAACTCCCACCGGTGGCAGGCATCAGGCAACTCAGAGATGGGCGTGAAGGCCAGGTCGTAGACGTAGTCGACGCCAGACACGCCGGTTACGTCGATCTGCAAAGCCAGGGAGGTCGGCTCGTCCTCGCCGGCCCGGACTTCGAGCACCTTGGCCAAGGCGGCCTCGGTGACCGAGATGACCGGCTCGTCGGTGGACGGGGTGGCGTCGAGAGTGGTCTGGTCGGTCATCCGATCAGGCTACCGGCTTGTACCAGGCACACTTCGATGGCCCTCACGTTCCACCGGTAGGTTCTCGGGCATGACCGACTCCTCCTCCTCACCTGCAGTGGTCTCCGTCCGCCGAGACGGAGACGTGGCCGTCATCGATCTCGACGACGGCAAGGCGAACGCCCTTGGACACGAGACCATCGCCGCCCTGCTGGCCGCCCTCGACCAGGTGGAGGCTGACGGAGCTGACGCCGTGGTACTGGCCGGCCGGCCGGGCCGCTTCTCGGCCGGCTTCGACCTGACCGTGATGCAGGCGGGCCCAACCGAGGCCCAGACAATGCTGAAGGCCGGGGTCGACCTCTTCCTTCGGCTGTACCTGTTTCCCCGGCCCGTGGTGGCAGCCTGCACCGGGCACGCCATCGCCGCCGGCGCCATCCTCTTGTTGTCGAGTGACGTACGCGTCGGGGCGGCCGGAGAGTTCAAGGTCGGCCTGCCCGAGGTCACCATTGGCATGCCACTTCCCTTCTTCGCCACGGAGTTGGCCCGAGACCGCGTCTCCAAGCGGCACTATGCGCAGGTCATCCTGGGCCGGATGACCGACCCAGCCGCCGCGGTGGACGTCGGGTTCCTCGACGAGGTGGTCGATCCCGGCGATGTCGTGGATGTAGCTCTGGACCGTGCTCGGGCCCTGACCGGGGTCAGCCGGGGTGGGCTAGTGCGCACCCGGGTGACGGCTCGGGGAGCGGTAGCCGGGGCGATCCGCGCTGGCTTGGAGGACGACCTCGCCCATTTCAACGTCGAGGGCTGAGCGGTCAGGGCGCTGCACTGACCATGTCCGAACGTTACGACGGCCTGCTGCTAGTGGCCTTCGGGGGACCTGAGGGACTAGACGACATCGAACCGTTCCTGGCCCGGGTGACGTCCGGCCGCCCCATCCCGTCCGACCGCCTGGCCGAGGTAGCGGACCGTTACCGCTCGGTCGGTGGTCGATCCCCGTTGAACGGGCGCATGCGGACACTCCGAGATGCCATCCGAGTCGAGATGGACCGACGGAACCTAGACATACCCGTCTTCTGGGGCAACCGGAACGCCGACCCGCTGTTAGCCGACACGGTGGCCACCATGAGCGACGCTGGAGTCAAAAGGGCCCTGGCCTGGACGGCCTCCCCCTACGCCTCCTACGAGACGTGCCGCCGGTATGGCGAAAACCTAGAGGCAGCCCGGACGGCTGTCGGTCCGAGAGCGCCGCTGCTCGACCAGGTCCGGCGCCACCACGACCATCCGGGCCTCATCAATCCGGCTGCCGACCGGTTGACCGAGGCCCTAGACCGGCTACCCCCCGACCGACGGGACCGGGCCCACCTCCTGTTCTCCGCCCACAGCATCCCAACCGCCCTAGCCGACACCTGTGCCTACGTGGCTCAACTCCGCGACACGGCACGCCTAGTCGTCGAGCGGGTGGATCCCGAGCGTCGGCACGACTACGAGGTGGTCTGGCAGTCCCGTAGCGGCTCGCCACAGGTCCCGTGGCTGGAGCCCGATGTAGGTGACCGAATCCAAGCCCTGGCGGCCACCGGAGTGGATGCAGTAGCCATCTCGCCCGTGGGCTTCCCGGTGGAAAACTTTGAAATCGCCTGGGACCTGGACGTGGAAGCGTCCGGACGGGCCGCCGATGCCGGCGTAGCGTTCACTCGGGCCGCCACGGTGGATGATGATCCCCGCTTCGTCTCCATGGTGGTGGACCTCCTTGTCGAGAGGCTCGGTCACGATCCCGAACCGGCCCAATCGGGCCTGGGGTCCCTCGGCGCCCCCGTCGGCGCCTGCTCCAAGGCGTGCTGCCCAGGACCCCGCCCCTGAACACCGTCGCCGGCCGAGCATCCCCGAACACCGCTGGACCGACAAGTAATTTCGGTGGTGATGAATCATGCTCGTATCGCCTCGGAAGCCCTCCGCTTCCGACTGGGAACGTTCTCTACCCCGATAGGCGGATCCCCGGTACTGGATCCTGAGGAAGCTGGAGCCATCTTGGTGGCCTGCGGGGACCCTGGCGTTGACCATGCCCTGCGGATGGTCGGCCAGACGTGGCAACAGGCGGGTCTGATCCCCGAGACCATCGAGCAGCCCTGGTCGGCTGGTGATGCGGCACGAATGCGGTCCGTCGGGGGAACCGCTCTGCTTGATGCCCTGGACGATCTGGTCTCTGGTATCTCCCGCTGCCGCGTCCTGTCCTAGGCCCGGCTTTCCAGCGGTCACCGGGAGGGTGCCGCGGCGGAGACTACGCCTCGCATTACCGTCGCCGTGGGGCTCTGGTGGCGATGTCGCACCCCCATGCCATGCTCGCCGTAGGACGCCACGACTGACGACCAGCCACTACCGAGGCCGATGAGTAAGCAGCAAAAACTCCTCCCTGACGATCGGCCCTTCGCCCGTCAGGTCGTGGAGGTCCCAGTCTCTGACGAGATGAAGGAGTCCTTCCTCGCCTACTCCCTCTCGGTGATTACGGCCCGGGCTATTCCTGACGTTCGGGATGGCCTCAAGCCGGTTCAGCGGCGCATCCTCTATTCGATGCTGCGCATGGGCGTACGTCCTGACTCCCCGCACCGCAAGAGCGCACGGGTGGTGGGCGACACCATGGGCCGTTACCACCCGCACGGTGACGCAGCGATCTACGACGCCTTGGTACGCATGGGGCAGACGTTCTCACGCGGTATGACTCTGATCGACCCTCAGGGCAACTTCGGCTCGCTGGACGACCCACCAGCCGCCCCCCGCTACACCGAATGCCGCCTGACCGAGGCTGCCATGGCCATGGTCCGGGAACTCGACGAGGACACGGTGGAATTCCGGCCGACTTACGACGGGGAAGCCACTGAACCCGTCTCGCTACCAGCCCTCCTCCCCAACCTGCTGCTAAACGGCACCACGGGAATCGCCGTGGGCATGGCCACCAACATGCCCACCCACAACCTGGCCGAGGTCTACGCGGCGGTCGCCCTGGTCATGAAGAAACGTCGCCCCAAACCCACCACCGACGAGTTGATGGCCGTCCTACCGGGCCCAGACTTCCCCAGCGGAGGGATCTTGGTCGATGACGGCATCCGCGAGGCCTACGAGACGGGACGGGGAACCATCCGGCTTCGGGCCCGGGCCCACGTGGAAAACATCGGCCGGAGCCGACAAGCCATTGTGGTTACCGAACTCCCTTACCTCGTGGGGCCGGAGCGGGTGATCGCCAAGCTCAAGGAGTTGAACGAAACCGGACGGGTGGCCGGTATCTCGGACTTTAAGAACCTGTCGGATCGCCACACTGGACTGCGACTCCAGGTCACCGTGAAGCCGGGACACAACCCGCAGGCCGTGCTGGGCGAGTTATATCGGCTTACCCCGCTGGAGGAGACCTTCGGCATCAACAACGTGGTCCTGGTAGACGGTGAGCCCCAAACCCTCGGGATTTACGACCTCTGTCGCCACTACATCGACCACCGTTTGGAGGTGGTGGTTCGCCGGACTAACCACCGGCTGGCCCGAGCCGAGGAACGTCTCCATATCGTGGCCGGCCTCCTGATCGCCCTAGACGCCATCGACGAGGTGGTGGCCATCATTCGCGGCTCGGAGGACGCTGCGACGGCTCGTGAGGCTCTAATGGACCGCTTCTCGCTTAGCCGGAACCAGACCGACCACATCCTAGATATGCCCCTGAAGCGCTTGACGGCGCTCGAGACCCGACGTCTGGAAGAGGAGCGGGAAGAACTTGAAGCGGAAATCGGGGACTTCAAACAGCTTCTCAAGTCAGAGACCCGTCGTCGTACCCTCGTAGTAGCCGAACTATCTGAGGCCGTGGAGGCATTCGGTCGGCCGCGACGGACCGAAATCGTCCACCCGGATGACCTTCCGGTGTTCGATACCACGGAGGTAGCCGAGGACGTGGCCGACGAGCCTTGCGTGGTGACCCTGACCACCTCGGGCCAGATTGGCCGTTCGCCCGCCGACGGGGCCCGGCGAGCTACACCCGGACGCCACGACGTGCTAGTCGCCTCCCTCCTGACCCGAACCCCGACTACCGTCACCGCGGTGACGTCGGAGGGTCGGGCCCTCCAGGTGCTGGCCGCCGAGTTGGCTGACGGTGCTGGCCGAGCCCGAGGCGCCGGTTCTGCCCAGGCCTTTGGCACCAATCGGGGTGAAGTCATCCACACGGTGGTGGCTGAGGGCAGCGAGCACCTGGTATTGGTGACAGCCGGTGGAACGACTAAGCGACTGACCCTCGACGAGGTCCGTTCTACCCGCAATGGAAAGCCCCTGCTCAAGTTGAAGACCGGCGACCGGGTGACCGCCGCCTTCACCGCCCCCGACGGTGTAGACGTAGTCCTCGTGGCCGCCGACGGTCAAGTCCTTCGAACTCCGGTGGATGGCATCAGCGTGCAAGGGCGCGGGGCGGCCGGCGTGGTCGGAATGAAGCTCCGGCCCGGCACGACGGTGGTCGGCGCAGCCGCTGTCCTGGGCGAAGACGTTCTCATCACGGTGACCGACGACGGTGGGGTCAAAGCCACCCTGCTATCGGAGTTGGACGCTAAGGGGCGGGGCGGCGTCGGGGTGCGGGCCACCCGGCTGGGCGACGGGACAACCTTAACCTTGGCCCATGTCGGACCCCCGATGGGCCTCCTGGCCATCATGGCCTCGGATGACGACCCGAAGAAGCCTGATCCGAACCCGGTACCTCTCGTGCTGGAACCCACTCGCCGGGACTTGGTGAGCACACCGTCTGAACGACAGATCCTGGCCATCGGCCCGGCCAGGTGGTGACCGTGACCACCACAGCCAAAAAACCCACCACAGCCAAAAAACCCACCACAGCCAAAAAACCCACCACAGCCAAAAAACCCACCACAGCCAAAAAGGGTGACGCAAAGGGGTCTGGTAACGGTTACGACGCCGACGCCATCCAGACTCTCGAGGGTCTGGAAGCGGTCCGCAAGCGGCCCGGCATGTACATCGGCGGCACGGGCCCCTCCGGTCTGATGCACCTGGTCTGGGAACTTGTGGACAACGCCGTCGACGAGGCCTCGGCCGGCTTCGCCGACCGGATCGAGATCACCTTGCACCGCGACCAATCGGTCGAGGTGTCCGACAACGGTCGGGGCATCCCTATCGACCGGCACGCCAAGCGCAAGGTCTCGGCCCTAGAGGTCGTGCTGACCGAGCTCCACGCAGGAGGCAAGTTCGGTGGCGGAGCCTACGGGGCCTCAGGGGGCCTTCACGGGGTCGGCGCCTCAGTGGTCAACGCTCTGTCCAGCAAGCTGGTGGCTCAGGTGGACCGGGACGGCCATACCTACGAGCTGGCCTTTCGGGAGCGGGTGGCCGGGCAGTTTTCCGGATCCTCGTTCACCGCCGGCCACCAGCTCACGAAGGTCAAGCGAATCTCAAAGAACAAGACGGGAACCCGAATCCGCTTTTGGGCTGATCGGGACGTCTTTGACGCCGATGCCCGAGTAGACACCGAAGAGGTCCACCAACGAGTCGTTCAGGCGTGTTTCCTGGTTCCCGGTGTAAAAATCCGGGTGATCGACAAGCGGGCCGGAGCCTCCTCGGATCCGTTCGAATTCGTGTCCCGGGGAGGCTTGGCCGACCTGGTCGATCACCTCTCTACCGGCGAAAACGCCTGCGAGGTCATCGCCCTGTCAGGCATAGACACCTTCACCGAACGGGTCCCGGTGGACGGCAAGATGCGCGACGTCGAACGGGAATGCACCGTAGAGGTGGCCGTACGGTGGGTGAAGGGCTATGACACCTGCCTGGAATCGTTCGTCAACACCATCCCCACGGTCCAGGGGGGAACCCACACCGCCGGGTTCGACCGAGCTCTAACTCGCGCGGTCAACGACGTCCTCCTGAAAGACACCCGGAAGTTGGCCAAGCTAGCCAAGGAGAACAAGCACCGGGCCACCAAGGAAGACGTCCAGGAGGGCATGGTGGCGGCGTGCAAGGTGGTCTTCCCTGAACCCCAGTTCCGAGGCCAGACCAAGCAGGAGCTGGGAACCCCGGCCATCGAGAAGATCGTCTACGACGTGGTGAAACAGGGCATCACTGACTGGTTCTCGGGAAGCGGACCCAAGACCCACATCAATGCGGTTCGAGACAAGCTGGCCAACGCGGTCATCAACCGGGTGAGTTCCAAGCAACTGCTCGAGACCCGCCGAAAGGCGGCCAGCATGGGGTCCACCGGCATGCCCGACAAATTGGCCGATTGCCGGACCCACGGACCCGACTCCGAGCTGATCATCGTCGAGGGCGACTCGGCGGCCGGACCAGCCAAGGCGGGACGCAACGCCGAGTACATGGCCATCCTCCCCCTACGGGGCAAGGTGGTGAACGCGGGCAAGGCCACCCTCAAGCAGGTCCTGGACAACGCCGAGGCCCAGGCACTCTTCACCGCCGTGGGTGCCGGATCGGGTCGGGACTTCGACCTGGAATCGGCCCGATACGGCCGCATCGTCATCCTGTGCGACGCCGACGTGGACGGCAGCCACATCCGGTGTCTGCTCCTCACTCTCATCCACGAGTACATGCGTCCCCTGCTGGAGGCAGGCCGTGTGTACGCCGCCCAACCGCCCCTCTACACCTGCCGGGTAGGCGACACCATCCACCGGGCGTTCAGTGATGAGGAACGGGACGAAATTGTGAAGGTGCTAGCCAAAGGGGGCCGCAAACCCGAGAACCTCAAGTGGAACCGCTTCAAGGGCTTGGGCGAGATGAACGTCGAGGAACTAGCCGAATGCGCCCTGGACCCAGAGACCCGGATCCTCCGTCAACTCACCATGACCGAGGGACGGGAGGCCAAAAAGGCTGCCGATCTCTTCGACGTCTTGATGGGAGCCGATGTGGCCCGAAGACGCGACTACCTGGTGGCCAACAGCAGCCTTCTGAATCCCGACGCCCTCGATATCTAAGACCTGTCCGATGCCAGACCTCCCTCGCTCCTTCTCTCCCTCGTCGGCTGGCCTCTGGAAGCAGTGCCCACGACGGTGGCGGTACCGCTACGTCGAGAAGCTTCCCGACCCTCCGGGAATCCCCGCCCTGATAGGCACCTTCGCCCACCGCGTTCTAGAACTCCTGTGCGACGAGCCGGCTACCGACCGCACGGTGGACCGGGCCCGGGAACTAGCCGGTCAGGCCTGGCCAGAAACGGCAATCAACCCCGACTTCGTGGCCCTAGGCCTTGACGACCGCCAAGTCCACGACTTCCGCTGGAAGGCCTGGACGGCCATCGAGGGCCTCTGGGCCCTGGAGGACCCAACTGGTGTCGAGGTCCAAGCCACCGAGTGCCGGGTGACTGCCACGGTGGGCGGCGTGCCCTTCTTCGGCATCGTGGACCGCCTAGACAAGGACGGTGATGGCTTGGTGATCACCGACTACAAGTCGGGTAAGGCCCCTAGGAGCGTTGACCGACCGAAATCCCTCGACCAGGTCCTGCTCTACGCAGCAGCCGTCGAGGACAGCATGGGCGAGCGTCCAGATCGGGCCCGCCTCCTCTACCTTGGCGCCGAGATCCTGGAGACCGCCGTTTCCGATGACCTTCTGGCCGACACCACCAGCCGCTTCGCCGAAGCCTGGCACGAGGTCGGTGCGGCCTGCTCCAACGACCGTTTCAATACCCGCCCGGGACCCCTGTGTGGCTGGTGCCCCTACGCGGACCTCTGTGACGACGGACGAGCCGAGGTGGAGCGACGGGTGAGCGCCGGGCGCATGCGCGACGACGCTCCGGCGCGTGCCCTGCTCGGCCTCTGACTGAGAAGGTTCAGTCGACCCGGCGGCGTCGTCGCCACAGCACCAGCATCAGGGCCACCAAGGCCACCGCCCCCAGTACCCCGAACCGGTGCAGCAGGTCAGCCCGTTCGTCGGTCATCTCCACTGGCGGGGTCTCGAACGGTCGCAAGCCATCGTCCGCCGAATCGGCCGGCGGTGGATCCTCCACCACCTCGACGGTTACCTCGGGATCGACCTCGACGGAAATTTCGGATGGGACCGGCCCGCCATCAACCACCGGAACGGCCTCCAACAGACTGTCCACCGGACTATCGGTAGTGGGCCGTGGTCGGGCGCGCCGAGCCTGCGGGTCGTAAGCCATCAGGCCACAGCCTCAACCGGGGTACCGGCCAGTCCATCGGAAAGCGGCAACCGGTCCAGGAGTGCGTCGAACTCTGCTGCCGCCTCAGCTGCCCCGGGTCGGCGCCCCAGAGCGTGGACTGGAAGAGACCGAGCTGCCGCCTCGGTAACGGCAGCTCGGAGATGGACGGGCGGCAGACACCGTCCCGGGTACGCCTCGCCCAACTGTTCATGCCAGTAACGGCCATCCCGGGTCCGACCCAAACGGTTCACGGAGATCCCGACAAGGTTGGGTCGCCCGTCGGGGCGTCGTAGACGAATGCGGTCAATGGTCTGGACCATCCGAGCGACACCGTCCACAGCCCACGCACCCGGTTCGGTTACAAGAAGCACCGCGTCAACAGCGAACAGAGCGTTGACGGTGAGTAGGCCCAGTGAGGGCGGGCAGTCAACAAGGACTAGGTCGTGGTCGATCCCGGCCCCGCCCCTGAGAGCCAGGGCCAACCGATCCTGGGCTCCCAGCGGGTCGGTGGCCAGTTGCGGCTCGCGTACGGCCAGGTCCGGCGAAGAGGCCACTAGATCTGGCACCGGGCCGAGATCGGATGGCCACGCGCTGGGTTCCACCTCCGACGCCAGACCACCGGGGCGTTCTTCGGCCAACACCCGGTCCACCCCGGGACCAGGTTCGAACACTCCAAGGCCCGTGGTGGCGTTACCTTGCGGGTCCAGGTCCACGACGAGGACGGCCAGGCCCCGAGCCGAGGCAGCCGAAGCCAGTCCCAATACCACGGTGGTCTTTCCGACCCCGCCCTTCTGGTTCACTACGGCCACCGCGACCATGGCGGCAACCTAACCCACGGCGCCCGGTCCACCGGGTCCCCTCGGACCCCGCGGCTGGTCCTCCGGAGCGGCCCCTCAGCCGCCGGTACGATAGGGCGGTGCCCGAGCTCCCCGAGGTCGAGACGGTACGCCGGCAACTCGATCCGCTTATCCGGGGGGCTGTCGTGGTCGCCGGGCGGTCCCACCCTTCGGCAAAGTTTGCCTCGGCCCCGAACGCCGTCGGCCACCAGTTCTCTGGCGTGAACCGTCGGGGCAAGTACCTACTGTTGAGCCTGGAACCGGTCGTCTCCCCGGGTCGGGTACCGCTGGAACTGGTCGTCCACCTCGGGATGACCGGAGCTCTCTACGTAGATCCCTCTCCACCCATCGACCCTTACGCACGGGCCGAATGGGAACTGGACGACGGTCGCTGGCTCTGGTTCCGAGACGTCCGACGGTTCGGGCGTACGGTGGTGGTCCTACGGGGTGACCACCAGTTGTTACCGACCCTCCGGGATCTGGGACCAGAACCTTTCGACCCAGCCCTGACCGGAGCGTCCTTCTACCGGGCCCTGGTTGGCAGCCGTCGCCGGGTCAAGACACAACTCCTGTCCCAGCGCATCGTTGCCGGAGTCGGAAACATCTACGCAGACGAGGCTCTCTGGCGGGCCGGCATCTACCCCGGGACCCGACGGGTCGGACCCGAACGCGCTACCCGCCTCCTCAGCCACCTCCGGGACGTTCTGACCGAGGCACTGGACCACGGGGGAACCACCCTGCGCGACTACCGGACCCCGGACCGGTCGACCGGGTCAAACCAGCACCGGTTGGACTGCTACGGACGTTCCGGACTCCCCTGCCGAGAATGCGGTGGGCTACTGACCAGTCGACCGATCGATCAGCGGACCACCACCTGGTGTCCTACCTGTCAGGCCCGCTGACCGGGAGGAAGACGGTCTCGGACCCCCTAGGGGTGCCCCAACCGCCGAGCAGTCGACCTCTACGCTCAACCCCGTGGATGCCGCCCCCCGACGCCAACTCCGGGCGGTTCTCCCCCTCGCCTTGGCCGTAGTCGCCCTGGCCGCCGTCCCGGCCCTAGCCGGTGCATTCGACGAGGAGATTGCTGCCCTCCGGGACGACATTGCCGACCACCATGACCTCATCGGCGACCAGGAGGACCTCATCGAGGACCACCATGGCCTCATCGGCGACCAGGAGGACCTCATCGAGGACCACCATGACCGAATCTCCGAGTTGGAGGGCGATCTGGTTGACCTGGACCACCAGATTGCTGAAACCGACGACCTGATCGGCGACGAGGTCACTGAACTCCGGGTCCTGGAGGTGCGCCTCGAACTGTTGGCCGACCGGTTCGCCAGGATCCTGACTTCCCGAGAGGAGCCAGCCCTCCTCCATCGAACCATGGCTGTCGACGCCTACTTACAGAACAACGAGCGAATGAACGCCGTACTCACCCAATCGGCCCACCTAGCCAACGACGCCCTAGAAGGCGTCAGGGACCAAATAATTTACGACTCGGTGATCGAGGAGGCCCAGAATCGCCTCGATCTCGTAGACGCTGAACTCCGGCTCGCCGCCGATTCGGTCCGGGGCCTCCACGCCTTGAGGGTGGAGACCGAGCAGCGGCGGGTCCAGGCCATGGCTGCTCGCTCCGCTACAGAGGACGCTAAGCCGGCCGTCCGGGAGGCCATCGAGCGCGTTTACGACGACATCGGCGATGCTCGATCGACCATCGCCGACCTGGAGGTCCAGATTCTGGAACTGGAAGCCCAGATCCCGGACCTGGAGGTCCAGATCCAGGAACTGGAGTCTCAGATCCAGGAATTTGAACGCCTGGACGTCACCCGGACATGGTCCGGCCTGCAAGGAAACGACATCTCACGGCCCGCCCTGGCCGTCAAAATCGACAACGTGACTCGGGCCCACCCACAGACGGGAATGAACCAAGCTGACGTGGTCTACGAGGAACTGGTGGAGGGTGGAGTAACGCGGCTGGTGGCCGTTTTCCAGTCCTCCTCCACCGAAACGGTGGGGCCGATCCGGTCGGCCCGGACATCGGATCCGCAATTGCTGTCCGGCTTCGACCGACCCCTCTTCGCCTACTCGGGGGCTAATCGGGGAACCCGCCAAGAACTAGCTAACTCGTCGATGGTCGACGTCGGTTACAGCGCTCTCACCGACGACTACTGGCGCGATAAGTCCCGTCGGCCACCCCACAACCTCTACGTCTCGCCCGACGCCCTCTGGGCCCACCACGCCGACCGGACAGGAGTCCCCCCGGCACCGTTCCTTTACCGGCATGTGGGCCAAGCCCACCACCCGGACGCTGAAGAAGCCACCAGGGTGAGCATCGACTTCGGCCTAACCGAGGTCGACTACAAGTGGGACGGCACCGGCTGGGCCCGCACGCACGGTGGTAACCCTCACGTGGACAACACGGGAACCCGGGTTGCACCAGCCAACGTCGTGGTGCAGTTCATCACCTACGGCTGGTCCAAAGCCGACTCCCGATCCCCCGAGGCTCGTACCACGGGCTCGGGAGAAGCCTGGGTGTTCACCGACGGCCACGTAGTCCGAGGCCAGTGGAGCCGACCCGACGAGGCCCTCCCAGCTGTGTTCACAGCCGACGGAAAGCCCATCCGGCTAACGCCGGGCAATACATGGGTCGCCCTTGCCAAATCAGGAACCGCCGACTGGGGGGACTGAGGACCGGCGGACCTCCAGGTCGGTCGGGTTAGGCCGGGGTGGAGACGGCGAACACGTCGGCCGGCACTATGCCATCCGCCGTCGTGGTCAGTACACGGATCCCGTCCTCTGTGACGAGCACCGTGTGCTCAAACTGGGCCGTTCGGCGACCGTCCAAGGTGACCGCTGTCCAGTCATCGTCCCATAGCCCGCACGCGGGATCACCCAGGGTCAGCATGGGCTCGACAGTGAAGGTCATCCCCGGGACCAGGATCGTCTGAGCTCGCGGATCGTGGTAGTGAGGAATCTGTAGACCGCTGTGAAACTCGGTGCCAATTCCATGCCCGATGAACTCCCGCACCACCCCCAGTCCGTGGCGGTTGGCGTGTCGTTCTATGGCCCGACCAATGGCGTGGACTGGTTGCCCAGGTCCAGCCGCTGAAATCCCAAGTTCCATGGCCACCCGGGTCTCAGCGATGAGGTGTCGGTCATGGTCGCTGACCTCACCCACTGGAAAGGTAACCGAGGTGTCCCCGTGGACGCCGTCCAGGTAGATGGTGACGTCAACGTTCACGATGTCGCCGTCGGCCAGCGGCCGACTATCGGGGATCCCATGGCAGATCACCTCGTTGACCGAGGTACAGACCGACTTGGGGTAGCCGCGGTAGTTCAGCGGGCTGGGGTAGCCACCGCGGGCCACCGTGGCTGCGTGCACGACCTCGTCCAGATGATCGGTAGTCACGCCGGGTACCACGTAGGGCCCCACCTCGAGCAGAATCCCAGCCGCTGCCTCGCCGGCCCGACACATCCGCTCCACCTCCTCGGGTGTGCGCACTGACGAGGAGATCGACGGCCCAGGATCCCCGGAAAGGGCGTATGGGGGGCGCCCAATTCCGGCCGGTACAGGTCGGGTGGGACTCTGGAGACCCGGTCGGACCGGTGGTTCGGACCGGGGGACGAGGGGTGCTGGACGGCGCTTCCGCTTGGTCACCCGCCGATGTTACCGGTACCCGTCGTAGGGAGTCGCCGGACGGTCAGCGTAGGAAACGACTGACGCTGTCCACCACGCAGGCTGGACGATCGCTGCCCTCAACCTCCACGGTCACCCGAATCACGGCCTGGTAGCCCCCCGATACCTCGTCCACCGAAACCAGCTCCGCACCGCCCCGGACCCGCGAACCCACCAGGACGGGCGACGGAAACCGGACCTTCTCCGTTCCGTAGTTAATACCCATAGAGATTCCGTCCACCCGGATCAGATCGGGGAGCATCTTGTTGGTCAACGACAGGGTGAGGTAGCCGTGAGCGATGGTGGTGCCAAACGGCCCGACAGCGGCCCGTTCGCGGTCCACGTGGATCCACTGGTGGTCACCGGTGGCCTCGGCGAACAGGTCAATCCGGGTCTGGTTGACCTCCATCCAATCGGTATAGCCCAGATGGGTTCCCACAGCGGCTGGCAGGTCGTCGGGGCTATCGAAGACGGTGGGCATGGATCCTCCGGATGGTGGTCAAAATCGACAGTCTGGCGGCAGTCCGTTGGTGGCACCGACACTACGCTCCGATTCAGCCGGAAGGCCCGACGGGCCTTGTGACTCAGGAGGTGCAATGGCTGCGACGGGAAGCAGGAAGGCCATCCTGGCCGCCCTGATCGCCAACTCCGGCATCGCCGTGGCCAAATTCCTGGGATTCCT
>JAZADL010000020.1:0-14207 GCA_036123635.1 Actinomycetota bacterium
CTTTTAATCCCAAGGTGCCGGGTTCGAGCCCCGGGCGACCCACGACCTGCTGGCCGTATTCTCCCTACTCGCCGATGTCCTCGTTCCACAGGTCTGGGTGTTCGGCGATGAAGGCGGTCATGAGTTCCACGCACACGCCATCGTCCAAGACTTCGACGATGACACCCTGGTCCTTGAGGAGGTCCTCCGGACCCTGAAACGTGCGGTTCTCCCCGACCACCACCCTCGGTATGCCGTAGAGCAGCACGGCACCCGTGCACATGGAGCACGGTGACAGCGTCGAGTAGAGCACCGATTGTCGGTAGTCGGCTGCCGTTAGTCGGCCTGCGTCCTCCAGCGCTGCCATCTCGGCATGGAGCACCACTGACCCCCGCTGTACCCGTTGGTTGTGGCCGCGCCCGATGACTTCCCCGTCGATCACCAAGACCGAACCAATGGGCACACCGCCTTCTGCCATTCCGAGGCGCGCCTCGTCGATAGCCGCCTGGAAGAAGGAATCAGTCATGCTGACAGCCTGTCAGGCTTCCCGTGCGACGAGGGCGCACGGGTCCACCCCGCGCATGGCTAGGACCCGCTCTACCGCCTCGTCCAACCAGCGTTGGTCTACCGACCCATCTTCCAACGCCCCGACCAGACTCCAGGCTGCCGGAACCACGTTCTCGTGCGGTCCCACCATCAGGAGGTCGGCGCCGGCGATGAGCGCCAACCGGGCGGCCGATGGCACGTCGACCAGCTGGGCTACCGCTCCCATGGATAGGTCGTCGGTGACCACCACGCCGTCGAATCCCATCTCGTCGCGCAGAATGCCGGTCACCGCGGCGGCCGACAGCGAGGCCGGAACCCCGTCGGTCAGACCTGGCACGGCTAGGTGCCCCACCATGACCGCCGATCCCTCGGGTACTAGGGCGAACGGTAGGAAGTCCACCATGCGCAGTTCTTCGAGGTCTGGCGTGGTGGCCAGCTCGGTGTGGCTGTCGGCATTGGCCCGGCCGTGTCCCGGGAAGTGCTTGGTAACCGGAACTAGGCCTCCCTCCAACACTCCTTCGGCGAACGCCGCTCCGTGGGTCGTCACCACCACCGGGTCATCAGAAAACGAGCGGGTTCCGATGCCCGGACCGGAACCCACGTCCACGACGGGTGCAAGGTTGACCGTCACGCCGAAGGCAGCCAACGCTGCAGCCCGTTCCCGTGCCAGGTTGCGAACCTCGTCAGTCGACCACGATCCCATCTCGGCCGCTGACGGCAGCGCTCCCAGCAGGACGTCGAACCGCTGCACGGTGCCGCCCTCCTCGTCTACGGCAATCACCACCGGACCCGTCACCGACGCCTCCTGCACGGCGGTAACCGCCGCCGGGAAGCCTTCGTTCGGAGACCCCACGACCACCGCTCCGGCCACCAGACCCCGTCCGGCCAGGTCGGCTACGACTGTCAGGTCTCCTTGGTCGACGACCGGTAGGAGCACTTGGCCAATCCGAAGCCCCAGTGGGAGGTCGGCCACACACTCGATGGCCGCCGGGCCCGGAGCCAGGGTTGTCGTCGTCGTAGTAGTCGTCGTGGTGGTCGTCGTAGTGGTCGTCGTGGTGGTTGAGGTCGTGGACGACGTCGTGGTGCTGATCAACGGGACCGTTGAGCGGGTCGGAGCCGTGCTAGTGGCCACCACCACGGTCGTGGTCGGTGCCACCTCGTCGGCCGATCCGCAGGCCCCGGCGACGAATGCCAAGACCCCGACGACAAACGGAACCCGCATTCGGCAAGTGCACCACACCGCGGCGCCCGACGCACCGCGGCCCCGCCCCGACCACCGGGCCAACCCCGCATAACCTGCGATCGTGCGGACGCTCCTCGTTGGGCTGCTGGCCCTAGCTACCGTGGCCGTCGTCCTCTTCTACGGTCTGAGCGACGGACCTCAAACGGAACCGACGCTCCTCCCCGTCCCGGCCACCACCAGCCCGACCATCGACCCGACCGATCCCCCGATGCCGACCTTGGTTGCCGTGACTACCACCCGCCCCGCGGTGGCTACCACTACCCAACCGCCGGGAACTCTCGGCACCCTGGCTCCCATCGAGGACCTTGGTACCCCCACCATCGACACGTCCTCGTCGGTCAGCACGGTCGGTATCGACCGCATCATGTTCGGCATGACCGTCCACGACGCCCAGGTAGCCGCTGGCAGCCGGTTTACCCCGGTGACGCCTATCGGCCACTGCTACCTCGTCGTCCCCGACGATGCTCCGCCCGGTATCACCTTCTGGGTGGTGGCCGGAACCGTCGAACGGGTCGACGTGGACACCCGCACTATCACCACCCGATCGGGAGCCGGGATCGGCGACACCGAGGACCGCATCCGCGAGATGTTCGGCGAGCGCATCCACACCACCCCCCTACCCGACGGGTCGGGGAACCTGTTGGCTTACGTACCCAAGGACGTGGCCGACGCCACCTACCGGGTGATGTTCCTCAGCAATGGAGTGCAGATCACCCGGCTCTGGGCCGGCCGCTTGCCGTGGGCCGAGGAGTTGGGTGGCTGTCCCTCCTCCTGATCTAGACGGCGACCACCCTCAGTAGCCCTCGGGTAGATCGTGGATGTACTCGGCGCAGCTCACGAACACCGCTCCGTAACCCACCCGCTCCCCCTGGCCTGACTCCAGGTCCAGGCCACGGGTCCACTCGATGGCCCCGGCACTGATCGTGCCGTCGTGGACGAACACCTCCAAAGACCCTTCCAGCATCGATTCATAAAGGATCGACTCTCCGACCGTCACCCCGACATATGGCTGGCCGAGGAACCCCTGGATGAGCGCCTCTACGTGCTGGCCGCTGCTCGCCTCCTCGCCCACGCCGATGGCCGCCACGTCGCCAGCTCCCGGTGAATAGCAGGTGAAGAACAGGTCGAACGTCTGGTCCCCCACCTGAACCCACCCGTTGGTTTTGCCCTCGGGCTCTGGCGCCCTGATGGTGGTGGTCGTGACGACTGGTTCCGGCTCAACGACCGAAACTTCGTCACCACAGCCCACCGCCACGACCAGCACGGCCACCAACACGGCAAAGACGCGATGGGCGATCACCAGACCCCCCGCTCGACGGCTAGCAACTCCACCAACCGATCATCGTGGACCCGGATATCCACCCCAACCGGTACCTCCCTGGTCAGGGACACGGCGGAGTTGTCCTCCACGACCAGTGCCCACTCGACACGGCGCCGAAACGCCACCGTCCGCGCTGTCGCCCAGTCAGCGTCTACGGCCTCCAGGGCAGTGGCCAGCACTGGCAGCAGCATCGACCCGACGTCAGGGCGAAAACCGACGTCGGTCCACCGACCGACCTCCTCCCAGGCCCCCGGCCGCTCCGGGGCAGCCAGGCGTAGCCCAGCGCCTCGCAGGCGTCGCACTAAGTCACGACCCCGGACGGGCTCGGCACCCAGTGCCAGCGCCCGGTCCCGGACCGACTCGGGAACGTCGTAGTGATCTCCTTGGAATGACATCCGACGGAGCCCCAGTCGGTCGGCGAATGCGTGGAGCTCGGCAATGCTCTCGTCACTCACCAAGTGAGCCCAGTGTGCCCCCCGCCATGGCCATACCGCCTCGTCGACCAGTACAGCCATGACGCCATGTTGACCGACGGCGACCCGATCCCGCCAGCTCCGACACCCTCGGCCTGACCCTCCGTCCGCCAGATCGAGGTGGGAGACTTGTCCCATGGCACGAGATGACGGACGGGACACCGTCACCCTCGTCCTACCCGCCTCCCGACCGTTCGCCGACCTTCCCCGCGTCGGCCTGGCCTCAATGCTGCGGATCCACCGGATTAATCCCGGCGACGTAGGCGACCTGGCCACCTCCGTCATGGAGGCCACTGCCGAACTGGCGGCGGAAGGTTCCGAAGTCGTAGTCGAGTTCCGGGTCACCGATGCAGAGGTTTCCGTTGACCTCACCGGCAACAGCCGCTCCCTCCGAATCAGCGTCCCACGCACCTGAATCGGGCCCTCAGGTCCGCCGTACTACGGCCCAGGTGGCCTCTCCCACCATCGAGGTCACGGCATGCCACGCCGACCCGGTGGCTGACTCCAGCGAGGCCACCACGGCGATCGTCGAGAGGTGGATCGAGGTCTCCGAACCTCGACTGTTGACCCACACCAATGACCCCTCAGCGGCCAAGCAGCGGTTCACCTCCGCCGGGAAGAGAAACATGTTCTGAAGCACCAACACGTCCACCGCGCCGTCGGCCAAGGGGAGGCGGGAAGCGTCGGCGCAAACCAGAGGCGGTGCTGCATCCACGGCGTGGGTGAGCATCTCCGAAGACAGGTCGATAGCCACTAAGCGCTCGAACCGGCCGTTCAACACCCGGGCCGAGATACAGGTCCCAGCCCCCAACTCGACGGCTGTCCGGCCCTCAACACCACCGCGGTTAAGGGCATCAACTAGTGGCAAGTTCCGGTCTGGGTGGTCCCGGGTAGCCGTCCACTCGGGAGCCAGCGAGTCGAAGAGGACCCGCACTTCGTCGACCATGCCGGCATCCCAGGTTCCCTCTCCGGCAACCAGTTCGGTGACCTCGCGCATGCGATGGTTGACCACAGTCCCCCGGGTCCCCTCATCGGAGCCCGTTCGGGCCGGCAGAACTTCGATGGTGCCGGACGGCATGGAGGTCCGACCTAGCTCAGCGGCCGGTCGACCCGAAGCCGTCCTCGCCCCGTGCCGAGGGCGGCAACTCATCCACCAGGGTGAACCGGCACTCCTCCACCCGCTGGATGACCAGCTGGGCAATACGTTCACCCCGCACGACCTCGAAGGGCTCCGACGGGTCAGTGTTCACCATCAGCACCTTGAGCTCACCCCTGTAGCCGGAGTCGATCAGACCCGGGGTGTTCAGACAGGTCACGCCGTGCTTCATGGCTAGCCCACTACGAGGTTGGACGAACCCCGCGTAACCCTCGGGGATGGCGATAGCCGCCCCCGTCGGGACGAGGGCCCGCCCGCCGCCGGGGGCCAGCATCACGTCTTCGGCAGCCACTAGGTCGGCACCGGCGTCACCTGGCCGGGCATAGGCGGGGAGCGTTAGGCCGTCAACCAGGGCGACGAGGGGGATCTCCAGCACGGCGGCGACCCTAGCCGGGACCGTCGCCATCGAAGCCGTAGGCTCGGAGGCATGTTGGCGTGGATGGACCTCGAGATGACCGGGCTGAACCCGGAGGACGACGCCATCATCGAGATCGCCACGCTGGTCACCGACGACAACCTGGAGGTGTTGGCCGAGGGCCCCGACTTGGTGGTGCACCAGCCTCCCGGGGTGCTGGACCGCATGGGTGAATACGTACGGACTATGCACACCCGCAGTGGTCTCCTGGAGGCGGTTGCCGCCTCCACCACCACCCTGGCCGAGGCCGGCGACGCCACCCTGGCCTTCCTTCGGGAACACCTGGGCGAAGCGGGGACTGTCCCCCTATGCGGCAACTCCATCGGCACCGACCGACGGTTCCTGGCCCGGTGGCTCCCCGAGGTGGAGAACTTCCTCCACTATCGGTCGGTCGACGTGTCGACGGTCAAGGAACTGGCCCGACGTTGGCACCCGGACGTCATCAAGTCAGCCCCTGAGAAGGCCGGAGGCCATCGGGCGCTGGATGACATCCGCGAATCGGTCGCTGAACTGCGTCACTACCGCGAGTACCTGTTCACGACGCCCGTCGGGTGACTGCCGGTCAGCCGCTTCGGCCACCGCTCGTGGTCGCTCCTAGGGTGTCCTGGTGACCGAGACGGCGACCCAACCCCCCAGCGAGAAGGACCCCGGCCGACCGGTACGCCAAGAACAGGAGGAGGCCTCTACCGAGGTCACCGAGGTGGTGCCCGGCCTCTACCGCCTCCAACTCCCCATTTCGATGCCGGGTCTGGGCCACGTCAACTGCTACGCCCTAGAGGATTCCGACGGTCTGGCCCTGGTCGATCCCGGTCTGCCCAGTATCGACTCCTGGCAAGCCCTAGGTGAGCGGTTGGCTCAGGTCGGGGCCCGCTACGAGCACGTCCACACCGCGGTGGTCACCCATAGCCACCCAGACCACTTCGGCGGCGTTCACCGCCTGCGCGACGACCACGGCACCCAGGTTCTGACCCATGCCGACTTCCGATCGGCGTGGGTCGACGCCGATCTGACCGACGACCTAGGCAGCGATCAACTGGACTTGGCCGATGACGAACATATGGAACAGATGCGGTCCTTGATGACCCGCCCAACCCCATGGGGCGCCACCCGGACACCGCCGTCAGCCACTGAGCTCAGGAAATGGGCCGAGATGGACGCGACCGGTGGCTCCCGATCGTGGCGGGTCCCCGAGCCGTCGGCCACTGTCGACGATGGCGACGAAGTCGAGCTGGGTGGACGACCCTGGCTGGCCCTCCACACCCCCGGACACACCCACGACCACCTGTGCCTCTTCGACCCGGTGGACGGGATCCTGCTGTCCGGCGACCACGTTCTGCCGACCATCACCCCTCACATCGGTGGCATCGGCCCTCTGGATGACCCGCTGGCCACCTTTTTCAGGTCCTTGGAGCGCATGAAGGAGCTCCCTGGACTCGCCGCGGTCCTGCCGGCCCACGGCCACCCATTCACCGACGTGTCCGGTCGGGTCGACGACATCGTCGGCCACCACGAAGACCGTCTGGAGACCATCCGGGAGGCGGGCCACGACCTGGGGCAGGGGACCGTCGAGTCGTTTATGCAGCGCCTGTTCAAAGAGCGCTCGTGGGGCGATATGGCAGCCAGCGAAACGTACGCCCACCTAGAGCATCTCAGAATCCTGGGACAAGCAACCCGGAACGAAGTCGCAGGTCAAGCGGTATATCTCACCCACTGATTTAATCGTTTGACGGGGTTAGTCCCATCGACTGGTGTGTAACCCGATCCGGCGGCCCTACAGTGGACCTCGGATTGGGTGGCTTTCCGCCGCCGGACCAAACCACGGAACGACCAGCACCATGTACGAGATCCACTGCCACCGCTACGGCCATCCGGCCGGCACGCACGTGGTCTCGTCGCGCGCACATCTGTCCGTAAAGCCGGACACGTCGATGATCGTCGCCTATCCGACCTTTTCGACGACCGTGTTCCAGACCAACGGTTTTTGGACCACTCACCAGCGGCCCCGGGGAGCAACCAGCTGATCAGCTGAACGCAGACCGAATCCCCGAGGCCGCCGGAGAAATCCGGCGGCCTTCTCCGTTTTTCACCCGCCTACCACCGCAATACATCAGAACTGAAAACCAGCCAGAAGAGAGAAAGCAGAAGACCATGCAGGTACTTACGTTCGAACGGGAAACCTGGCGGCAGCAAGCCGCCTGCGCCCAGCTGGGCGTTCCCACCGCCGTCTTTTTCTCCGACGACTTCGGGGACATCATCCAGGCCAAGCGCATCTGCGCCGACTGTCCGGTGCTCGAGTCGTGCCTGGAGGGCGCAATGAACCGTCGCGAGCCGTGGGGGGTGTGGGGTGGTCAGTTGTTCCGCAACGGCCACATTCTGACCAACAAGCGTCGTCGGGGCCGACCCTCCAAGGTCCCACGACCTGAGGACCAGCTCCCAGTGGTGCCAATCCCAGCACGTCTACAACAAGAGCTGCTTTCCGCCTGACCGGAGCCTCCACCGGACAGAGGCCGCTCCGGGATCCGGTTTCCCCCCGCCGGATCCCGGAGCGGGAACACACGATCGCCGAATGTACGGGCCGGGGTGACGCCTCGGCGAGCCCCGGCCCGTCGGCACCAACCACCGTCTTGTCTACCTGGGCGGCGAAACCCGGAAGGGGTTCCGGTACCTTCGTAGTTCGTGTCTCGCTCACCGCATCGCGGCCGCCCCGTGGCGGTCCTCCTCGTCGCCCTCGCTCTGTTCGGGGCCTCGGCGGCCTGCGCCAGCTCCGGGAACGGGACCCCTGATCGGCAGGATGCCGAGGTTCTCAACCGGAGCTTCTTGCTCTGGGACGGGACCGAGACCACCCTGGCCGACTTGGTGGCCGACGACGGTCGACCCGTCGTGGTCAACCTGTGGGCCACCTGGTGCACCCCGTGCCTGGAGGAAATGCCCGACCTCCAGGCCACCCACGAGGCTCTGGGAGATGAGGTCCGGTTTCTGGGCCTCAACGTGAGCGACTCGCCCACCCGAGCGGCCGATCGGGCTGACGAGCTGGGGATCACCTATCTGCTGGGCCGGGACCCCGACGGCGGGTTCACCGTGGCGTTGGCCGCCGTCGGCCTCCCGGTCACGGCCTTCGTGGATCGACAGGGCGCCCTAACCCATGTCCACCACGGCCCGCTGGAAGTTGACGATCTCGTGGCGAATATCCGGGAGCACTTGTCGTGATCAGCGTCGGACTGGCCGTGCCGTTCACCCTGGGCATCGTGACGGCCATCAACCCCTGTGGGTTCGCCATGCTCCCCACGTGGCTCGGGTACTTCCTGGGGCGAGACACCGCGGATCGCCACGCCCGACCCGAACAGGTGGTCCGGGCCGTATCGGTCAGCCTCACCCTCAGCGCGGCCTTCGTGATCCTCTTCGGGGCCCTCGGCCTGGCTGTCAACTCGATCACCAGCGAAGCGACCATCGCCGACAAGACACCGTGGGTGACCGTGATCCTCGGTCTGTGCCTCGTCCCCTATGGACTCGCCCTCCTCACCGGCCGACAGGTTCGCATCCCGTTTTTCAAGCCGGGCCGCGGCCCGCGCGATCGGGAATTCTGGTCGGTGGTGGGCTTCGGTGCCTCGTATGCCGTGGTGTCGATCAGCTGCTCGGCCCCCATCTTCCTGTTGCATGTTGCCGGGAGTTTCGGACGCGACGGGATAGTGGACGGCATCGCCGTCTACCTGGCCTACGCGGCCGGGATGGCGGCCGTCATTACTTCGCTGACCCTGTCACTGGCCCTGGCCAGGGGCGGCCTGGCTAGACACCTCAGGCGCCTCCTCCCCCACTTCGACCGAATCGGTGCCCTGGCCCTGCTGCTGGGTGGCACCTACCTGATCGTCTACGGCATCTACGAAATCCGGATCCTCGGGAACCCGACCATCGGCTCCAACCTGATCGTGGACGCCGTTACCGACCTGCAGTCGCACCTCACCAACTGGGCCGCCGGAATCGGCGGCCTGCGCCTCGGCCTCGCCCTGTGGCTGGTGGTGGCCACCCTTGTGGTGTGGGGGATCGGCCCGGCACTGATCGGTCGGGCCCGCCACGTCGCACAACTCTCCCTACTCACCGCCTGGGTGATCGCCGAAGGCCTGTTTCACGGAGGCGACCTGGTGGTTCTGCCGGTCGGGCGACTGGTAGTGACCTGGCCGGTCCGCGTAGGCAACTGGGTGGACCAACCGTGGAGGTGGGCCACCCCGTTGGAGGCCGTAGCCACCGCCCTGGTCGCCCTGGTTGCCTACGGCGTCGTACGAGGGGTAATGGTGAGGAGCCGCCGGTGAGTCGCCCCGCCGAAACGACCCCCGGTCCCGGGCCGGTCACCCCGATCGGTAGCTTCGCCGAGTTGCTGGCCCTGCCCGGCGTGGCCGAGGAGGTGGAGATCCGCTCGACAGTGGGTGTGTGCGCCCTCCACGGGGGCGGCCTGGAGCGGGCCACCGAGGTAGTGGCCCGGGAGGTGGCCGCCCGAACTGGGTCGTCGTACTACGCGGTGATCCAACCCGACGGCTCACGCCGCCACCTCCCCTCGACGCTTTTCCTCCCCGGGGTTTCCGACGCCCTGGACGCCTTCCTCTCCCGGGTGGACACCGTCCTGTCCATCCACGGCTACGGCCGTGACGATGACTTCTGGGCCGTGCTAGTCGGTGGAACGAACCGGACCCTGGCCCACCACCTGGCTGGCCACCTCCGGGGTCTGCTACCCGAGGAGTACCGAGTGGTCGACGACGTGGGCGCCATGCCGAGCACGCTTCGCGGACTACACCCCGATAACCCGGTGAACCGACCTCCCGACGGCGGCGTTCAGGTTGAGTTGCCCCCCGGCGTCCGGTGGAACCGCGACCACCGGGACTGGTCCGACCACGACGGGACGCCCCGATCCGAGCAACTCGACCTGGTGATCGAGGCTCTGGTCACCGCGCTGTCCGACCGTCCGGTAGGGAATGGAACCTCCGGCCTCTAGGGGGCGCGGCGCTCCACCACCCAGCTGTCCTGCTCCCGGCGGTACCGGATCCGGTCGTGGAGACGGTCGGGTCGCCCTTGCCAGAATTCCACTGTGTCTGGGCGAACCCGGTAACCCCCCCAGTGGTCAGGACGCTTCACCTCCCGACCGGCCCAGCGCTCCTGTTGCTCGGCAAACGTCCGCTCCAGCGTCGCTCGGTCGGCGACCACAGCACTTTGGTCCGATGACCAGGCCCCCAGTTGACTGCCCCGGGGACGGGTGGCCCAGTAGTGGTCGGACTCCTCATCGGTCAGACGCTGGGCGTCGCCGACAACCCGCACCTGGCGACGCAACTCGGTCCAGCTGAAGGTGAGGGCGGCCCGGCGGGTGGCCTCCAACTCGGTGGCCTTGTCGCTCGTGTAGTTCGTAAATAGCACGAACCCCCGCTCATCGACCCGCTTCAACAGCACGTTGCGGGCCGACGGCGAGCCGTCGGCGGTCACCGTGGACAGGACCATTGCGTTGGGTTCCCAGTAGCCGGCCGCCTCGACCTCGGCGAACCACTGCTGGAACTGAGCGACCGGGTCGTCAGCGAGATCGGCCTCTTCTAACCCGGCCACCTCGTAGGCCTCGCGTAATCGGCTCAGATCCATTCGGGCAGTCAACACGGCACCAACCGAACCGGCAAACACCCGGGACCCCCTATGGCCCGGCCCTAGGGTTCGCTCCATGGTCCGACCCCCACTCCTCCTCGTGGCGGTTGGCGGCACGATGGGAGCCGGACTCCGGTGGGCGGTCCTGGAGGCGACCCCGGAGGTGGTATTCCCGTGGCCGGTCCTAGTCGTCAACCTGGTGGGTTGTGCCCTGCTCGGTGCCCTACTCGGGCTAGAAGCCCCGCGCTCTACCAGACTGCTGGTCGGCACCGGCCTGTGCGGTGGCCTGACCACCTTCTCCACGTTCGCCGTGGAGGTGGCCCAACTCCTGCGGACCGACGACGCCCCCACCGCCGTGGCCTACATCGTGGCCTCCGTGATCGGTGGACTGGCCGTGGCGGCCGCAGCTCGAGCCACCACCGGTTACCGGAAGAATATGCCGTGCTGATTGTCTTCGGCTTCACGGCTCTGGCCGGGGCGGGAGCTGGACTCCGCTTCCTGGCCACCGACCGTTGGCCGGGCGGGCACAGGGGCACGCTTCTGGTCAATGTGGTCGGATCGCTGGTCCTCGGGTTGCTGGCCGGATCCCCGGCACCGTTTCCGGTGGTCGTCGGTGTCGGTGGACTGGGTGCCCTCACCACCTTCTCGACATTTGCCGCCGACACCCTCGACCTGGCGGCTGACCGGCCGGTGCGAGCCGTCGGCCACGTGTTGACCACCGTGGTGCTCGGTGTGGCCGCTGCAGCGGCGGGCCTGGCCCTTGGATCTTGAACGACTGGCGGTGGGCCGATTCAGCCGATGTGGGTGAGGCCCCGCATGTAGGGCTGGAGCACCGCAGGCACGGCCACCCGACCGTCGGGCTGGCGGTAGGTCTCCACCACGCCGGCCCACACCCGGGGCACGGCCAGGCCGGAGCCGTTCAGGGTGTCCACCACTCGGGTGCCCTTCTCATCGGTAGGCCGGTACCGCACGTTGGCCCGGCGGGCCTGGTAATCGCTGAACCACGACACCGAGGACACCTCCAGCCACTGATCAGCGCCTGGGGCGTAGACCTCCAGATCGAACGTTCGTGCCGAGGAGCCGCCCAGGTCACCAGTGCACAGGTCCAGCACCCGGTATGAGAGGCCCAGGTCGGTGATGGCTGCCTCGGCCCGAGCCAGAATGTCGGCGTGTACCTCTGGTGACTGTTCCCGGGTGGCGTAGGCCAGCAACTCCACCTTGTCGAACTCGTGAACCCGGAGCAGGCCCCGGGTATCTCGACCGGCCGACCCGGCCTCGCGCCGGAAGCACGAGGTGTGGGCCATGAGTTTCATCGGCAGGTCGGCCTCGTTTAACACCTCGTCGCGGCAGAACGAGGTGAGGGGAACCTCGGCCGTGGGGATGGCCCACAGGTCATCTCGCTCTAGGTGGTAGGCGTCGTCGACGAACTTCGGGAGGTGCCCAGTCGATACCATCGTCTCCGTCTTGACCAGGCTGGGGGGGCGCATCTCCCGGTAGGTGTCGGCGTTGCGGTCCAGGCCGTACTGGATGAGTGCTCGGCACAGGGTGGCCCCCTGCCCGGTGTACATCACGAACATGGACCCGGAGAGTTTGGTGCCCCGTTCCACGTCCAAGATGCCCAGTTCCTCGCCGACCTCCCAGTGGGGGACCCGCTGGTGGTCCCCGTAGGCATCCTCATCCCAGTGTTCGTAGCGGACGACCACGTTGTCGGACGCGCCCGCCCCGTTCGGACAGTCGTCGTCGGGGATGTTGGGGACTCGTAACAGGATCTCCCGGATCTCGTCGGCCAGTTCATCGGCCTCCGCGGCCAGAGCCTCCTCCTGCTCCCCTAGTTCCCGGCTCCGGGCCTGCAGGTTGGCCGCCTCGTCGGCCCGACCGTCCCGGTGGAGGCCGCCGACCTCCTGGGAGATGGTGTTTACCTCGTTACGCAGGCGGTCTCGTTCCTCGGCCAGGGCCCGCTGTCCGGCATCCAACTCCACTGCCCGGTCCAGCCCGGCGGTTTCCTCGCCCCGGCGGGCGATGGCCGCCTTGACGGCGTCGGGGTCGCTGCGTAGTAGCCGGATGTCGATCACGGAACCGAACCTAGCGGGGCCGTACCACGGCTACTCGACCGGTTGGGATCCCGCCGACCGCTCCTGCAGGTCGACGTGTCGGCCCTCGGCTGGTCGCATCTGTTGGTTCTCACGGTGGTGGATCCGCGAGTACCCGATGAATTTCACCACGATGATTCCCCAAAGGTAGAAGCCCCCCAGCAGCTTCATGATGAGGCCGGCGGCCTGCTGGTCGGACTGGACGGTCACCCCCCAGAGCTCGAACCCGTCGTCGTAGTGCTTGTACACGGTTCCCTCGGCAAACGTCAGCCAGGCCGCCGGGATGGTGGGGATGACCGACATGAGGAACAGGTAGAGCATCTGGCCGGGAACCGAGATCCGCAGTTCCGGCAGCGGGGCCGCTACCGGGACCCACATCAGGAGGGCGGTGACGAACAGCGCCACGTGGACCGTGTAGTGGAAGGCCCCCGAGTCGAATGACCACTGGACCACGCCACTCCAGTGGGTGAGAGCCACCAGGCCGTTGAACAGCACCCCGGCCACCACCGGGTGGGCCATGCGGCGCAGCACCCGGGAGCCGGTTCCGCCCTCCAGCACGAGAAGACGGGCCAGCCAGGCCGGCATGGCCAGCAGGAAGAGCGGCGGCACGATGAACGTAATCACCAGGTGTTGGACCATGTGTACCGCGTAGAGGTGCTCCTCTGCGATGTCGTGGACCGGCCAGTCGGCCGAGGCCAGCAGCAGGATCGTGGCCACCACGAAGGCCCGGCGTTGGAAGGGTGTGGCTACGGGCTGCCCGGCCGGTACCACCCGGGGGCCGATGATCCGGCCAGCCCACCATCCGAGGGCCAGGATCGAGGCAACCAGCAACCAGACCTCGGGGTGGGCCTGCCACTGCCACGGATCGGTCGCCGCCACCATGGTCACCACCGGCCGGAACCCTGCCACCACCTCGACCCCGACGAACTGGTCGCCGCCACCGGGCGACGGGTCACATCAGCCCTTGTGCCAGAACTCGAAGACGGTAAGGAGAACGCCGTAGACGACCGTGGCCAGCACCAGGCCGGTCACGAAGAACTTGGTGAACAGCGGGCTGTCGAACCGCAGGTGCATGAACCAGGCGGCGACGTAGAAGAACTTGTAAACCATCATCACCATGAGCAGTGGGATCAGGACTTCACCGGGCATGTCGACGAAGTAGGTGCCAACTTCCAGCGCGGTGACGAACGCCAGGATGGCGGCGATCTGGATGTACTTGGCGTCCGAGGGGTGCTCGTGCCCCCCGTCGTGGCTGTCGACGTGCTCGGCGGCTGCGGTGCTCATGGTCAGGGCTCCCAGATCAGCTGGTGGGCGAGGGCACCAGGTAGATGACGGTGAAGATGAAGATCCACACCACGTCGACGAAGTGCC
>JAZADL010000021.1:0-2582 GCA_036123635.1 Actinomycetota bacterium
CGACCCGGTGCTGCCTAGTATCGCCCCGGTTCGGGCGCCGGTGGATGTCGGCGCCCGGGGTGGCGGAACTGATCTAGGGGCCTATGGGAGGAAGCCGGAGTGGACCTGTTCGAGTATCAGGGCAAGCGGTTCTTTGCCCAGTACGGCATGCCGGTGTCGGCCGGCGAAGTGGCGCTAACCGTCGACGAGGCGGTGGACGCCGCCGAACGCCTGGGCACCCCGGTGATGGTCAAGGCCCAGGTCCACACGGGCGGCAGGGGCAAGGCGGGGGGCATCAAGTTCGCCGCCACAATCGACGACGTCCGGACCCACGCCAACGACATCCTCGGGCTGGACATCCGGGGCCACGTGGTGGGCCGGGTGTGGATCGAGAAGGCCTCCGACATCGCCGACGAGTACTACGCCTCTTTCACTCTGGACCGATCGGCCAAGAAGCACCTAGGCATGCTGTCAGCAGAAGGGGGCGTTGAAATCGAGACGGTTGCTGTTGATAACCCGGACGCCATCGCCAAAGTCTGGGTTGACCCGGTCGATGGGTTGGACGAGGCCACGGCCCGCGACTGGGTCATGGCGGCAAACCTGCCGGAGGCGGCCGTGGAAGGCACCGTGGACGTCCTACTAAAGCTCTACATGGCGTACGTGGACGGCGACGCCGACCTAGTGGAGGTCAACCCGCTGATCCTTACGCCGGAGGGCCGGATCCACGTTTTGGACGCCAAGGTCACACTGGACGCCAACTCGGTGTTTCGCCACGAGGACTATGAGGCGTACGACGAGACCCAGACCCGTGACGAGCGGGAGACAGCGGCCCACGCCCGGGGCCTCCAGTACGTGGGACTGGACGGCTCGGTGGGAGTGATTGCCAACGGTGCTGGCTTGGCCATGTCGACGGTCGACGTGGTCAACCAGGTTGGAGGCAGTCCGGCCAACTTTCTAGACATTGGAGGCGGCGCTAACGCCGAGGTGATGGCCGGGGCATTGGAGGTCATTAACAATGATCCGGCCGTGCGGTCCATCTTCATCAACATTTTCGGAGGGATCACCCGAGGCGAGGAGGTGGCCAACGGCATTGTCGGGGCGCTGGAGCGGGTCGCCATCGACGCTCCGATCGTGATCCGCCTGGACGGCACCAACGCCGACGAGGGCCGGACCATCCTCGAACCGCACCTATCCGACGCCCTCCAGATGGCACCCACCATGCTGGACGCTGCTCGTCGGGCCGTGGAACTGGCCGAGGGTCGGGAGGTCTGAGCGATGAGTATCTTCGTCGACGCTGAAACCCGGGTCGTTTACCAGGGGTTGACCGGCAGCCAGGGTCGCTACTACGGCCTCCTGAACCGGGACTACGGAACCCGGGTGGTGGCCGGGACCAACCCGAGGAAGGCCGGCACCGACGTGGACGGCATTCCCGTCTTTGCCACGGTGGCCGAGGCGGTGGCAGAGACGGGCGCCACCGCGTCGTGCGTCTTCATCCCGGCCGCCGGGGTCCATGGCGCCGTGATCGAGGCAGCTGAGGGGGGCGTTGAGTTCATTGTGGCCATCACCGAGGGTGTTCCCGCCCACGACGAGGCCGACTTCTACAACCGACTACGCCGCGACCATCCCCACGTCCGCCTGCTGGGGCCCAATTGCCCGGGGATTATCTCGCCGGGCCAATGCAACATCGGCATCACGGCCGGACACATTGCCCTGGCGGGCGGCCCGGTGGGCATCGTGAGCCGCTCCGGAACCCTGACCTACCAGGCGCTGTACGAGCTCAGGGAGAAGGGAATCGGGTGCACGACGTGCGTTGGCATCGGGGGAGATCCCGTGCCCGGCACGTCGTTCATCGACTGTTTGGAAGCATTCGAGGCCGATCCCGATACAAAGGCTGTGATGATGATTGGTGAGATCGGAGGTTCGGCCGAGGAAGAGGCCGCCGAGTTCATCGCCACCCGGATGACCAAGCCCATCTCGGCCTACGTGGCCGGCGTAACGGCCCCACCCGGCAAGAAGATGGGACATGCCGGAGCCATCGTTTCGGGCGGTAAGGGCACGGCAGCAGCCAAGATGGACGCCCTCCGCGAGGCGGGGGTCCGGGTAGGCCTGAACCCCACCGAGGCCGGGGAACTGATGGCCGACATCGTCGCCGGGTTCTAGGAGCCAACCGGTTACGCGCTCGGACGACCGGGCCACCTCCGGACCAGCGAATCCACGGTCGGGCCATGGTGGCGCGCTGGTACGGTCGCCGACATGTCGTTGGCGGTGCTGGTATCGGGGGCCGGGTCCATCCTGGATGCCATGGTTGAGGCTGGCTTGCCGGTCTCCTTGGTTGTCTCAGACCGTCCCTGCCCTGCCGTGGAGAAGGCGACTGGACACGATGTGGAGGCCGTGGTGGTCTGCCGGGACACCTTTGGCGACGACTTCGACCGTGACGGCTACACGTTGCTCCTGACCGACCTTCTGGAGGAGCGGGACGTCACCTTGGTGGCGATGGCTGGGTTTGGGACCATCTTGGGACAGCCCATGTACGACCGTTACGCAGGTCGCATCTTGAACACCCACCCGTCGCTGCTCCCCGCCTACCCGGGCTGGCATGCCGT
>JAZADL010000022.1:0-24601 GCA_036123635.1 Actinomycetota bacterium
TCACCCGCTGCGGCCAGCAGGACCCGTCCGTCCGGGTGAGCCACCACGGTGGTCGGACCCTTGAGCAGAACCACTGAACCCGTTCGTCCGGCCAGGCTGCGGACGGCCCCTATCCGGTCGGCACCCGGAGACTGCTCGGCCAGGCGTTCGAACTCGCCGTCGTGTGGCGTGAGGACGGTCTGGGGACCTGGTCGGATCGTCGTGCCGACTAGAGCGGTTAGGGCATCACCGTCCACGACCAGCGGACGGTCCACCCCTTCCACCAGGCGTCGGACCCCCTCCGCCACCTCCTCGGAGGTCCCCAGCCCGGGACCCACCACCAGGGCGGCGAAGCGCTCTAGGTCCGCATGGTCTGGGCCCGGAACGCTGTCGACGGGGTAGCGAACCACCTCCACGGGGGCCTTGGCCTCACCCCACCCCGGGGTCGACAGGCGTACATATCCGGCGCCCGCCCGTTGCGCGGCCTCGGCAGCTAGTGCGGCTGCCCCCTCCATTCCTGACGACCCCGCCACGACCCAGCAGGCGTTCGCCCACTTGTGGGTGTCGTCCGGCCGGTTGGGCACGAAACGGGCTACGTCGTCGTCGTCTACCAGGTGGATCCGGGCCGACGAGGTATCCAGGCCGATGTCGACCACCTCCACCTGTCCAGCCAGTCCCGGCCCGTCGGCAAACAGCAGGCCTGGCTTCAGGGCGGCGAAGGTGACAGTGCGCTGGGCCGACGCCGGGACGCCCCGGGCCTCGCCGGTCAGGCTGTCCACCCCTGACGGAAGATCCACGGCTAGCACCGGAGCGTCGGTAGCCGGTGCTTCGTAGGACCGACCCAGGCCGGTTCCGTAAGCAGCATCCACCACCAGGTCGGCTACCGGTAGGCAATCGGGAGCATCAGCAGCATCGACCACCGTGGTCCGAACCCCCCGTCGCTCTAGGCGAGCCGCCGCTACCCGGCCGTCGGCGCCGTTGGAACCCTTGCCGGCTACCACCACCACACGTCGCCCATACGCCCCACCCATCAGATTCAGTGCGGCCCGGGCGACAGCGGCCCCGGCCCGGTCCACAAGGACCTCTACCGGTTCAGGCGCCGCGGCGTCCGCGACCGCCATCTCGTCTGGTGTGAGGACGGGGATCAACGGAAAACCCGGATCAACCGGTGTCCACCAGTCACAGCGCCACGACGGTGGCCTGAGCCAGTTGGTCGGTGTGGCTCAAGGTAACCAGCCACCGCGTCACCCCAGCCCGCTGGGCCACCTCCAGCGCCTTACCGTGCAGAACCAGCGAGGGAGGACCCAGGTCGTCTCTCACCACCTCAATGTCGTACATGGCCATACCCCCCAGGCCCAGCCCTAGGGCCTTCAGGGCGGCCTCCTTGGCCGCGAAGCGGACTGCGTAGCGGCCCGCCGGATCCACGTGGGTGTCGGCCCGGGCCCGCTCATCGGGCCGGAACAGGCGATCGCGCAACGAGGGGGTGCGCTCCAGCGACCGTCGAAAGCGGTCCACGTCCACTAGGTCCACTCCGATCCCGATCACCGTGTCCCCTTTCTGACGGCTCAGCCGCGGAGCCGGTCGGCGATAGCCAGCACCGGTTCAATCAGCAGGTCGTCGACGGGTAGAGCGGCCAGCAGGTCGTCCCGCAACTCCGGTTCTGTCTCGCACACCGCATCGCGCACGGCGCTGTAGCGGTTGTCGTAGCCCTGGAGCACCCCTCGAAGGACTTCGGGGTCCAGGCGGCCGCGCAGCGACACGTGGAGAAGCGTCAGGCCGACTGTCTCTCGATCCTTCACCTCGGGGACTAAGACAATGGTCCGGTCGTCGCGGGCGCCCCGGGTCACCAGCACACCACGCTCTCGAGCCACCCGGTGCTTGGTCCCCCGCAGTGCTGGGTCCCGTTCAGTCCGCGATGGGATCCCGGTGGACACGCCGCCCCGATCCACTATGGCCACCGTAGGCACCGAACCGTCCAATCCGTCCACCCGGTACCGGGTAAAGCCGACCACGTCGGCCACCGCTGGGTCGAGAGCCACCAGAACTCGCAGTGTTCGATAGCTGAGCGAATCACGGGGAGCACCGGCGTCTAGGACGGACCGGGCTAGGCGGGCCTCCAGCAACGTTTCGTCAGTCCGCGAAATACCCACCGTCACCGTCTTGGCCTGGTGCTTGATGGCGTCAATGGGACGAGTGAGCTCCTCGACGGCCACCGTCAGGGCGCCGGCCAGGTCGTCTAACACCAGCGCCGGCGTGCCGACCCGACCGAACTCCAACTGGTAGGACTCCAGCGGCACATCACCCAGGGCAAAACGGAACAGGATCGATAGGCGTACGGCAGTCGACGCCTCTAGGTGACCGTTCAGCCGACCGTTGCGGAGCTCGTCGGAGAACATGGTGGCTGCCGACCGCAGTTCGTCTCGTAGGGCTCCGTCTACTGGGGCTCCAGGCTTGACCTCCGAAGACAGGAGGTATACCGCCTCCCGTTCGATGGCCGCGTGGGCCTCCCGCAGGGGCTGGGCTTGGGCATCTATAGCCCGGGCCGCCTCGTAGCCGAATAGGTGACCAACCATGGTCGAGAGGACAAAGGACAGCCGGGGATGGATCACCGGAACCGACACCACGTCCAGCGCCTCGGAGAACCGTGACGAACTGGCATCGGTTACCACCACCGGAGCTGCCCGGTGAGCCCGGTAGATGGCCACTTCCTTGGCCACGTCGTCAGCCGTCGAGCCAACCAGTCCTGTGGCACACACCAGGATCAACGGCTCGGCCGACAGGTCGATGTGCTTCTTGTCCTCTGTGGCATCGGCCGAAATCGATTTGTAGCAAAGCTCCGACAACTTGATCCGGATCTCCCGGGCAGCCACCAGATTGGGTCCGCTACCCACCACGGCCCAGTACCGGCGAGCCAGTGCGTGGCGGTCGGCTATCTCGGCAATCTGTCCCCTCTGAGCCAGCACCTCACCCATAGCTCCGGGCAGGTCGCGCAAGCCAGCCAACACCTCGGCACGGTCCGGAGCGCCCCCGGCCCCAACCGCGTCGGCCACCGCCACGGCCAGCAGCACCCCAGCTACCACCTGGGCATAGAAGGCCTTCGTGGATGCCACGCTCATCTCCACGTCACGACCGTCAGACGTGTACAGCACTCCGTCGGATCGATCCACTAGGTCGCTGTTTCGCCGGTTGACGATGGCCACCACCCGAGCCCCCCGGGCCCGAATCAGGTCCACTGTGCGGTTCGTGTCAGTGGTGGTGCCGGACTGGCTGATGGCCACCACGAGGGTGTCGGACATGTCGGGTACCAGACCAAAGCCCGAGAGCTCGGTGGCCGGCAGGTCGCCCACCTCGATGCCTGTTCCGGTCAACTCTTCGGCTAGTGAACGGGCCACCGATCCACCGGCCACCGCGGCAGTGCCCTGTCCAATAACTAGTACCCGCCGGATCGCTCCAGCGCCCAGTTCGGCCCGCAGGTCGTCACACAGCGTCTCGGGCCCTAAACGAACCCCAAGGGTGTCGTCACCGTCTGCCACTAAGCGACCCCGCAGGGTGGAACGAACCGAGTCCGGTGATTCGCCAATCTCCTTGATCAGGAAGTGGGGGTGGTTCCCCCGGTCAATGTCCCGGGTGGTGACCTCGGCCCGGGACAGGTCGGCCAACGTGACCGGCAAGTTTCGGCCGTCGTATGACCGGCGGGTGATGCCGTCCACGGAGCCGGCAACGGCGGCATCCAACTCCACGATCTGTCCCCGACTGGCCGCCGGATCGTCGGGGGCGGCTGGTGTCTCGCCATCCATCCTTAGGTAGTCGGCGGTCAGTTCCACTATCCCGTAGGGCTCGCTGGCCACCACGAAGGCGTCCTCAGCCAAACCGATGAAGAGGCCCTGACCACTCCCGCGTAGAGACAGCAGCAGGCGATCCGGAGCATCACCGGTAGCCATGCCGATGGCCACCGAACCCTCCAAGGCACTCACTGTGCGCCTGAAGGCCTCCAGCCGTTCACGACCAGCTGCCAGGTGGACCGCGCACAGCGCAGGAACCACCTTGGCGTCGGTGGTGATCTCCGGAGCCAGACTCAACCCCTCGGATGCCACCAGGTCGGCGTGGTTGTCCACGTCGCCGTTTTGGACGGCGGTGACCAGCGGCACCAGCTCCCCATCGGCCCGGGTGGAGTCCACCGGATGTGCGTTCGGTTCCGAGATGAGACCCACGCTGGCCCAACGAGTGTGTCCCAGTAGAGAACCCTGCACGGCTGGAGCAGCCAACGCGCGCGCTAGAAGCCCGTCGTCGACCAGGGCGGACCGAAGGACGGCCGTGTTGTCGCCCAGTTCGCCGATCTCGGCCGAGGCCTTCACCACGAAGGCCAAGCCGCCACCGTCCAGCACCCGGACGCTGCCCGAGCGGTGGAGCGGATCGGCCGACCGGGCAACCACCTCCGGATCGTCCTGGTCGATCTCATGGTCCCAGACCGTGACCTGTAGGCCAGCCGAGTCCCGGCCCCGGACCTCCAGCCGGTCGAGAGCCGAAAGGGCCTGCTGGGCGGATAGCAGAACGGCGAGACCAGCGTCACTGGGAACCGGCCGGTCATGTCGCAAGGAGGTCACTCCAGCGAACGTGCCCAGGCGGTCTCGCGATACGGTCCATAGGGCATCCCGGACGCGAACCAGAGCCGCGTTGGCCGCCTCTACGTCCGTAGATTCGGCGACCGCGGCCTCCAGACCGGTCAGGTAGGCCGAAGCCGGCGCCAGAATCTCGTTGATCCGGCCGACCAGCGTGGGATCCCGGTCCAGGGCTAACAGCCCCGGAATCCCGCCCAGCAGCCGATCGGCTTCGCCCAGCAGATCGGCAGCTGCCTCCAGAAGGTCCGGCTCAACCCGGGCCAGCAGGTCGACGGCCTCGACCAACGGGCCCATGATCCGCTCGGGAGTGGGGACCTTCCGGTCGGATGGTCGGCGAAGGACCGCGATGATGCCGCACATGTCCTCGTTGGTGCCCTTTCGCTCCCACCGCACCGACCGGCGGTCGATGCACAGACTCTAGGAATTCTACGGGTTCAGATCCGGTCGGCCCGCTCGACGGCGGCCACCAGGCGGTCGGCGACCTCTGAAGCCGCGGCGATGTCGTACGCCTCCACCATCACCCGGACGACCGGCTCGGTCCCCGACGGTCGGACTAGCACCCGCCCGGTATCGCCCAGTTCGGCCTCAGCAAGCGCCAGGTCCTCGGCTACCGCGGCCACTACCTCAACCCCGTCCGAGGAGACCGGAACAGCGTGGAGGACCTGTGGGGTCCGGGCCATCAGCTCAGTCGCCCGTTCACCCAGGGTCTGGCCACTACGCCGGGCGGCATCCAGAGCCTGGATCCCGGTTAGCAGGCCGTCGCCAGTGGTCGCCAGGTCGCGGAAAATCACATGACCCGACTGCTCGCCGCCCAGCGCCCAGCCGTTGGCCTCTAGAGCCTCCAGTACGTAGCGGTCACCAACCGCCGTCTCGTAGACCGTGAGGCCGTGATCGATCAGAGCCCGGCGCAACCCCAAGTTGGCCATCACTGTCACCACTACGGTGCCGCCGGGCAGAACTCCACGTTGGTGCCGGTCGATAGCGCAGACGGCCAGTAGGTCATCACCGTCGAGCAAGGAGCCATCGGCGGCCACGGCAATCACCCGATCGCCGTCACCGTCGAAGGCAAGGCCGGCATCGGCCCCGGCCTCCACAACGGCGGCCCGTAAGTCGCCCGGGTGGCTAGACCCGCAGTTCTCGTTGATGTTGCGACCGTTCGGACAGGCGTGAAGCACGGCGACGTCTGCCCCCAGGCGGACTAGAACGTCAGCGGCGAACGTTGACGTCGCGCCGTTGGCACAATCCACGACCAAAGTCAGGCCGGACAGAGACCTGTTGCCGACCGAGGAGGCCACCGCGTCGGCCCAGAGGGCCGCTCTGTCCGGGTCGTCGGACCAGTTCAACGACCCACTTTCTTCGTCACGTCGCGGCTCGGCATCCCATGCCGCCTGGACGTCGGACTGCACAACGTCGTCCAGCTTTAAACCCCCAACGGAAAATAGCTTGACCCCGTTGTCGTACCAGGGGTTGTGAGAAGCCGAAACCACGGCACCAGCCGCCTCCTCGGCAGCTGCCACGTGGGCCACGGCCGGCGTGGGCGCCACGCCGAGGGACACCACCTGGAGCCCACCTTCGGACAGCCCCTCAGCCAGGGCCAGCAATAACCCGGGACCCGACGCACGGGTATCGCGACCGATAACCACCCGGTCAGCACCCAGGAGCGGAGCGGCGGCCAGACCGAGAGCGCGAACCGACGGTTCGTCGAGTCGATTGCCGGCACGGGCGCGAACGCCGTCGGTGCCGAATCGGAGGCCCGTCGGAACGGCCTCGGGCTCTGTCATCGCCGAAGCGTAGGAGCCGGGCCGGTAGTCCAGCCGTCGCCTAGCGCTTGGAGTACTGCGGAGCCTTACGGGCCTTATGGAGTCCGTACTTCTTGGACTCCTTCTTGCGATCATCTCGCGTTAGGAGACCGGCTTGCTTGAGAGCGGGCCGGCGCTCTGGCTCGAGCGCCTCCAGTGCCCGGGCGATCCCAAGGCGCATGGCCCCAGCCTGTCCAGACACCCCACCGCCGTGAAGAGTGGCGTCGATGTCGTAAGCGCCCTCGGTGGCCGTAACCCGCAGCGGCTCCATGAATACCAGGCGGTGACTCTCCGACGGAAAGTAATCCTCGGCGGTCCGACCGTTAACGGTGACAGTGCCGTTGCCAGGACGCAACCGGACACGGGCGACCGACTCCTTGCGACGACCGGTGGTCTGGATGAGGGGGCTGGGCATCGTGGACTCCTGGTTCAGGCCTTGCGGGCCCGTGCGTGGTCAATGGCCAACGGCTGTGGCTGCTGGGCCTCATGTGGGTGGTCGGAGCCGCGGTAGACCTTCAACTTGGTCAACTGCTGGCGTCCCAGTCGATTCTTGGGGAGCATGCCCCGGATAGTCCGGCGGACCGCCTCAGCGGGTTTTTCAGCCAGCAACTTGCCATAGGACCGAGTGCGAAGGCCACCCGGGTAACCGGAGTGGTCGTAAACGTTCTTGTCGGTCACCTTGGCACCAGTTAGCACAACCTTGTCGGCGTTGATGATCACCACGTGGTCGCCGGTGTCGATGTGGGGGGTGAATATCGGCTTGTGTTTGCCACGCAGGATCGCCGCCACCTCGGAGGCCATGCGACCGAGGACGAGGCCGTCGGCGTCGACGAGGTACCAGACGCGCTGGATCTCGCTGGCCTTGGGAGTGTACGTGGACACGGAAACCACCTGTTTCGTGGGTAAAACGCTTGCTGCAGGCCGTGGTGGCCACCCGGCCACCGGAAATCGGCACCGCAACCGGGTGCGATCGAGCCGCGGACCAAGGCTACGGGCGGCACCCCTTCCCAGCAACCTACGACGAGTCGGAGGTAGTCCCCGAGTAGTCCACCGACCAGAGGGTCAAACCCTCCGGCGGGGCCGGCTCCCCGGCCGCCTGCCGATCCCGAGCGTCCAGAACCAAGGGCATGGAATCGGCTGCTAGCCGACCCCGACCCACAGCTACCAGGGTCCCGACCACCGAACGCACCATCTGGTGGCAGAAGGCGCTGGCCGATACCTCGAACTCCAGAAGGTCGGCACCCGACAGGCCGTCGGCCACCCTCCTCCACGACGCCGAGGTGATCCGACGCACCAAGACGGTCGGTGTGCCGTCGGGCCGGGGCGTGGGACGCCGACAGAATGACGAAAAGTCGTGCTCGCCAACGAGGTCAGCAGTGGCCAACTGCATCGCGTCGACGTCCAGGGATCCCCACACGTGCCAAGCTCGCAGGGCAGTGAACGGATCGGGGTCTGGACGATCCAGGATGCGGTACCGGTAGGTTCGCCCGGTAGCGCTGAACCGGGCGTCAAAATCGTCGGCCACCCGCTCCAACGCCGTCACCACAACCGACGGCCTGCACTGACGGTTCACGGCCCGCTGGACATCCTCCAGGGAAGCGTCGTCCGGGGCGTCGAAGCTGACCACCTGGCCCACGGCGTGCACGCCGCGGTCGGTCCGCCCTGCACAGGTCAGCACTACCTCGGTACCAAGAACCCTCGACAGCGCCCCGTTCAGGAGGCCGGCAACTGTCGGGACGCCGTCGTTAACGGCGAACCCGTGGAACGGAGCTCCGTCGTAGGCGACGGTTCCCCGGACCCGCATGACGGGGGGCTCAGACCAACTCGATGCGCGCCATTGGCGCGTTGTCCCCGTGGCGAGGACCGACCTTCAGAATCCGGGTATAGCCGCCTGCCCGGTCGGTGTAGCGCGGCGCGATCTCATCGAAGAGCCGGGCCGCCATCTCGCGGTCTCGGAGGAAAGCCACCACCTGGCGGTGATTGTGCAAGCCGCCCTTCTTGGCCTTGGTGATTATCTTCTCGGCGATAGGCCGGACCGCCTTGGCCTTGGCCTCGGTTGTAGTAATCGCCTCGGCAGCGATAAGCGACGCCACTAGGTTGGCCATCATCGACTTCTGGTGGGCGGAACTGCCGCCGAAGCGACGGCCCCTCTTGGGGGTGGCGGGCATGGTTTCAGACCCGAACCCGGAGCGTCAGACCGCGCTCATCGAGCTTCTCAATAACCTCGTCCAGGGACTTCTGGCCGAAGTTAGTGACGGCCAACAGGTCGTCCTCGGTCTTCTCCAGGAGTTGGCCGACCGTGTCGACCTGGGCCCGCTTGAGGCAGTTGCGGGGGCGTTCCGATAGGTCCAGGTCCTCGATGGGGAGATCTAAGTCAGGCGAACTGCCGCCCACCTCCTCGGCCTCGCCCAACTCCAAACCGCGGGCTTCATCACTCATGTCCTCCACCAACTGCACCAGAGTTCGCAGAGTGGCACCAGCCGAAGCCAAGGCGTCACGCGGACTGATCGAGCCGTCAGTGGTGATATCCAGCACCAAGCGATCCATGTCCTGGGTTTGGCCGACAGAGACGGGCTCCACGTCGATTGACACCCGTCGGACCGGTGAGAACAGGGCGTCCACCGGGATGACGCCGATGACACCCTCGCCGACGGCACGGTCCGAGCCTAGGTAGCCCCGGCCTACCTCGACGGTCAGTTCGAGGGCCAGACGGCCCTTGGGAGCAACAGTGGCCAGGTGCAGGTCCGGGTTCAGTACTTCAACCTGGTCATTGGACTCAAGGGCCGCCGCATTGACCTCAGCCCCGCCGCGAACGTCGACTCGCAGGGTTACCGGCTCGTCACTGTGGGAGCGCAGCTCGACATCCTTCAGGTTCAGGACGATGTCAGTGACATCCTCCACCACCCCTTCGATAGTGCCGAACTCGTGCAGGGCGTCGTCGAACTTCACCTGGGTAACCGCAGCACCCGGGATAGACGACAGAAGCGTCCTCCGGAGCGAGTTGCCCAGGGTGTGGCCGAAGCCCGGCTCGAGCGGGCCAATCGAAAATTGCTGACGGTTGCCGACGGCCTCGCCGGCGGCCTCGACGGTCGGTCGCTGAATAACCAGCATGGGGTGTCCTTCTCGTCTTCGTACTTATGTGGATACGTGACTGTCCTGAAGCCCAAAGGGCCCAGGACTACTTGGAATAGAGCTCGACAATGAGCTGCTCGCGAACCGGAACATCGATCTGGTCGCGAAGGGGAAGTTCTCGGACGGTGACCTCGTGGCCGTTCTCTCCCATATCTAGCCAGGCCGGGGCCTGTCGGTCGAGCACGTCGATGTTCCACTGCACAACAACCATCTTGCGGGCCTTGTCGCGCAGCGTGACTATGTCGCCCTTCCGACAGCGGTAACTGGGAATGTCCACTCGGCTGCCGTTGACGTCCACGTGGCCGTGGTTGACCAGCTGTCGGGCCTGCGGTCGGGTAGCGGCCATGCCAGCCCGGTAAACGATGTTGTCGAGGCGCAACTCCAGATACTGGAGCATGTTCTCGCCCGTCACGCCCTGACGACGGTTGGCCTCGGCGTAGATCCGACGGAACTGTTTTTCGGACAGGCCGTATGCGAAGCGAGCCTTCTGTTTCTCCTGGAGCTGCACCAAATACTCCGACGGGTTCCCCCGACGTCGTGTCCGGCCATGCTCACCGGGCGGGTACGGGCGTTTATCCAGCGCCACGACCTCGCCCTTAGTGCCGAAGATGTTGGTACCGAGGCGGCGAGAGACCCGGGCCCGGGGGCCGGTATAGCGGGACATGTCAGACCCTCCGTCGCTTGGGCGGCCGGCAACCGTTGTGGGGAATCGGGGTGACGTCCTTGATACCCGTCACCTCAATGCCGGTGTTCTGGATGGTCCGGATAGCCGTCTCGCGACCAGATCCGGGGCCGCGAACCACCACGTCGACCTTGCGAACACCGTGTTCCATGGCCCGCCGGGCACACTGCTCGGCCGCCATCTGGGCGGCAAACGGCGTCGACTTGCGAGACCCTTTGAAGCCGACATTGCCGGCCGAGGCCCAGGCCAGAGTGTTCCCACCCTGGTCGGTGATGGTGATAATCGTGTTATTAAAGGAACTCTTGATGTGAACGACCCCATGCGGGACGTTCTTCCGTTCCTTCTTGCGGGGACGTCGACCCCCAGCAGCCGGCTTCGCCATTACTTCGTTACCTGCTTCTTGTTCGCGACTGTCTTGCGAGGACCCTTGCGGGTCCGGGCGTTGGTATGAGTGCGCTGACCACGGACTGGAAGGCCGCGACGGTGGCGGAGACCCTGATAGCAACCAATGTCCATCTTGCGTTTGATGTTCTGGGACACCTCACGACGGAGGTCGCCCTCGACCTTGAACTGCTGGTCGACAAACACCCGGATTGAAGTGACCTCGTCATCGGCCAAATCACGCACCCGGGTGGAGGGGTTAACGCCGGTGGCCTCGCAGATGCTCGCCGCCGAGGTGCGACCGATGCCGTGGATGTAAGTCAGCGCGATCAGTACCCGCTTCTCGCGGGGTATGTCGACACCGGAGATTCGTGCCATGCCTGACTACCTCTAACCTTGACGCTGCTTGTGGCGGGGGTTGGTGCAGATGACCTGCACGCGACCGTGACGCCGGATTACCCGGCACTTCTCACAGATTCGCTTGACGCTCGCTCGGACCTTCATGCTGTTCTCTCTTGTGTGCTCGCCACTCGCAGCGGACTACTTGTAGCGGTAGGTGATCCGACCTCTCTGGAGGTCGTAAGGGGTGAGCTCAACCTGGACGCGGTCACCTGGAAGGATCCGGATGTAGTGCATCCGCATCTTCCCGGAGATGTGGGCCAGTACGTTGTGGCCGTTCTCCAGCTCCACGCGGAACATGGCGTTCGGCAGCGGCTCGAGAACCGTGCCTTCCAGCACGATCGCATCTTCCTTGGGCTTCGACAGTGTGGCTCTCCTGGTTGTTAATAGTCGAAAGGGTGAAAATCTGCTCCGCAGGCCGGGTACAGGGGCTGCTCGTGAAGGCACGAACCCGGCGTAGGACAGTGGGTAACGCTATCGCAGGCCCTCCGGAGGGCCAACCCCCGCTTGGCCGGTGTGGCGTGCAGAACCGCAGGTCACGACGCGTCTCCGGCGCTCAGCCGTCTGTCAATGGTGATTGTGAGGCGGATGAACACGTCATCCTCGGCTCCTAAACCGTCGACTACCTCCAGTAGGCCGCGGTCGGCAAACCAAGCCAGTAGCGGCGCCGTCTCCGACTCGTACAGGTCCAGGCGGCGGCGAATGGCCTCCGCCGTGTCGTCGGCCCGGCCCCGGGCCATCATGCGGGCCGTGACCTCGTCGACGGGCACGTCGAGGTTCACGGCAGCATCCATCGGAGTCCCCGCCTCGGACAGGATGCCCTCGAGCGCCGCGGCCTGGTCGGGGGTCCGGGGATAGCCATCCAGCAGGAAACCATGCTCAGCCACGTCACCTTGGGCCAGTCGCTCGGCCACGATGCCGTTGATGAGATCGTCGCCAACCAGTTCACCGGCGTCCATCACGGCCCTAGCCTGCAAACCCAGTTCCGTCTCGGCACCGACCGCGGCTCGCAACATGTCACCGGTCGAGATATGCACCGTGTCGTAGGCCTCTACCAGACGGGCCGCCTGGGTACCCTTTCCGGAACCCTGACGTCCGAGAATGACGAGACGGACGGCGGTCATCGCTACTTGAGGAAGCCCTCGTAATTACGCATGGTGAGTTGCGAATCGACCTGCTTCATGGTCTCCAGGGAGACGCCGGCGGCGATCAGGATCGAAATTCCGATGAAGCCGAAGCCTGCAGCACCGCCTGAGCCCACCCCGGCGCTGGTGTCCAGGAACACATTGATCAGGATCGACGGGACAAGCGCCACGCCGGCGATGAACAGGGCGCCAGGCAACGTGATGCGTGACAGTATCCGGGCTAGGTACCTCTCGGTCTGGTGGCCTGGACGGATACCGGGCACAAACCCGCCCTGCTTGCGGATGGTGTCAGCCTGCTTGACCGGGTCGAAGGTGATTGCCGTGTAGAAGTAGGCGAAGCCCACAATCAGCAGTCCGGTGATAGTGAAGTAGAAGACGTTGTCCGGCTGGGCCAGGTTGTTGTCGATCCAGCCCCGGAAGCCGTCCCAAGGTAGGGCGGCGGCCACCAAAACCGGCAAGTACAACACCGACGAGGCGAAGATGATCGGGATCACGCCCGACTGGTTCACCTTCAGCGGGATGTAGGTGTTCTGGCCGCCATACATCCGGCGACCTACCACCCGCTTGGCGAACTGCACTGGGATGCGTCGCTGACCCTGCTCCACGAAGACAATGGCGGCGATCATGGCCATCAGAACGGCCACTACCACGACGGAGGCCACTACCCCATTTTCGGCATGGATCAAGGAGCCCTGGGCAGGGAAGCCACTCACGATAGAGATCATGATCAGCAACGACATACCGTTGCCGATCCCCTTTTGGGTGATCAACTCGCCCATCCACATAAGCAGCGCCGTCCCAGCGGTCAAGGTCAAAACAACCACGCTCACCGTGCCAATGTGGAAATCGGGCAGCAGGTTGGCCCCCGACTGACCAGAGATCGAATTGCCGCGGTCGTTGAATAGGAACGCAAAACTTGTGGACTGGATGACCGCTATGGCCACCGTCAGATAGCGAGTCCACTGGGTGATCTTGCGCTGGCCGACCGCGCCCTGCTGCTGCCACTGCTCGATCCGGGGTACCACCACGCCGAGCACCTGCATGATGATGGACGCCGTGATGTATGGCATGACACCCAGGGCGAACACGGCGAAGCTGGTCAGGGACCCGCCGGAGAAAAGCTGGAGGAAAGCCAGAACGCCCCCCTGGTCCGCCCGATCGCGGAGCAATTGGACCTGCTCAACATCGATGCCGGGGGCAGGCATAAAGGCACCCACCCGGTAGAGCAGGATCATGAGCAGGGTGAACACGATCCGCTTACGCAGATCTCCCACCCTGAACATATTCAGCATGCTGGACAGCACGTGTGCTCCTGTCTTTGGTCTGGTCCGGACGAACCGGTCAGCGGTTCATCAGAGCGTTACCGCTGGCCGGTGGGCGCACGGCGAAGGGAAGGGGCAATTTCTCGACGCTTCCACCAGCTGCCGTGATGGCGGCTTCGGCCGAGGCCGAGAAGGCGTGAGCCCGCACGGTGACGGCCCGGGTGACTTCGCCCCGGCCCAGCACCTTGACTAAAGACTTCTTGCCGACCAAGCCGTGGGCGTGCAGAGTCTCCGGTGAGATCTCGTCGAGGTCACTAGCCTCGATAGCGTCGAGGTTTACCGCCTGGTACTCGACGCGAAACGGGTTCTTGAAGCCCTTGAGCTTTGGAATCCGCTGGTGGAGGGGCATCTGGCCACCCTCGAAACCGACACGGACCGTGTTGCGAGCCCGCTGTCCCTTCATGCCGCGGCCGGCAGTCTTGCCTCCCTTGCCTCCGATGCCGCGTGCGACGCGCTTGGCGCGCTTCTTGGAACCGGGGGCCGGCTGCAAATCGTGGATCTTCATTCTCCGTCGACCTCCTCGACCTGAACTAGGTGGGGGACCCGGGCGATCATGCCCCGGATCTCACCCCGGTCGGGCAGGGTGTTGCTGCGACCGATACGACCCAGGCCCAGAGCACGTAAGGTCCCCCGCTGCTTGGGTTTGGCACCGATGCCGCTTCGGATCTGGGTGACGATTAGTTGTGTCATGTCACTCACCGTCCAAACCGTCGGACGCGCCTACACCGGCCTCGGTGCGGCGGTACGCGGTGAGCAGGGCTGCCGGCACGAATTCCTCCGGGTCTAGACCCCGCAGACGGGCCACCTCGTCGGGTCGGCGCAGGGCCTGCAGCCCGGCAACGGTGGCCCGGGCCACGTTGATGTGGTTGGGCGATCCCTGCGACTTGCAGAGCACATCGTGGATGCCAGCCTCTTCAAGAATGGCGCGAGCGGCCCCACCGGCGATCACACCGGTACCAGGAGCGGCCGGCTGGAGTAGGACCCGGCCGCCGCCCATGACCCCCACGATGGGATGGACGATGGTCGAACCGGCCAGCGGCACGCTAAACAGGTTGCGCTTGGCCTCCTCGGTCCCCTTCTGAATTGCCAGTGGGACCTCCTTAGCCTTCCCGTAGCCCAGGCCGACTCGACCAGCGCCATCTCCGATCACCACCAGGGCAGTGAACGAGAACCGGCGACCGCCCTTGACCACCTTGGCCACGCGGTTGATATGGATAACTCGTGACTCCCGAAGGGAGGCGTCGTCGTTGGTGTGCGGTGCCACTAAAACTCCAGTCCGGCATCGCGGGCGGCGTCGGCAAGCGCCGCTACCCGGCCGTGGTAGAGGTAACCGCCGCGGTCGAACACCACGGTGGCGATTCCGGCCTCGCGGGCCCGCTCGGCGACCAGACGACCGACCTCAGTGGCCGCGGCCACCCCGGTCGTCCCGTCAGCCACGCCGGCCTGCTGGGTCGAGGCGCTGGCCACCGTGCGACCGGTCTGGTCGTCGATGACCTGTGCCGAGATGTGCCGTGAGGAGCGGAACACCGCCAGGCGTGGCCGCGCAGCGGTCCCCCGGACCGCCTTGCGAATCCGACGGTGTCGCCGCTGACGCGCTTGGGACCGATCGACGGTGCTCACTTCGCCGCCTTTCCGGCCTTGCGGGCCACATGCTCGCCGAGGTAGCGCACGCCCTTACCCTTGTAGGGCTCCGGCTTACGGTGGGAACGGATGTCGGCGGCCACCTGGCCGACGACCTGCTTGTTGGTACCTGACACGATGATGCGAGTCGGCTCTGGTACATCGAACTCGATGCCGTCGGGGGCCTTCACGATCACCGGGTGGCTGAAGCCCAGTTGCAACTCAAGGTCGGAGCCTTTGGGGGCGGCGCGGTAGCCGACGCCGATGATCTGGAGCTCTTTGCTGAATCCCTCCGACACGCCAACCACCATGTTGTTGACCAGCGAGCGGGTCAGGCCGTGCAAGGCACGGTTCTGACGTTCGTCGTCGGGGCGCTCAACGAGGATTTCTTCACCGTCCTGACGAACGGTGATCTCGCCAGGAACCTCGAGGTCTAGGGCGCCTTTGGGACCCTTCACGGCGACCTGACGGCCGTTGATCGAGACCTCGACGCCCGACGGAACGGGGATGGGGGCCTTCCCGATTCGAGACATGTCCTCCTCCTCTACCAGACGTAGCAGAGGACCTCGCCGCCGATCCTCCGGCGGCGAGCCTCGCGGTCGCTCATTAGCCCGCGGCTGGTCGAGATCACGGCTACGCCGAGACCGCCGAGCACGCGGGGGATCTTGTTCGAAGCGCTGTAGACCCGCAGGCCCGGGGTGGATACCCGCTGCACACCGCTGATAACGCGCTCCCGCTCCGAGGAGTACTTCATCTCGATAGTCAGCACCTTGCCGGGGCTGGTCGTGGAGTCCGACACCTCGTAGCCACGGATGTAGCCCTCGGCTTTGAGGACGTCAGCTAACGCCACCTTCTGCCTGGACGACGGCATCTTCACGCCCTCGTGCATGGCCTGGTTGGCGTTTCGGATACGCGTCAGCATGTCGGCGACGGGATCGGTCATAGTCATATCAGATCCTCCTCACCAGCTTGACTTCGTCAGCCCGGGGATCTCCCCGGCGTGGGCCATGTTCCGCAGGCAGACCCGACAGAGGTTGAAGGCACGGTAAACCGACCGCGGTCGGCCGCAACGGCGGCACCGCGTGTAGGCGCGAACCTTGAACTTTGGGGTCTTCTGTTGCTTATTGACCAGTGCTTTCTTGGCCACTACTGCCCTTCCTTCCGGAATGGGAAACCGAACGCCGTGAGCAGTGCCTGCCCACTGGCGTCGTCGGACGCGGATGTCACGATCGTGATGTCCATTCCCCGGGTTCGATCGACCTTGTCGTAGTCGACCTCCGGGAAGATGAGCTGCTCGGTCACTCCGAACGTATAGTTCCCGTTTCCGTCAAACGACCGGGGACTGAGGCCGCGGAAGTCACGGATCCGGGGAATAGCCAGGGTGATCAGACGGTCCAAGAACTCGTACATGCGGTCGCCCCGCAGTGTGGCCTTGGCGCCAATGGCCTGGCCTTCGCGGAGCTTGAAGTTCGAGACGGACTTGCGAGCGCGGGTGATGAGCGGTTTCTGACCGGTGATGACCTCGAGATCGGCCACCGCCCCGTCTAGGAGTTTGGCCTGCTGGGCGGCATCGCCGACACCCATATTGACCACAATCTTCTCCAGTCGCGGAACCTGCATCACGTTGGACAGCCCCAACTCGTCTTTGAGGGCGTCGCGGATCTGGGCGCTGTAGAGCTCGCGCAGCCGCACACTCACTGTCATGGTGTCAGCCATCGAGGTCCACCCCCGTCCGCTTACAGATCCGCACCTTGTCGCCGGCGTCGTTATATCGATAGCCGATGCGGGTGGGACGACCGTCCGATGGGCTCAACACGGCGACGTTGGAGGCTTCGACAGGCATGGCCTTGTCGATGATCCCGCCCTGCATGGTGGCGTTGGTCGGCTTCTGGTGACGCTTGGCGATGTTGACGCCATCCACGATTACCTTGTTCTCGGCGGGCATGGCCCGACTCACGTTGCCCTCCTTGCCCCGGTCCTTGCCGGCCAAGACACGTACCTTGTCGCCCTTCTTGATCTTCATCTCAGAGCACCTCCGGGGCGAGCGAGACAATCCGCATGAACTTGTGGTCTCGCAATTCCCGACCCACCGGGCCAAAGATGCGGGTCCCACGCGGCTGGTTCTGGTCGTTGATGAGCACTGCGGCGTTCTCGTCAAAGCGAATGTAGGACCCGTCGAGACGACGACGCTCTTTCTTGGTGCGCACCACAACACACCTCACGACCTCGCCCTTCTTGACCGCCGCGCCCGGGTTGGCGTCCTTCACCGTGGCGGTGAACACGTCGCCGATCGACGCGTAGCGGCGCTTCGAGCCGCCGAGCACCTTGATGCAAAGCACCTCGCGGGCACCTGAGTTGTCCGCCACCCGGAGTCGGGTCTCCTGCTGGATCATTACTTCGCCCTTTCCAGGATCTCGACCAGGCGCCAGCGCTTGAGTTTGGACAACGGCCGGGTCTCCTGGACTCGCACGCGATCCCCAATGTTCATCTGGTTCTCCTCGTCGTGGACGTGGAGGCGCTTGGTCCGCTGGACGGTCTTGGCGTACCGGCGGTGACGGACCCGGTCGACCGTCTCCACGATCGCCGTCTTGTCCTGGACGTCAGACACCACGAAGCCCTCGCGTACCTTGCGGCGGTTCGAACGCCCTGTGGTTGGTTCGGTCATCTCGGCCATCAGTCGGCCACCTCCTCGTTGACCGCCTCGAGAGCGTCGGCGGCGTCGATCTCCCGGGCTCGTATCTCGGTGAGCACACGGGCGATCTCTTTCTTGACCAATCCGACCCGGGCGTAGTTCTCCAACTGGCCGGTAACCAGCTGGAACCGCAGGTTGAACAACTCCTCCTTGGCATCACTGAAGCGCTCCAGGAGGTCGGTGTCGCCGAGGTCGGTCAAAGACCTGTTCTTAGCCATGGCTAGAAACCCTCCTCCCGGGCGATGAAGCGAGCCTTGATGGGCAGCTTCTGAATGGCACGGTTAAGGGCGGCCCGGGCCACCTCGGCGTCGGAGTACGACAACTCGAACAGCACTCGGCCGGGCTTCACGACAGCGACCCAGTGTTCGGGGTTTCCCTTGCCAGACCCCATCCGGGTCTCGGCCGGCTTCTCCGTGACGGGCTTGTCCGGGAAGACGTTGATCCAGACTTTGCCACCGCGCTTGATATGGCGGGTCATGGCAATACGGGCGGCCTCGATCTGCCGGGCCGTGATCCAGCCCGGCTCGAGGGCTTGAATCCCGAACTCACCAAAGGTGATCTCGGTTTGGCCCTTGGAGGCACCCCTCATCCGTCCGCGGTGGTGCTTGCGGTGGCGGACCTTCTTCGGCATCAGCACGGTCAGTCACCGTCCCCGCCACGGAAGTGCGGCGTCTCGTGGGCTTCGCGGGTGGAAGCCTCGATGGCCTCCTCTTCCGCTAAGAGCTTCTCGAATTCGGCGTCGCCCTCCTTGACCAGGGGTGCCGGGTCGGCATCGGGTACCTCGTCCACTGAAGCCTCAGTATCCGGGGCCTCAGATACCTCGACAACTTCAGTCCGACGGCGGGCCGCAGCCGACGACACCACGGTGCGCTGCTTGGCCTGGCCTGAAGTCTCCCCGGCGGCCATGGCGGCCTCCTTGGTGATCTTGTCCTCAAGGAGACTCTTGTAGGGCAAGATGTCACCCTTGTAGATCCAAACCTTCACACCGATGCGGCCGTAGGTGGTCCGGGCCTCGCGGAAGCCGTAGTCGATGTCAGCCCGCAGGGTATGCAGCGGTACCCGACCCTCCCGGTACCACTCGGTGCGGGACATTTCGGCGCCTCCCAGGCGTCCCGAGCACTGGACCCGGATACCGAGGCCGCCAGCCTTCTGGGCGTTCTGCACGGCCCGCTTCATGGCCCGTCGGAAGGCGACCCGACCAGCCAACTGGTCAGCCACACCCTGGGCGATAAGAGCGGCGTCGAGCTCCGGTTCTTTAATCTCCTGGATGTTGAGCTGGACGGCGTGATTCCCCGTGATTTGTCCCAGGCCGGCTCGCAGGCGATCGGCCTCAGCACCCTTGCGCCCGATGACGATGCCCGGCCGGGCGGTGTGGACGTCGACCCGGACCCGGTCCCGTGTGCGTTCCACCTCGACGCGGCTGATGGCGGCGTGCGGCAACTCATTCATGAGGTAGTCGCGGACCTTCCAGTCCTGGACAAGGTTGTCGGCGTACTCCTGCCGGGTGGCGAACCATCGCGACTTCCAGTCGGTGGTGATCCCCAGGCGGAAGCCGTACGGATTGACCTTCTGGCCCATCAGTTGGCCTCTTTCTGCGTGTCATCAGCCGACTGGTCGGCGTCGGTCTCTTCGGTGGTCTCGTCGGCCACTGGTTCATCCACAGCGGCCTCGACGACCTCGTCGGCGATTACCTCGTCGATCTCGACGACCTCGTCGGCGGTCGGCTCGTCGGCGGTCGGCTCGTCGGCCACTGGTTCATCCACAGCGACCTCGACGACCTCGTCGGCCGGAGTGTTCTCCGCGCCATCCTCGTGATCGTGATCGTGATCGTGCTCCGCCTCCTCGGCCGCCGCCCTACTGCGCTCGACGCGCTGGCGGCGAGCCTCAGCGGCTTGGGTGCTGGAACCAGCCCGACCACGGGCTTCCTCGCGCTTTCGGAGGTCTTCAAGAGTGGTCTCGTCGTATCGGTTCACGATGATCGTGATGTGGCAGGTCCGCTTGTTGATGCGGGTGGCTCTTCCCCGAGCTCGGGGACGCCACCGCTTAAGCGTCGGACCCTCATCGGCGTAACAGGCTGACACGTAAAGCTCCTCAGCCGAGATGCCGTCGTTGTTCTCAGCATTGGCCACCGCTGAGTCGAGACACTTAGCAATCACGTCGGAGACAGCGCGCTCGGAGAAAGCTGTGATCTCGGCTGCTCGGCCGTAAGACTCGCCCCGGATCAGGTCGAGAACCTCGCGGGCCTTGGAGGCTGAGACCCGGACGTACCGGGCAACGGCCCGGGTACCCGGACGCTCGTTGGTCTTGACAGCGACCATTAGCGCTGACCGCCCCTCTCCTGGCCAGCGTGGAACCGAAAGGTCCGGGTGGGAGCAAACTCACCGAGTTTGTGGCCGACCATCGACTCGGTCACATATACCGGGACGTGCTTGCGGCCGTCGTGCACACCAAGCGTGTGACCGACCATCTCGGGCACGATGGTGGACCGACGGGACCACGTCCGGATGACCTTTTTCTCGCCGGACTCATTCAGGACGTCGACCTTCTTCAGGAGATGGTCGTCCACGAACGGACCCTTCTTGAGACTCCTCGGCATCGCCGATTACCTCCGCGACCCACGCCGACGACGACGGCGCACGATCAACTTGTCGGACTGCTTGCCCCGCTTACGGGTACGGCCCTCGGGCTTTCCCCAGGGGGACACTGGGTGACGGCCACCGGAAGACTTACCCTCGCCACCACCCAAGGGGTGGTCGACCGGGTTCATCACCACGCCGCGGGACTGGGGACGGATGCCCTTCCAGCGGTTTCGACCGGCCTTGCCGATCTTGGTGAGCTCGTGCTCTTGGTTACCCACCTCGCCGATCGTGGCTCGGCAGTCGATACGGACCCGCCGCATCTCCGTACTGGGTAGACGGAGGGTGGCGTGGTCGCCCTCTTTGGCCACCAGTTGGACGCTGGAGCCGGCACTACGGGCAATCTTTCCACCACCGTCGGGCTGCATCTCCACGTTGTGGACGACCGTACCGACGGGGATGTAACGCAGCGGCAGGGCGTTGCCGGCCTTAATCTCGCTGCCTTGGCCGGACTGCAAGGTCTCGCCGACCTGCACGCCACGGGGAGCCAGGATGTAACGCTTCTCACCATCGTGGTAGTGCAGAAGGAGGATGCGGCAACTGCGGTTGGGGTCGTACTCGACGGCCGCCACCTTGGCCGGTACGCCATCCTTGTTCCGGCGAAAGTCGATGACCCGGTACTGGCGCTTGTGGCCACCGCCGCGGTGCCGCGACGTCATCCGGCCGTAGTTATTTCGACCACCGGTGCTGGTCTTCTTCTCAGTCAACGAGCGCTCCGGGGCAGTCTTGGTGATGTCCGAGAAGTCAGCGACGGTCTGGAACCGGCGGCCGGGACTGGTCGGCTTGCGCTTGCGCTGCGGCATGGGTCTAGACCTCAAACAATTCGATCGAGTCACCCTCGACGAGAGTGACGTAGGCCCGCTTAACGTCTGGACGCTTGCCGAACGTCGGCATCCTTCGATTCCGCTTGCGCTTGCCGTCGCGGTTCAGGGTATTCACCTTGAGCACCGTGACGTCAAAGATTGACTGAACGGCGTCGCGAATCTCCGGCTTGGAGGCTGACCGAGCGACCTCGAATGTGTAGACGTTGTCCTCAAGCAGGGCATAGGACTTCTCCGACACGACCGGCTTCACGATGACGTCGCGGGCGTCCTTCACTCTTCTTCCTCCCCGACAGGATCTGCATCCGGCTCGACCACCTGGGCGGTGTGGGTCGAAGCCTGGGTAGTGGGCAGGGTGTCCCGGGTGAAGATCACGAAGTCGCTCACCAGAACGTCATAGGCGTTCAATTCGCCGATCGACAGCACGTGCACCGCCGGCAGGTTGGCGAAACTCTTCCAGGCGTTCTCGTCACCACGATCAACCACCACCAGGGCCCGACCCTCCACACCGAGGGCGGCCAGGGCGGCTACCGCGTCACGGGTTTTCGGGGTCTCGAAGGTCCAGCCGTCGACGACCACGACCCGGCCGTCAGCCGCACGGTCGCTGAGGGCGGACCTCAGGGCGAGCCGCACCATCTTCCTGGGAGTCTTCTGGGCATAACTACGGGGCTTTGGGCCAAGGGCCACACCCCCACCGCGCCACTGTGGCGACCGAATGGAACCGTGGCGGGCCCGGCCGGTGCCCTTCTGGCGCCACGGCTTGGCGCCGCCACCTCGGGCTTCGGCCCTAGTTTGGGTGCTCTGGGTGCCCGACCGACGAGCTGCCAACTGGGCGGTCACGACCTGGTGCATGACAGCGGTGTTCGGCTCGATACCAAAGGTGGCCTCATCGAGTTCGACCGAACCCGCTGGGTCACCGATCTGGCTAAGCACGTCGACGGAAGCCATCAGCGAGCTCCCTTTACGGCGTCGCGGATGAGGACGGTGGCCCCGCGCGGGCCGGGAACTGATCCACGTACCAGCAGGAGTTCGCGATCCGGATCGGCCTGCACGACCTCGAGGTTCAGGGTGGTGGTCTTTTGGTTGCCCAGCCGACCCGGCATGCGCTTGCCCCTAAAGATACGGGACGGAGTGGCGCACTGACCGACGGCACCCGGCTTACGGTGAACCTTGTGAGCGCCATGCGAGGCACGCTGGCCCTTGAAGCCATGGCGTTTCATGACGCCGGCGAAGCCCTTACCCTTGCTGACCGCCGTCACGTCGACCCGGCCCTGATCGGCCAGCGACTCCACGGTGATCTCCTGGCCCACCTCGTAGCCGTCGACGTCGTCGAGGCGCAGCTCGACGAGCCGCTCCCCGGCATCAACGCCACCGGCGGCGAAGTGGCCGGCCTCTGGACGGGTGAGCTTCGTCGCGTCCTTTCGACCCACGGTCACCTGCAGGGCGGTGTACCCGTCCCGTTCGGTGGTTTTTACCTGGACAACGCGGTTGGGGCGGACACGGAGCACGGTGACAGGAAGGACGCGGTTGTCCTCATCCCACACCTGTGTCATGCCGACCTTTTCGCCGACGATTGCCTTGTTGGCCATGATGGCTCCTGCGACTGGCGCCGGAGGACTCCCTCCAACGGCTGGGCCAATTAAGTGGCCGTTCACGTGAACGCTCCGCACGGGCATAGCCCGGCGGAGCGGTGATTCGTTTGTGCCGTTCGGTTCCCGGGGGGCCTCAACGGACATCGATTGGAAACCCCGGACCCTCCGGAGTACGGGGGACAACGATACGGCCGTTCCTGGCAACCCACAACCGTGTCATCCGGCGGATTCCATGTGCCGGGTGCCGAACCCATCCCTGAGGTCGACCGACTCGGCCGGTAGCGTCGATGATGACGAGAGATCGGCTCCATTGCAGCATTTTTTCGACGTAATCCCATGACCGAACCGGCAACCCACCACACGATCCCCCCATGGGTCCGTCGTGCCGTGGTGACCCTGATGGCCGGCCTAGCCGGCTTGTGGGTCCTTCGGGGTGTCGTCAGTTCATTGCGACCCCTGCTGCTGGTCCTACTGGTGTCGTTCTTTGTCTCTTTTGCCCTCGAACCGGCCGTCAACCGATTGGAACGAGCTGGCCTCCGTCGGGGCCCAGGCACGGCCCTCGTAATGCTGGCCGTGGTCGGCGCCCTCGGTGGCTTCGGCGTGCAGGTGGGAAGTCTGCTGGCCGAGCAGGTCACCGACTTCAGCGAGAACGTGCCCCGCTACCTGGAGGACATCGACGGCTGGTTGGAGGACAGCTTCGGTATCCAAAACGCCACGGCCGACCTTCGGGCCGACTACGACACTGGCGCCCTGGCCCAACGGCTAGGAGACGTGGCCGACGACCTGGCCCGCTTTGGAACCACGGTGGCAAACGTCCTGTTCCAGTTGTTCACCATTGGACTCTTCACGTTCTACTTGGTGGCCGAGGGTCCGAAACTTCGCCGCTTGATCTGCTCTTTTCTGGCCGAGCGACACCAACGCCACGTGCTGGAAGTTTGGGACCTGGCCATAGAGAAGACCGGCGGCTACATACTCTCCCGCAGCATCCTGGCCCTGGGCTCCTCGCTCGTCCACTGGGCGGCCTTCGAACTGATCGGCCTGCCGTCCTCGCTGGCTCTGGCCCTCTGGGTGGGCGTCATGTCCCAGTTCGTCCCCGTGGTCGGCACCTACATCGCCGGGGCCCTTCCCCTGGTCATCGCTCTACTGGGTAACCCGGCAGACGGCCTATGGGTCATAGTCGTGGTAGCCATCTACCAGCAGTTCGAGAACTACTTGCTCGCCCCCCGGATCACCTCCCACACCATGCAGTTGCACGTGGCGGTGGCTTTCGGGGCCGTGATCGCTGGCTCGGCTGTCCTCGGCGTGGTCGGTGCCTTGTTGGCCCTGCCGGCCGCGGCGACCATCCAGTCGGTGATCGCCGCCGAGGCCGAACGGCACGAGGTTGCTGAACACCTGATCGCTGAGAGCAGCCAGCGGCGGGGACATGGCCCCTCCGGCGGCCAGGAACACTGAGCCAAACAAGCAGGAGCGCCCTGAGGGGACGCTTCGTGCACTCGATCGACCGGCAGCCGACCCGGGGTGGTTAAGCCTGTTGGATCTTGATCTCGATGTCGACGCCGGCTGGAAGGTCCAGGCGTTGTAGCGAGTCCACCGTCTTGGGTGAGGGGTTCAGGATGTCGAGCAGGCGCTTGTGGATGCGCATCTCGAAGTGCTCGCGGGAGTCCTTGTCCTTGAAGGGACCACGGATGACCGTGTAGCGGTGCTTCTCGGTCGGCAGGGGAACAGGTCCCCGAAGGTCGGCCTGGGTGCGTCGAACCGTCTCGACGATCTTCTTCGTCGACT
>JAZADL010000023.1:0-4973 GCA_036123635.1 Actinomycetota bacterium
GCCGATTTCCTGGGCGTGGCCAACCTGCTCGACGTGGAACACCTGGGCGGAGGGAGGATCCAGGTTGGGGACCGAGTACTTCGGGCGACTGGTGACGGACCGGTCGGGCGCTGCCGGGTGGTCATTCGTCCCGAGAGGGTCCGGCTGGTCGAAGGAGAGCCAGACAATGGACTACCCGTTGTAGTGGAGCGGCGGGTTTTCACCGGCGCCACCACCCAGGTCCACCTCAGAAGCGGAGACCTGGCCTTTCATGCCTTGTTGGCCAATAGCGGTGGGGTAGCAGGCGAAGGTGCTACCCACGCGGAGATGCCGGTCGACGCCCTCCGCTTGCTGGCCAGCTGACCGATTTCCAGGTCCGCGGGGTTTAGATACCGACTGAGGTGAGGTCGGCCAGCGCTGATTCCTGGGTTCCGCGACGACGTCGGAACCATGACATGACACTGGCTCCGAGGGCGAGGGCGACCAGCGTGGAGGCGACGAGGAAGGAGGCTAGGGCGTTTAGCGCTGGCGTAGAGCTGGTCCGCACGGCCGAGTAGATCCGGACAGGTACCGTCTCCGACCCGGCCCCCGAGGACAAGAAGGCGCTGATTACAAAGTCGTCGATCGACATGGCGAACACAATCACGAAGCCGGCGAAGATGGCCGGGGCAAGCAGTGGTAGGAGAACCAGGCGGAGGGCCTGGAACTGGCTAGCACCCAGGTCTCGAGCCGCCTCCTCGTAATCCCTTCCGATCGACAAGAGCCGACCGCGGGCCACCACAACCACGTACGAGATGGAGAAGGTCACATGGCCTAGCAACTGGGCTGGTCGTCCTAGCGGGATTCCGGTGTACAGGCTCGTGAAGACCAGCAGCAGCGAAGCGCCCATCACGATCTCGGGGGTGACAAGCGGGACCAACATCAACCAGTTGGCGCCGCTGGCTGTCCGGGACCGCCATCGGGCCAAGCCGATAGCCAGAGTGATGCCGATTGGGGTTGCCACCAGCATGGTGAGGAGAGCCAGAACTAACGAGTTACGCAGTGCACTGTGCAGGGTCTCGTCGTGGAGAAGCGAGGCATTAGGTTCCCCGGTCCACCATCGCAGTGAGAAGCCCTGCCAGACCGAACGACTCCGCCCGCCATTGAACGAGAACAAGACGGCGATAGCTACCGGTAGAAACATCCAAAGCACGTAGGCCCAGGTCCAGGTGGCAAGGCCGATCGGTCGCCGCCACGGGTTCCGGCTTCGTCGCCTGCTCATGCCCGGATCTCTCGCTGCATCCGCATGGTGCTGACTAGGTAGTAGGACATGAGGACGACCAGAAGGGCCGACAGCACTAGGACGAGGACGGCCCCCTTCTGGGGCTGGGTGGTGGCGTTCAGGTAGAAGTCGACCTGGTTCCCCACCATCTCAGTGGCCGGCGACCGAGACAGCATGTCGTTCGTGTAGTAGTCGCCGAACATGGGTAGGGCGATGATCACACCAGCCCCGAGCATCCCGGGACGTGACAGTGGGATGGTCACGAGGCGGAACGTCCGGCCCGGTCCGGCCCCCAGGTCACGGGCCGCCTCAAGGAGCCGTCCGTCAAGTCGCTCGAGGGCGGCGTAGAGGGGGAGGACTAGGAACGGGACGTAGCCGTAGACCAGACCCAGCACCACGGTGACCGGTTGGCCGTCCAACCAGTTCACCTGGACCCCGAATATCGAGAAGGCCCGGGTTACCCATCCGTCAACCTGGAGCAGGTTGACCCAGGCCAGCATCCGCATCAGGTAGTTGACCCAGAACGGCAGGACCATCAGGGCCAGGAGGAGGCCGCGCCACCGTCCAGCGTGTCGAGCCAGGTAGTACGCCACCGGATAGCCGACGAGGAAGGAGAGGACGACGGCACACACCACATAGGAAATGGTGCGCAGGAACACTTTCCGGAGGCTTCCCCCGAAGATCTCGCCGAGGACCTCGCCCGCATTGCCGAAGCTCCAGTTGAGAGGGTTCCAGGCCGGGACGGCGTTGCGGAAGACGGGATCAATGTCCCCGAAGGCCACGCAGACCAGCGCGTAGAACGGCAGCGCGAACAGTACCAGTAGCCATACCGTCCCTGGGAGGGCGAACAGCCCCCACAGGGCGCCCCGGTCACCGAGCCGTCGTGACCCGTCGAAGGTTGTTACGGAAGTTGGGGCGCCGGTCACCGTCGTCGCTCGGCGGGAGGCCGGTCGCCCGACAGTGGGCCGAGGATCAGCCGGCGGTGAACTTGGCCCAGACGTCGGTCCAGCGGGCATCCACGTCCGGCTCCAGGGCTACGGCCCGGTTGCCCTTGGCGTACTGCGCCGGGGTTATCAAGGCGTTGGCCAGATTGGCCGGGACGTACTCCCAGTCGATCAGTGTCTGGGAGTCCAGGGCCTCTAGGGCCGGTTGGTAGCCCGTCCACCCGAAGTTTTCCAGAGCGTTATCGACGTCAAGGAAGAAATTGATGAACTCATGGGCCAGGACGGGACGTTCGGCGTTCCTGGCCACGCAGAAGACGTCGTTCCCGGTCACCATGTCGTCGGGCTGCCAGTAGCCGAGTTCGGTCCATGAGGCATCCTCCGGGAGGTACCAGACACCAAGGAGCATGTCACCTGACCAGCACTGGTTGACTACGCGCGGTCCGGCGGGGACCTCGGTGTAGGCGAGGATGTCGATCTTTGGGTTTGTGGCTGCCGACATCTCCCGGAGGTCCTCCAGGGCGGCGTTCAGGACCTTCTGATCGCCGGTGTTGATGTCCTCTCCGTTGCGGTGCAACACCGAGCCGATCACATCACGGTAGGAGTCCAAGATGCCGAGGCGACCGGAATAGGCGGAGTCCCACAGGATGTCCCACCCATTGCCCGACTCGAAGTAGGACGTGTCGACGTCCATATCTGTCCGGTAGCCGATCCCCGTCGAATAAATGATGTACGGCGTCGTGTACTGGGCACCCACGTCGTAGTAGGGGTCGCGGAGGCCCTCAATGACGTTGCCGAAATTGGACAGGTACGAGTGATTGAGGGGCTGGAGCAGTTCAGCAGCCACCAGCCGGGACAGAACGGAGTCGGTCATCCCGATGATGAGGTCGGGCGTGAAGGCGCCGGAGCGGAGCTTGTTGAGTGCCCCTTCCTCGGTGTCGTAGGTGGTGACGGCGGTCTTGACGCCGTAGGTCTCTTCAAATCGGGCGACCACGTCCGGGTTGAGGTAGTCCACGTAGTTGAGGATTTGCAGGGTCCCGCCCTCGTGAGCTTTCCCGGCGGCCACGGCGTCCCCGACCGTGGGGAGCGTGACCGGCTTGTCGGGCCGGGCCAGTTTCAGGGCTGTGCCCGAACCGCCGTCGCTTCCGCAGGCGGCGAGGATCGACGGGCCGAGTACCAGGCCGCCGGCGGCCATAGCCGAACCGCCAAGGAACCGGCGCCTGCTGACCGGAGCGCGGCTGGCGGAGGTAGTCGGGCGTCGGTGTTCAGACCGGCGGTTCTTCATCGATGGGCCCCCTCGTGGTAGTTCTCGCGACGGCGCAGCACTATAGTCAGCCACTGACTGACTCGCCAGTCAGTGGCTTCGGTCAGAGGTCCGGGGAATCTGAGGGACTAGGACAAGGCGGGGCCGATTGGGGTTCCGGAGGAGGGATACGTGTCCACGGCGATGAAGCCCACATTGCGGGGGGAGGACTACCGATCTCCCGCCATCTACGACGCCGACCTCGAGAACGTTTTCCACCGGCGGTGGTGCTACGTCGGGCGCTCCGAACGGCTCGCTCACGTGGGCGATCGTTTGGTGGTCGATATCGGCGCTGAGAGCGTCCTCGTGCTCCGCAACCGGGATGGAGACCCACAGGCCTATTACAACGTGTGCCGGCACCGGGGTTCGCAACTGTGCGACGCCAGCGGGAGTGGCTTCGGAGCAGCGATTACCTGTCCGTACCACGCTTGGAGCTATTCGCTGGACGGCGAGCTGGTGGCGACACCGAACGTGGCGAAGGAGGAGCTCGACCGCATGGCGTTCCCACTCCATCGGGTCGCGGTGGAGAGCTGGCAGGGAATGCTCTTCGTCAGCCTGGCTACCGATCCTCCGCCGTTGGTGGACTGGCTGGCCGAACACAGTGACGAGATTCTGTCGTTCGAGCGGTTGCAGCTGGACCGCCTCCGGCTCGGGAGGCTGGAGACCAGCACGGTGGCTGCCAACTGGAAGATTCTGGTGGAGAACTACGCCGAGTGTCTCCACTGCCCGCAGATTCACCCCGAACTGGTGGAGATCATCCCCCTCCACCAACAGGGTGACGTGATCGACGAGGGCCGAAACGACGGTGGCGCCTGGTTGGCAGAGGGGGCCAACAGCTTTACTGCCGACGGCACGGCCCCACTCCCGGTGATCGCCACCATGACGCCAGACGACGCACGGTCCTACCTCTCGGCGTTCGTCTACCCGAACCTCTTCGTCGACATCACCGGTACCAGCGTGATCCTGACTCGGTTAATCCCCCGGGGTCCGGCGCGGACCGACTACGAGATCGAGTACCTGTTCGAGCCCTCCGCAGTTGAGTCTGACGACTTCGACCCCAGCGCGGTCTGTGACTTCAGCAACCTGGTCCTGGCCCAGGACAACGCGGTCTGCGAACGCACCCAACGGGGGGTGAGCTCGCGCTCGTTCGACCGGGGGATGTTCGCTGCCCGGGACTCACTCTGCTGGGACTTCACCCAGCAATACCTCGCCGATCTAGCCGCAGAGTCGTGACCGTAGACGGGCACGGGGAGTGGCAGGGGCCGCACATGGACCCCATCGGTTCCGCCGAACGGCGGGTGACCAACCGGTTCGAAGCCGAGTTCGTCCCGTTCATCGTCGACGGGGAACCGTCGCCCGGCGAGTGGATCCTGCAGCTCGACGGGTCGTATCCGCTGGGGGGCGGCTTTCACGTCTACCGCATGGACCCGGGCACGAGGACCACACCCCACGAGCACACCTGCGACGAGCAATTCCTGATGCTGGAGGG
>JAZADL010000024.1:0-20567 GCA_036123635.1 Actinomycetota bacterium
CGGCCGATTTCGGGGTTTCAGCCCCGGGGCAGCCAAGAGACACGGTCCACCGTCCTCCACAGGCTCGCTGATGACCACCGAACACCCCGAGATGGATGCCGAACAGGCCTACGTCGACCACGCCTATGCGTGTCTCGAGTCCGCCCGCGACCGGGCCCTGGAGTTGACCGCCATGGTCGAGGTGGGTCAGGGGGGCACCAACCAGGCCCGTTTCGAGCGCGAGGCCATCTGGGACTCGGTAGCTGCTCGTCTGGGGCGGTTGGACATGGGGGATGCCGCGCTGGTTTTCGGTCGTATCGACCAGGAGGCCGAGGTCGGAGGAGACCGCTTTTACATCGGTCGGGTCGGAGTCTGGGACGTCGACCAGGATCCGGTAGTCGTGGACTGGCGGGCCCCAGTCGCCGAGGCCTTCTACCGGGCCACCGGTCCAGTACCTATGGGCCTAGAACGGCGCCGGCATCTGGTCAGCCGCGGCCGGGTCGTGGTGGGCATCGAGGACGAATTGTTCGGCGACCCGGAGAGGTTCCGGGACGGCGACGGAAGCCGCCTGAAGGGAGAGGGAGCCCTGATCGCCGCCCTCGAGACAGCCCGCACCGGTCGGCTGGGCGACATCATCGGGACGATCCAAGCTGAGCAGGACGACATTATCCGGGCGCCGTTGTCCGGCGTCCATGCCGTGCAGGGCGGACCGGGAACCGGAAAGACCGTGGTGGCTTTGCACCGGGCCGCCTACCTCCTGTACACCCACCGGTTCCCGCTAGAGGGGCAAGGCGTCCTGGTGGTCGGACCCAACAGGCTCTTCCTGGCCTACATCGAGCAGGTACTGCCGTCCCTCGGGGAGGCCGGGGTCCAGATGGCCACCCTCGGGGACATAGTGGGAGGCGTTCGGGTAGACGACCGTCGGGAGCAAGCAGAGGTTGGGCGCCTCAAGGGCGACCTACGCATGGTGCGGTTCGTTTCCCGGGCCGTCCGGACCCGCCAGCGGGTGCTGCGGACCGACCTTCGCATCGGCTATGGCCTGCAGTGGCTGGTCCTCCCGGTGGAGGAGTCCCGGCGAATCGTCGACCAGGCCCGGCGTCGGTACCGGACCCACAACGCGGCTCGGAAGTTCGTAGAGGCCGAGTTCTACGAGGCATTGGTGGCCAGCGGTAGGGGCGATCTAGATCCTGAAGCCGTACGCGAGCGCCTGCGAGGTGAGTTGTTGGTCCGCGAAGCCTTGGAGTGGATGTGGCCAGTGCTGACACCAGCCCGGTTGCTCAATGATCTACTCGGATCCCGGGCCCTGATCCGGGCCGCCGACCCGTCGCTGACCACCGAGCAGGTTGACGCCCTGTACCGGGAGCGGGTGAGCCAGCCCGACGACCTCCTGTGGACAGCGTCCGACGCTCCGCTATTGGACGAGGCTCGGGCCGTCCTCGGAGCCCGTCCGGGGCGCCGCGAGGAGGACACCGTGCGAACCTACGGACACATCGTGGTCGACGAGGTCCAGGACCTGTCCCCGATGGATCTCCGAATGCTGGACCGCCGGTCCCTGAACGGCTCGATGACTGTGGTGGGCGATATCGCTCAGGCCACGGGTGCTTGGGCCCACAACGACTGGGAGGGGATCCTGCGTCACTTGCCGGATCGACGCCCGCCCGTGCGCCATGAGCTGACCGTGGGTTACCGGATCCCTGGACCGTTGATGGACGCGGCGGCCCGGGTCCTGGCTGTTGCCGCACCGGACCTGGCTCCACCCCGGTCAGTTCGTGGTGATGGCGACCCCCCACGGTTCGTAGTCCTAACCGGCGAACAGGCTGAGAAGTTGGACGGGTTGGCCGAGGTGGTCCGCAGCGAGCTAGAGGCGGTGGGTGCCGGGAATCTGGCCGTCGTCACGACCGACTCTCAGGCTGCCGACGTCGAGGATGCTCTCGAACGGGCTGGAATTGCCTATGGCCGTCCGACCCGTCAGGGCCTGGACGCCCAGGTGGCAGTCGTCCCCGTTGGCCTGGTCAAGGGCTTGGAGGTCGACGGTGCCGTGGTTGTGGAACCGGCCCGTATGTTGCGGGAACACGCCCAGGGCATGCGGGCCCTTTACGTCGCCCTGACCCGGGCCACCAGGCGGGTGGCCATCATTCACGCTGAGCCACTACCTCCAGTTTTGGAATAACTGGACTCCACCGAAGGGTGGAGACAGATCCGTTCTCAAGAGGCGGGGCTGTTATTCGTGGGAGATGGCGTCCAGCACGTTCAACCTTGAGGCACGTCTGGCCGGCAGGATGGCAGCGAGCATCCCGAACAGGCCGGACACCACCATGGTTCGAAGCAAGCTTGTGTAGGGGATCGACACGATGTCGACGAACGTCTCGGGTAGGGCAGCGATCACTGCTAAGCCAAAGAGGACACCCATGGCCACGCCAAGCAGGCCACCGAAGAGGGCAATGATGACGGCCTCCCAGCGGATCATCCGTCGGAGTTGTCGGCGGGTCATGCCGATGGCCCGCAAGAGGCCAAGTTCTCGCGTCCGCTCATAGACCGACAAGGCCATCGTGTTAGTGATGCCCAACACGGCGATCACCAGTGACAGACCAAGGAACACCTGAATTATCGACAGCAACTGGTCAAGTTGCTTCTCCTGCGAATCGCGGAATTCGGATCGATTCTCTACAACGACCTGCGGGTAGGCATCGGTGTAGACCTCGATAGCAGTTCGAGAGGCATCGTTGTCAGCACCGACTGGGAAAAGCACCGAGATCCAGCCAAGAGGCGCGGTTGGAAGGTGCGAGTCAAAGACCGAGACGTCGACTACCCAGTTCCCTAGAAGGGTTGAATCTTCAAAGATCGCTGCCACGGTCAACTCGATCGTTCGATTACCTGGGAATTCGGCGGTGACTGAATCGCCGATGGTGAGCCCCAGATCGGTCGCCGAGTCAAGATGGACCAGCACCCCATTGGTCCCGGCGTGGAACTCGGAGCCCTCGATCACCTGCAGGTTCATGTGCGCGTTGAGGACTGCGAGCTCGGCGGCCACCACGTCCTTGTAGCCGTCACCGATTTTCACTCCACCCAAAGTCCAGCGCATCGTCATTACCGACTTGACGAGATCGGGTCTTTGAACAGCCATCTTCTGTAGGTCGGCCCCGAGTTCAGTGGAGAAGCCAGCCTGTGGGTTAAACGTGTCCCCATATACGAAGAGATCCGCCTCGACACTCTGTTCCATAGTGCTCAGAAAGGTCGCTTTCAAAGAGTCGCTCACCACTGCGGCGAGGCTCACTAAGGCGAGCCCGATGGTCAGTGCGGCGGCGGTTGCGGCGGTGCGGCGCGGCGAGCGGCGAGCGTTGTCGGTCGCTAATCGGCCGGGTACTCGGTACACCTTGCGGATGGGCCACCCGAGCACGGTCGCAACCTGCCCGGTTATCGCAGGACTAAGCAGATATACGCCTATGAATGCAGCGAGAGCGCCTCCTCCAATCGCGACCAGGATCAAGCGGGTGGACATTTCGACGGTCATCCCCGCGGCGAGGGCGCCGATACCGGCGACTGCCACTGCACCACCTACCAAGAGGCGACGCCGTAGACCCGTAGGGGTAAGTCGAAGGTCGTCTCGTAGGGCAGCGACCGGTGGAATCTTCCGAACGCGTCGTGATGGTCCGATTGAGGATAGGAGAGTGGCGCCTACCCCGACCACCGAGGCCACAACGATGGTCCGGGGTCGGATTGGGATCGAGCCGGGCAAATCTCCGAAGCCGATCTTGACAAGCACCCAACGGAGCAGAGCGGCCAGTAGGTAGCCGGCTAGTAGACCGAGTGCGCTTGCGACCACACCTATTACAACTGCCTCCAGCCTTACCGATCGGCTGATCTGCCGGCCTGTGGCTCCCAGCGCTCGGAGCAGGGCTAGCTCGCGAACTCGCTGCCCGATCACGATCGAGAACGTGTTGTTGATGATGAAGGCGCTAACCACTACGGCGATGACTGAGAAACCCAGAAGGACTGAGGAGATGATGTTCAGAAATTGATCGAAGTCACTCTGGTCCTCGGCGATCTTGGTGGCTGCTGTCACCACCTCTAACTCGGCCTCTGCGAAAACCGCTAGCTGGTTCTGTTGGTCCTCTGGAAGGGTTGAGAGGAAGGCGCGGAATTCGGCTGTCGCCATGTCGAGGCGATCCCGGATTGCGGTCATTACCGCAACCTCGTTCGCATCGTCCGCCAGGGCGATGGCGATCTCGTCGTAGACGCCAACCTTGTTGGCGACCTCCTGGGCAGTCTCTTCGTCGAACGCGCTGATGTTGGCGCCGATGTTCTTGTTTTCGTCCGGGTCGCCGAAGTTGGCCGTCCCTACGAGGACGAATTGGCGGTTACCGATAGGTGCACTGACCGTGTACGTCTTGCCAATGGTGAACCCGTATTCGTCGGCCGTCATGGTGTCGAGGATGAACTCGCCGACGATGTCCGGGTCTGATATCGATCCGGTGCGTAATGGGGCCCGACCGTCCGCAATGAAGAGCTGGCTTAGGTCCTCCAATACGTTCCCGTAGTCGGCCCCGTCCGGTACCCCGTAGTTGAAGCCGAACTGCGGCGCTCCGCCGTTGGTGCCGATTGCCGCGAGTTCGCCGTTGTCGTCGGTGTACAGGGGGACCACATTCCAGCCCACGACCGACGGTCCCACGGATCGGATTCCGGGGACGTCCTGCATGAACCCAAGGACCTCCTCCGGTACGGGGAGCCGGTTGATTCGGTCAGCCCCTTCGTCGATCGATGCCCGGACGACCAGGTCCAACTCGCCACTGATGTCGGTAGCGAGCTCGTCAAAAGTGTCTCGGAGCCGGTCCGTGAGGAAGAACGACGTCGACAGGAATGCGACACCCAACACCACGGCCAGGGTCGTGAGGGCGAACCGCAGCTTGCGGCGTGTGATGTTCCGGAAAGTGAGTCGGAACACTTGGTCAGCCGCCGATGGCCTTGATTCGATCGAGAATACGGTCGGCATCGGGGTCGGTCATCTCATCGACGATCTGCCCGTCAGCCAAAAACAGCACCCGATCGGCCATCGCCGCTGCCCCGACATCGTGAGTGACGACTACGAGCGTTTGGCCAAGGTCGTCTACGGCGCCCCGTAGAAAGTCGAGAATCTCGCCACCAGTTACCGAATCGAGATTCCCGGTCGGCTCGTCGGCGAAGATAATTTCCGGTCTACTCACCAGTGCCCGAGCCACGGCGACCCGTTGCTGCTGGCCCCCCGACAACTCGTCTGGCCGGTGTCGAAGACGGTCTTGAAGGCCAACCGTCTCGATGACGTTGACCATCCACGAGGCATCAGGCTTCCGACCTGCCAGGTCCAGGGGCAACGTGAGGTTCTCTTCAGCAGTCAGAGTGGGGATGAGGTTGAACGCCTGAAAGACGAACCCAACCTTGCCGCGCCGTAAGAGGGTGAGGTCGCGCTCGGAGAGGCTGCCGAGTTCCACATCGCCGATATGGACCGTGCCTGACGTCAGGTCGTCGAGACCCGCGGAACAGTGCATGAGGGTGGACTTGCCGGAGCCCGACGGCCCCATGATGGCGGTAAACCTTCCCCGTTCGAACTCGACATCTACACCGTCCAGGGCACGAACTTCGGTATCCCCGGTTCCGTAGATCTTTGAGCCGCCCGACATACGGGCTGCTGACACGATGGTCTGACTTGTCATGGGTTGGACCCTAGGGTCAGATCCGTGGCATGGACCTGTTGTGTGACATGGCAGGGACCGTGAATTCTGTCACCGGTTCGGGTATCCGTCCTGCTACACCCGACGACCTGGTCCGCCTGGTCGAGTTGAACAACGCCGCTGTTCCGGCTGTCAACTACCTCACTCTGGACGAGATGGCTCGGTTCCTTCAGGTAGCACACCGATGCCTGGTGGCAGAGGTTCCCGAAGACGGCACCGTAGCGGCCTTCCTCGTCGGTCTAGACGGTCCCGAGTGTTCCTACGACAGTCTCAACTACGAGTACTTCTGTGACCGCTATGACCGATTCCTCTACGTCGACCGGATAGTCGTTGATCCAGTGGCCTGGGGGCGGGGTCTAGGCCAAGGCTTTTATCAAGCTTTCGTTACCTCCGCAGCCGGACACACTCACCTATGTGCTGAGGTCAACACGGTGCCGCGCAACGAGCGGTCGCTGGACTTTCACCAACGGTTCGGCTTCAAGGCCATAGGGGAGCGATCTGACGAAGGCACAGGCAAGACCGTCCGAATGTTTGCCCTGGAGATTTCAGGAGACGGTTAGTCGCGGACCACGATGGTGCCGGCGGGCCGACTTCCCCTTGACCCACAGGACCAGCACGGCTCATCGGGGTCGCCCCGCCAAGCCACTTCGCAGCGCGAGCAAACCAGACCAACCCAGTGGGCCGGCTCGACGGGGGTTACCGGGGCCGAGGACCGAAACGGTGGGACGCCACGTAGCGGATGGTCGAGAGACGGCTCGCCCATTCCTTGCTCCGGGGACCGGGACAACGGCCGGGGTGCCATGCGCGGCACCGTAGCGAAGGCCCGCGCGCCACTGGGTGACCCCGGCTCCGCGGCCCGTAGCCTGCCTGCGGCGACCACACGGTGCCTGCGCACCACCCACCCGATCCGGGTCGCCGAGGAGATCCCGATGTCGGACCTGATCCCGAACCCCGACGGCTCCAGTGAGCGCCGTACCTCCTTCCCGGCAGCCCCGCCCATGGTCATCGACCCGGCGAAGGCTTACACGGCGGAGATGGTCACCTCTATGGGCAGCATGACCATAAGCCTGGACCCCCTAGCCGCTCCAAAGACTGTCAACAACTTCGTATACCTGGCCCGCTGGCACTACTACGACGGTCTGGTATTCCACCGGGTGATCAACGGTTTCGTGATTCAGGGAGGCTGTCCGGAGGGGTCGGGTCGGGGCGGCCCCGGCTACCGGTTCGCTGATGAGCTGCCCAAGCCCGGCCGGTATGAGATCGGTTCGTTGGTCATGGCCAACGCCGGGCCGGATACCAACGGCAGCCAGTTCTTCGTGGTCACCGGCTCCAGCGGGGTGGGCCTGCCACCGGCCTACGCGCTGTTCGGCAAGGTCGTCAAGGGCGTCGAGGTAGCTACGGCCATCCAGGAGGTTCGGACGGGACCCGGCGATCGCCCGGTAGAGGATGTGGTCATCGAGTCGGTCACCGTGACCGAATCGGACTGACGCGATTCGTTCGAGAGACGTGAACCAGGAGGAGCGATGAGTATCAAGCGTGTCGGAGTGGTAGGCGGTGGGCAGATGGGTGGAGGCGTGGCCGAGTTAACAGCCAAGGCCGGCCTACCCACCGTGGTCCGCGAAGTCAGCCCGGAGGTTGCCGAGCGGAGCCGAGCCGGAATCCAGAAGTCCCTGGACCGCGCCCTGGAGCGCGGCAAACTCGACGAAGCGGCCCACGGAGCGGCCCTAGGCAACCTGTCTTTTACCACCGAGATCGGAGACCTGGGCGACTGCGACCTGGTCGTTGAGGCGGTCGTCGAGTCGTTCGACCTCAAGGCCGAGATCTTCCAGGCCCTCGACGAGGTCGTGGCCTCACCCGACGCTGTCCTGGCCACCAACACCTCATCCATCCCGATCATCGATATTGCCATGGCCACGGGCCGCCCGGACCGGGTCATCGGCATGCACTTCTTCAACCCTGCTCCCGTGATGAAGCTGGTTGAGGTGATCCCATCGGTTCGCACCGACCCCGCCGTAACTGACCTGATTACCGCGTTCGCCACCGATGTCCTGGACAAGGTGGTGGTGGCGGCCAAGGATCGTGCTGGCTTCGTGGTCAATATGCTGCTGGTTCCCTACCTGAATGCCGCTATGCGGATGTACGCCGACGGCCACGCCACGGCCGCCGACATCGACAACGGTATGAAACTGGGCGCTGCCCACCCGATGGGCCCGCTTGAACTCAGCGACATGATCGGGCTGGACACCATGATGCTGGTCGCCGAGACACTGTTCGCCGAGTACGGCGACGACTTTTACCAACCGCCCCCGTTGCTGCGTCGCATGGTGGCCGCCGGCCACCTGGGCCGCAAGACGGGCCGGGGCTTTTACGACTACGACTGACCCCTCGCCGAGCCCTCGGGGCCACGGACGCTGACCGATTTTCGGCTACTCCCCGGTAAAGGGTCCGCCATCCCGGTAGCCAGGACGGCGGCACCGATACCGGCGCCCGCCGCCACCAGGTGCAGGACCAAAAAGCGTCCGCCGCTCACAGCGTCCCCCATCAGAGCGGCCAATACGGTGATTCCAACTGCGGCGCCGATCTGCTGGAGCATGTTCATGGACCCACCGGCGACACCCAGGTCGTCATCGCCGGCCGCCGAGGTCACAGCATTGGCGATCGTCGGCCTGATGTAGCCGCTGCCTGCACCGGACAGCATCGCTCCGACCAGGAAGACCGGAAGCCAGCGTTGGTAGGCACCGATCCCAGCCACCACCATGGCCAGAGCGAATACCAACATCCCGGTGACTGCCACCCGCCGGGCGCCATGACGGGGGTCGTGGTGGCTTCCCAACCTGGCAAAAAAGGCGAAGGACAGTGGTCGGGGCAACATCGCCAGCCCGATAGTCGTGGGTTGGAAGCCCCATCGCCGCTCCAACAGGAAAGGGGCCATGACCATGGCGCCCATGTAGCCGGCCTGGAGGACGGCCTGGGCGACCATGGGACGAATGAATGCCCGGTGGTGGAGTAGAGCCGGTGGGAGTAGCGGGGCCGATGATCGGGCCTCGATTCGGGTGAAGGCGGCCAGGCCGACTGAGGCCACCACAGCAGCTACCAGCACCACCGGATGGGTCCACCCCCAGGAGATTCCCCGGTTGATGGACAGGAGCAGGCCACCCACCCCAAGACCGAGGGTTACCGCACCGGGGAGGTCGAACCGGATACCGGTCCGCCGGGGCGTTTCCGGAACGACGAACAGGGCGCCTACCAGGGCGATGAGAACCGTTGTGCCCTGAACAACGAAGAGGGCTCGCCACCCGATCCACTCGATGAGTGGACCACCGGTCACTACACCGAGAGCCGGCGAGAGGGCTACCACGGCAGCCCAGGTGCCAAGGGCGCGGGTCCGCTCCTGTCGCGGGAAGGTGGACAGGATCATGGCCATAGCGGACGGCCCTGCTGCCGCCTTAGCGGCCTGGGCAACGGTCCGCAGCACGATCAGCGAGGTGGTATCCCAGGCCAGGGCGGTGGCGAAGGCCAGCAGCGCGCCCAGGGCGAAGCTGATCAGATAGGTGCGCCGGTGGCCGTAGAGGTCGCCGACCTTGCCCACGATCGGTGTCACGACGGCGAAAGCCAGCAGGGGGGCAGCCAAGACCCACGCGATGGTGTCGTCTCGTGCACCCAGGTCGTCGGCGATTCGGGGGAGCGATGCTGACAGCACGGTCACCGGGTAACTACCGGCAGCCGTTCCAAACAGGGCAGTGACGAGGACCAGTCTCCGGTAGTTGCTGCGCTGTCGGATGAGCGCCCGCCGGGCTCCCCAGGCCGTGACTGGCTCGTCGGGGTCGGCGGCGACGGTTCCCGCGTCGTCACCCGATTTGTTCATCCGTCCGGACCCTAGGGGCCTCCCCTTCGGGCTCCCTCAGCGGCGAACAGTACGGTCCGGCCCATGGCGGACGGATCTACGAGTCGACCAATCGGAATCGTGGTCAATCCGCGCTCGGGGACCGATGTCCGCCGGGCCGTAGCCGCGGCGGGCACCGTCACCGTGGAGGACAAGGCCAACGTGGTCCGTCGGGTTGTCCGCGGCGCCCGAGAGGCTGGAGCCAGTCGGTTCGTGGTCCACCACGATCCACACCGGATCGTACGGCGGGCTACCGAGACCATGCGCGATGTCGATCTGTCGTGGCTGGATCTGGATCTGACCTTCACCGAGGAGGACACGGTGGCTGCTGTACGGGCCATGCGGGAGGCTGGATGCGCCGTGGTGGTGGTCCTGGGTGGGGACGGCACCAACCGGGCGGCAGCTCGCGGTTGGACCGACCTGCCCGTGATCCCGCTGTCGACCGGCACCAACAACGCCTTCGCCCTGCTCGTCGAACCGACGGTGGCCGGGGCGGCGGCCGGGCACCTAGCCACAGGGTGGTGCGCGGTGGCTGACGTGGCCCGGCCGGCCACCGTGATCCGGGTCACGTCGGTAGGGGCCGGCAGGCCGGACGATCTGGCCCTCGTTGACGCGGTGGCTGTCGACGATCCATACGTCGGATCGTTCGAGTTGTTTGATCCGTCGACAGTCCGGGTCGCCGTACTGGCCCGGTCGGATCCAACCGCCGTGGGGTTTGCCGGAGTGGGGGGTTTGGTCGAGCCCCTTGAGCCTGGATGCGCAGATGGGCTACTTCTCCGGTTCGGTCCAGTTGATCAGTGCGACCGGGTGGTCCGTGGGCCGACGGCCCCGGGACACTACGACGACTTGGGCCTCGTTGAGGTTCGCCGGCTGGCCCCCGGAGAGGGCGTGGAGGTGGCCGGCCCGCTGCTCCTGGCCTTCGATGGTGAGCGGAAGCGTCGCCTAGTCGACGGTGAGCGGGTCGTCTTATCGGTTCGGGCCGACGGCCCTTGGGTGGTCGACGTGGGCACCGTTATGGCTCTCGCTTCGGCCGGTGGCACCTACCTCCGTTGAGACTGGCGGTCAGGCGACGGACCAGTCGGCCAGTAGGGCGGGAAGGTCGGCTAGGCGGTCCACGACCGGGAACCGGACGGCGGCCACGGCCTTCGGGTCGGGTTCCTCCAGGATCCACGTTGTTGTGTGGGGGACGTGGACCGCCCTCCCACCGATTCCCAGGACGGGAAGCACGTCGGACCGGATCGAGTTGCCGACCATCACGAAGTCCGAGGGGTGGATGCCGAGGCGGTCGAGCACGCTGGCGTAGGTGGCCTCATCCTTCTCGGCCACTACCTCGACCCGCCAGAACCGGTCGGCCAGGCCGCTCCGAGCCACTTTGGTCATCTGGTCGTTCAGGTCCCCCTTGGTGATGACGAGCAGGCGGTGGGTACGCGAGAGGGCGTCGACGGTGTCGGCGACTCCATCCAGTAACTCGATTGGGTGATCCAGAAGCTCATGGCCCCAGGCCACGATGTCGCCGATCTGGTTGGCGTTGATGTCCCCGTCACTGAGGTGGACCGCGGTGACGATCATGGACAATACGAAACCCTTTACCCCGTAACCGTGGCGGGCAATGTTCTTCCGTTCGGTGGCCAGCAGGGAAGCGTCGGTGGTCTCTTCGTCCGACCACGGGGCCATCAGGTCCCGGAACCGGGCCTCCACCTCGTGGAAACGGGCTTCGCTCTCCCAGAGAGTGTCGTCGGCGTCCAGTCCGAGGACGGAGAGCGAGTCAGATCTGGACATACCCCGAGCCTACGGTCCGATATTCATCGCGTTGGGGTGTCCCCGTCCGGTTACTACCCCGGGAGTACCGTTTCAGCCCATGCGGGACCTGTGCATGCGGTCGGCCTGCCTCGGCACGGCCGATGCCCTTGTCGTGATGGACGTCCGAGACCTGACCTTCGCCGTCTGCGACCTCGACGAGGTGGATGGACCCGGGTCGGTAGTGCTGTGCGAGATGCACCTGGACCGACTCCGGGCGCCAAACGGATGGACCTTGGTCGACGTCCGTACCCGAGGCAACCTGATCCCGCTGCCTGAGCGCCCCAGGGGTTCCGAGGAGTCGGACGACCAGACACTGCGGCCGGTGGCCGACGTAGAGCCGATCCGCCCAGTGGCTGCTGCCGTGCATCCGCTTGAGTCAGCGCGCGACGCCGAGACCCGACCCGAGCCCTCCCCAGCCCCGGAGGCCGCCGAGACACCGTTGCTGGCCCGGGCCTTCCTGGGCGTCGACCGGCATCCCGCTGCAGCCGACGACCGGTCGGAACTGAAGGCCGATCCGTTCGAGGACCACCAGTGGGACCAACGGGACCAATCCGAGGACCAGGGCGACGGTCAGCTCACCTTCGGGGGCGAGCCGGTCGCCTGAATGTTGGTCGTCGTCGTCTGACGATGCCCGCCCTCCGGGCTGTTGCGCCCATAACCCTCCTCGTCCTCCTAGTCGCCTGTGGAGGACCGTCGGGGGAGACGGTCGGGGACCTGTTCACCGGGTCATCGACCACGTCGGTCGCCGTGACGCTGACTACCGAATCGGTGCAGGACGCCGAAGTCACCACGACCGAAGTCATTCCACCTAAGTCCGACGGGTCGGCCTCGACCATGGCCCCGGCTACAACCATGGCCCCGGCTACAACCATGGCCCCGGCTACAACCATGGCCCCGGCTACAACCATGGTTCCGTCAACCACGGTCGAGCTTCCGCCTCCGACTACCGAACCACCCGGCTGGCCATATGGCACGTGGGTAGACCCCGCGACCATAGGGCGACCGTGGGGTTCGGTACCCGGGGTCCTGACCTTCCGGGGATCGCCGACCCGGAGCTACCACGGCTCGGGTCCGGTGCCGGCCACTCCGACAGTGGCCTGGCGTTTCCCCCGCGACGAGAAGATGTGCTCGGTTGCTGTAGTGGGCGACGAGGAAAAGGAGTGGTGCGGCCTGGGCTGGACCGGCCAACCCGCCGTCTTCGAACGAGAAGGGCACACCTGGGTGGTGTTCGGCGCCCTGGACGGCAAGGTCCACTTTCTGGATGGGATCACTGGGGCCCGACGGCTTCCCGACCTTCCAACCGGGGACCTCGTAAAGGGCTCGGTCACCGTCGACCCGGACGGCTTCCCCTTGGTATATGTGGGTTCCCGCGACGACCTACTCCGGGTCGTGGCCTTCGACCGTGACGAGCCGGTGGTCTTGTGGAGTCTCCACGCCGAGGACTCCGGGCAGCCGCTCTGGAACTCTGACTGGGATGCCGCTCCACTGGTCCTCGACGACTACCTCTTTGCCGCCGGGGAGAACAGCCGGTTCCACGTGGTGCAACTCCGGCGCGGCTACGACGCCGACGGCCTGGTCACCGTGGACCCCGACCTGGTGTGGTTCACCCACGGGTGGGACAACCAGCTGATCGATGACGTTGGCTACAACCTTTCCATCGAGAACTCGCCCCTAGTGATCGGCGACACTCTCTGGTTCGCCAACTCGGGCGGTCTCGTTCAGGGCTGGGATCTCTCCGGTCTAGTAAATGGCGTGAAGCCCCACCGGACCTTCCGCTACTGGGTGGGTGACGACGTGGACGCCACGCTGGTCCCGGACGCTGAAGGAATGCTCTACGTGGCTGTGGAATACGAGCGAGAGACCGACCGTTCCCACGAGCTCGGACAGGTCATCAAGCTGGACCCGTCACGTCCCGACGACCCGCTGGTGTGGGCCCTGGAGGCCCGATCGGAAGCCCCATCCGGGGTATGGGCGACGCCGGCTGTCCACCGCGACCTCCTGCTGGTAGCTACCAACGACGGTGAGGTGCTGGGTGTGGATCGGGCCGACGGGTCCGTGCGGTGGACGGTGACGCTGCCCCGGCCTGTGTGGTCGTCACCGACCGTGGTCGACGACGTGCTGATCATTGGGGACTGTGCCTGGGCCGGCCGAGTGCTGGCCTTCGACGTGTCCGACACCACGGTCCAGCCGCCGTTGCTCTGGGAGGTCCCGACCGGTGGCTGCGTTGAGGCGTCGGCCGCCGTCTGGAATGGCACCGTCTACATCGGGTCCCGGGACGGGTTCCTGTACGCCCTTCGAGATCCCTGGTGAGTCGGGTGTCCCGGGTGGCAGCCGTCCGACGGCTCGGGGGTAGGTTCGCCGCCGACCGATAGACGATGCTGCGAACTGGGGGATCCTATGGCTGACATCACCGAAGCCGAGATCCAGAATTTGGCCAGGGAACTGGTCCAGGAGGTTCCGCCCGACCGGGTGGACCAAGTCGAGTTTCGGGGCGCACAGTTCGACCGCGGCTTGGCGCTCGTCCAGTTCCCAGAGGGGCTGGGAGGTCTCGGGCTGTCCAGCCGGCGCCTCCAGACGGTGGTGGACGCCGAACTGCGGACCGCCGGGGTTGCCTACCACGACCTTCTCATCAACCCGATCGGCATCGGTATGGGGGCACCGGTCGTCCTCACCTATGCCTCCGAAGAACTCAAGCACCGCCTCTTGAGGCCCATGTTCACCGGTGAAGAAATCTGGTGCCAACTGTTCAGCGAGCCTGGCTCAGGATCCGATGTGGCCGGCCTATCCAGTCGGGCCGTGCGAGACGGTGACGAGTGGATCGTCAACGGGCAGAAGGTGTGGACCACCCTGGCCCATGTGTCGCGCTGGGGGATGCTGGTGGCCCGGACCGATCCCGACCAGCCAAAGCACAAGGGCCTCACCTACTTCCTGTTGGACATGGAATCCGACGGCGTGGACGTCCGCCCACTCCACCAGATCACCGGCGAGGCCGAATTCAACGAAATCTTCCTGACCGACGTGCGCATCCCCCACGACCGGGTGTTCGGCGAGGTAGGCGGTGGTTGGGCAGCCGCGGTGACCACGCTGATGAACGAACGGGTGGCCTTAGGAGGTGGGGTTCCCAAGAAGGGATCCGGTTCGATCGGCGACCTCGTCCAACTCTGGAACGAGCAACGCGGCTCACTGGACCCGGCGACCCACGACGTCATGCGGGACCGGGTGGCCGGACTGTGGATGCGAGCCGAAGCCCTGCGGCTCACCAACTGGCGAGCCCGCGACGCATCGAAGTCCGGGAACCCGGGACCGGAGGGCTCGGTCACCAAACTGATGTCAGCTGAGATAAACCAGCGGATCTACGAAACCTGTATGGACCTTCTGGGTGCCGACGGAATGGTCTACGAGGCCGGATACGAACGCAAGCGGCCTACCGGCTTCCGGGGGCCCGGCATCCATCCCAGGTATGCATTCCTCCGGTCCCGAGCCAACACCATCGAGGGTGGGACGTCCGAGGTGATGCGCAACATCCTCGGCGAGCGAGTGTTGGGCCTGCCCGGCGACGTGCGAGTCGACAAGGAACTGGCCTGGGCTGAAGTGCCTCGCAACTGACCGTTCTCGGCCCGGAGGGCCGGCGGCGATGGTCGGACTTAGGCCCGGTGCCAGGAGGTTCCCTGCGGGCCGTCCTCCAGGACGATGCCTCGGGCCGCCAGGTCGTCGCGGATCCGGTCGGCCTCACCGAAGTCCCGGGCCGCCCTTGCGGCTAAGCGTTGGTCGACCAAGGCATCGATCTCTTCGGTGTCCCCGTCATCGACCCTTTCCGGAGCGGCGGCACTTCCCAACTCCAGGCCCAGCGCGGCCGATAGGTCGAAGACAGCGGCAGCCAGTGTGGCTGCCGTGTCGTCATCCTCGGCGTCCAGGGCCCGGTTGGCGTCGCGGACAGCGTCGAACACCACAGCCAGGGCTTGGGGAGATCCCAGATCGTCGTCCATGGCCTCGCGGAACCGGGCTACAGCATCGGCGTCAGCCTCAGCCTCGGGGAGGTCGGCGGCGGCTATTCGGTCGGTGAACTTGTCCAGGCGAGTCAAGGCGGCCGACGCCTGATCCAGCGTGGTCGATCCGATCTCCATCGTGCGGCGGTAGTGGGTCTGGAGGACCACCAGGCGGAGCACCCGGGGGTCCCAAGCGTCCAACAGGCCGGCCAGGGTGGTGAAGTTGTCCAGCGATTTGGACATCTTCTCGCCATCCACCTGGACCATCCCGTTATGGACCCAGTACCTGGCGAAAGTCCGGCCGCATCCCAGAGCCTCGGCCCGCTCATTCTCGTGGTGAGGGAAGACCAGGTCATCACCCCCGCCGTGGATGTCGAAGCCGTCGCCCAGAAGATGGAGCGCCATAGCCACGCACTCGATGTGCCAGCCGGGCCGTCCCGGCCCCCACGGCGAGTCCCATACGGGCTCGCCGGGCTTGGCTGCCTTCCAGAGAGCGAAGTCGAGTGGGTCATCCTTGTCATCGTCCACGTCGACCCGGGCCCCAGCGCCGTCGCGCAGGTCGTCAACTGACCGCCCAACCAGGGCGCCGTACCCGTCCAGACGGTCCACGTCGAAGTAAACGCCGGAATCGGTGGTGTAGGCCATCCCGTGTTTCACCAGGTCGGCTACCACCTCGACCATACGGTCCACGAACTCGGTGGCCCGGGGGCGCAAGTCCGGGTGGGCGATGTTGAGGCGGTCCATCTGGCCGATGAACGAGGCTTCGAAGCGGGTAGCCACCGCTGGCTCGTCGGTGCCCTCTTCGGCGGCCCGGTTGATGATCTTGTCGTCGATATCGGTGATGTTGGACACAGCGAGCACGTCGTAGCCCGACCACCGTAGGTACCGGACCAGCACGTCGAAAGCCAGAGTGCTACGGGCATGGCCGAGGTGTGGGTCGTCATAGACGGTGGGACCGCACCAGTAGACCGAGACCCTGCCCTCCTCCCGGGGGGTGAAGGAGGTCTTTTCGCCGGTCAGGCTGTCGGTGAAGCGCAGCACCGGATCAGGATACGGCGACCGGGGCCGCAGGGCGTCCGATCAGGTGGTGCGGACCCAGGACTCAGGAAGGGTGGCATCAAGCCGCACCCCGAGGAGGGCCGCTGCGGTGGCCAGCCCAGCGGCTGCCGTCGGATCGTCGCCCGAGCCGGACAGGATGCCGCCGGCCAGCAGGTCGACGGCCTGCCGGGCCGTAGCCGTGTCCAGATCGTCGTCCAGGGCGGCCCGGACGGCAGCCAACGTGGGCGCCGGGTTCGGCCCCTTGGCGCGGCGTGCCGCAGCGACGAGGCGGTCTAGACGAGTGATGGCGTCATCGATGTTGTAATCGAACCACTCGAAGCCGTCCCGATAGTGGTGGGCCATCAGGGCCAGACGGATAGCCCGGGGGTCGTGCATCCGGCGCAGGTTTCGGACGAACACCAGGTTCCCCAACGACTTAGACATCTTGGTGCCCTCGTAGGCGACCATACCGACGTGCATCCAGTGGCGGGCCAGTGGTGCACCGGTAGCTGCACAACTCTGTGCCGCCTCGCACTCGTGGTGGGGAAACGTCAGATCATCGCCCCCGCCGTGCAGGTCGATCGTCTCGCCTAGTTCGGCCATGGCCATGGCGGAGCACTCGATGTGCCACCCGGGGCGGCCGGGGCCAAATGGCGAGTCCCAGGACGGCTCGTCCTCGGCGCTTTTCTGCCAGAGCACAAAGTCCAGGGGGTTGCGTTGCCGGGGGTCGTCGGGGTGTCCTCCCCGCTCGGCGGCGTACTCCAGCATGGTGGTCTCATCTAGGCCGGTGAGGGAACCGAACCCTTCCCAGGTGGAGACGTCGAAGAAGGTATTGCCGTCGACGGTGTAGGTGTGGCCGTTGGCCTCCAGTTGTTCGATCAGATTGAGCATGCCGTCGATGGAGCCGGTGGCCGTCGGCTCGGCGGTCGCCGGACGCAGGTCCAGAGCTGCCAGGTCGGAGTGAAAGAGGTCCATCTCGCGGGCCGCCAAGTCGAGGTAGTCGACGTCTAGCTCGCGGGCCTTGCCCAGGATGGAGTCGTCGACGTCGGTGACGTTGCGGACCATGTGGACCTCGTGGCCCAGGTCCTCGAGCCGTCGAACCACCAGGTCGAAGGTGAGGTAGGTGAAGGCGTGTCCGAGGTGGGTGGCGTCGTAGGGGGTGATCCCGCACACGTAGATCGATGCCGTCGGGCCAGGTTCAAAGGGGACAACCTCGCCGCGGGCCGTGTCGTAAAGGCGCATTCCCATGGGGGGCGAACGTAGCGGGCCGACAGCCCAACCGCAGCCGCGGGATGTGAGCCGGAGTGTTGGGGTCAGTGTCGTCCGAAGAGGACGCGGCCGATGACTGGGCGCCCTCGGCAGGAATCGAACCTGCGGCCTACCGCTTAGGAGGCGGTCGCTCTATCCGACTGAGCTACGAGGGCGAGGGAGGCGCGTTACCTGAAGCGGTATTTCCTATAGCGGTCTTCCTCACTGTGAAGGCTACCGGTGGGGTTCGTCTGGCCCTTCGAGACCGGCTGTCTTGGGGTTAGTAGGAGTAAGCGAACAGAGGAGAACCGATAGGAATTTCACGCGGGTGCGATGCTTGGCTAATGCGATGGGGCATTGTTGGGCACGGAGGAATTGTTTCTACATTCCTGGACGCGGCGCGAGGTGTCGACCACGAGGTCGTGGCGGTTATCGGTCGCGAGGCCTCAAGGGCTGCTGCTTTTGCAACCAGCCAGGGAATTGGCTGGTCGAGTAGTGATCTGATCGACCTGGTTGGCGAGGTGGACGCCGTTTACGTTGCTACCCCTCATAGCAGCCACAGGGAGGTCGCCGTAGTTCTTCTGGGCGCAGGGGTGCCCGTGCTCTGTGAGAAGCCGATGGCTGTAAACGCGCCACAGGTCCAACAGATGGTCGACGTTGCTCGGTCGTCGGGGGCCTTCCTCATGGAGGCCATGTGGACACGTCACCTCCCCGTCTTCGGGGTGTTCCAGAGGTGGAGTGACGAGGGTCGTGTCGGCGAGGTCCGAACAGTCGAGGCGAGATTCGGATTTAGTGCTCCCTACGACCCGACTCATCGACTCTGGGCGCCGGGGTTGGCCGGGGGCAGCTTGCTCGACGTTGGGATCTACCCGCTGACCCTTGCCGAATTGGCGTTTGGCACCCAACCGATCTCCTTTGACGCCGAAGCTGAGTTGTCGCCAGACGGTGTGGACGTCCGCCTATCCGTGGTTGCTAACTACTCCTCCGGTGGGTCGGCCAGGCTTAGTTCGGCGATCAACGCCCACATTGCACCCAATGCCCAAATCATCGGCACCGAGGGAATCATTGAGATCCCGAACTTTTGGCGTGCCGAACGAATGGCTCTCACCTCGCTGAGCGGTGAGAAAGTTGACGAGGTGTACGAGCCACATCAGATCAACGGGTTCGAATATCAAATCATCGAAGTGGCCCGGTGCTTGGAGGTAGGAACAGTGGAGAGTCCAGTGGTTCCCTGGGCCTGGTCAGTGGCTATGGCTGAACTAACGGACAAGATCCGTTCCCGAATCGGAGTCGCCTATCCGTGCGACAGGGAGCCTCTCTGATGACGGATTTGTCTAGGCCGCTATCAATGGTGATCCAGGGAGCGACCCCATTATTCGGGGCAACACTGGTTCCTGAACCTCGACGACTCCTTGACGAGGTTTACCAATCTGGGGTTGATGCTTTTGACTCGGGACTGGTCTACGCCGACGAGGGAGGTACCTGCGACGGACGCCTCGGCGCTTGGGTGGCTGACCGGGGCCTTCGTGAGGCTGTCACCCTCATCGGGAAGGGATGCCATCCCGGGCCACCAGACTGGACCGCGTCCCGGGTTCGACCCGAAGCGGTGGCAACCGACGTGGCGGTCACTCTGGATCGCATGGGGATCGAACGGCTCGACCTATGGCTGTTCCATCGGGATGATCCTTCGGTCCCGATCAGCGAGTTGGTTGATGCCGCACAGGATCAGGTGGCGTCCGGCACGATCGACGCTTGGGGTGTATCTAACTGGTCGACTATCCGACTCCGCCAAGCACTCGATGCTGCCGATATCTCGCCACCGGTCGCCACCAGTTCTCAGTTCTCTCTAGTTGATCAACTCGCCGAGCCATGGCCAGGTGTCACTACCTTGACCGGCTTTGAACGAGCCGCCGAACGGTCGTCACTAGTGGAAACAGGAATCATCGTTATGGCCTGGTCGCCGCTAGCTGGCGGTTTTCTAACCACCGCCCACCAACCAGGGTCGAAGACTTACCCAGAAACGACCCGGTGCTACGACTCGTTGGACAACCGACGTCGCCGCGATAACTCCCGAGAATTAGCTGCTTTGCGGGGTTGCAGTCTGGAGCAAGTGGCCCTCGCCTACGTGGCGAACTCGCCGATGCGCGCCCACGCGGTGTGCGCGGCGCGAAACGGTGCAGAGGCCATGGCAAACATCGAGGCTGTAACGATGGAGCTCACCAGCGAGGAGCGACGGCGGCTCGAACAAGGGGGCCGCCATCATGAAGATTGATTCGACTCGGTTCTGAAACCGGGCCCAAAGGGCGACAGGTGAGTCCTTTCGGCCCGTTGGGGTGGGGCAGTCGATCCGTGTCACGATCGCGGCCAGAGGACCAAGGAGGATGACGTTGTCCATCGAGCACGAAATCCGGATTGAGGCGGAGGTCCCGAGCAAGTTCGACCAGTACGACACGCAGGACATTTGGCAAAAGGACATCGACCACTTCGTCCACCCGTGGACTGACTTCGCGACCTTCCACGAGAAGGGGTCCCTCGTGGTGGCCGAGTCGGAGGGTGCCTACATCTTCGATAGCGACGGGCGCCGCTACCTAGACGGAATCGGTGGTCTGTGGTGCGTGAACGCCGGCTACGGGCGGGCTGAGATCGGCCAGGCCATGGCCGAACAGGCCACGAGGATGACCTACTACTCGTCGTTTGGCCACCACACCTCTGTTCCCGCTGCCGAGCTCTCTGCCAAGCTGGCCAGCCTGGCCCCTGGGCCGCTCAACCACGTGATCTACGGATCGGGCGGGTCTATGGCCAACGACACCACCGTGCGGGTCATTCACTTCTACTTCAACCAGTTGGGCATGCCCAACAAGAAGATCATCATCACCCGGGAGAACGGGTACCACGGCTCCACCTACCTGGCCATGTCGATGACCGGGA
>JAZADL010000025.1:0-22248 GCA_036123635.1 Actinomycetota bacterium
CGTCCAGACCCACCGACCACACCCCGGCCTCGGCCAAGCGGCCCAGCGCCTTGGGGAGTCCCGGCACTCGGGTCATCCGTAGGTGCTCAATGGCCCCGGCTGCCGACTTGGTGGCCGCTGCTGTCACGCCGACGGCCCGGTGGCGGGGCAGCACAACGCCGGTAACCCCGGCGCACTCGGCCGACCGGAGGATGGCCCCCAAGTTGCCGGGATCGGTTACCCCGTCCAGCAGCAGCAGGAACGGATCACGACCCGAGGCGTCAGAACCAAGCAGATCCTCCAGTTCGTGTTCGCGGATCGGCTGGGCCAGGGCCAGCACCCCCTGGGGGGCATCGGTACGTGCCACCGACTCAAACTTGGACCGGGACACCTCCCGGATGGTGACCCTGGCCTCGTCGGCCAGGTCGATGATGTCGTCCAGGATCGGGGCGGGGTCCAGGTCGCCGGCCATTAGGACCTCCCGGGTCCGTCGCGTTCCAGCTAGCAACAGCTCCCGAACCGCCTGTCTGCCCTCCACCTGGTCGCCTCCCAGGCCCTTCGGTGGGCCGTCCGAACGGTTCCCCATCGGGGTGCTCCCTCGCTGGCCGCGACTTCGGGGACCGGGCCGGCCGGTCGGACCGCGCCGGGGTCCCGATCGACCGCCGCCCCTACCTCCACCGCCGGTTGATCGGGCAGACCGGCCGTCGCCTCGCTTGGGACCCCGAGTTCCGCTCACGAGGGAGTCCCGGACCGGGTCAGGAGGGCCACGGCGAAGCAGGCCACACCCTCCTCCCGGCCGATAGCCCCCAGGCCTTCGGCTCGCTTCCCCTTGATGGTCACCGCCGCGCCGACCACGACGGCTAGAGCCTCCTGCATCTCGGTCCGACGGGAGGCCAACCTTGGGGCCTCCAAGACCACCGTGCAGTCGACGTTGGCCACCTCCCAGCCATCGGCCCGGACGGCGGCGACGCTGTCGGCCAGCAGATCCATGCTGTCGGCCCCGGCGTGAGCAGGATCGGTGTCGGGGTAGCGCTGGCCGATGTCGCCTAAGCCGGCCGCCCCAAGGAGGGCGTCGGTCACAGCGTGGGCCACCACGTCGGCGTCGCTGTGCCCGGTCAGACCCCGGCCGTCGAAGACCACGCCTCCCAGCACCAGCCGCCGGCCCGGGTCGTCGCTGAACGGATGGACATCGAACCCCTGGCCGACCCGTATCTCAGGCATCGGTTGACTGCTCCGCCGCACCGGTCACCTCGAGGGCCGCCAACGCTAGGTCCATCGGCCGGGTGACCTTCAGGTTCGCTGGCTCCCCTTCCACAACCACCACTGTGACACCCGTCGCCTCAACCAACGTGGCGTCGTCAGAGGCCTCGCCGCCGTCGGCATGGGCTCGTCGTAGTGCCTCAGCGGCGAAGCCCTGTGGCGTCTGCACGGTGATCACCCCATCGCGCTCGATAACTCGGCCTTCGATGGACCGTAGCGAGTCGACTACCGGGACGCCGGGGACGACAGCTTCGGCTCCTAGACACACCGCCTCGACGACCCGGCGAAACAGATCTGGGGTGGCCAGCGGCCTCGCCCCGTCGTGGACCAGCACCACCTCAGCATCAGCGGGCACGGCGGCCAGACCGCAGCGCACCGATGCCGACCGGGTGTCCCCACCGTCCACGACGGCCTCCACACCATCCAGACCGGCCAGTAGGTCGACTACCGCCGAACGCCGGTCAGCAGCTGCCACGACCACGACCCCGTCGGAAACCGAGGTGGCGGCCCGAACCGCCCGGACGACCACCGGTTGGCCGGCCAGGTCGGCGGCCTGCTTATCGCCCCCAAACCGCTCGCCGCTCCCGGCGGCCACTACCACCGACCACACCACCGCCCGGCACTCCCGAACAGTCATCCGGAGGTCCCGGGGACAGATCCGACGACCGGAATGCGGACAAGACCAATTTTCGGTGGCAGTGGCTGACAGAACACCTCACTAGCATGGCCACTCGACATGCCGGACACCACACTCTTCCGTGAGACCACTCTGTTCGCCAGTCTGGATGACAGGTCCCTGGCTGCAATCACCGAGGCCGGAAAGGACCTCGACCTCCGGCGAGGCGACGTCCTGTTCCGTGAGGGGGACACCCCTGACGAGTTGTTCGTAGTGGTCTCAGGACGCATCGCCATCGCCAACAAGTCAATCGACGGCAGGGAGTCCATGGTGGCCCTCATGGAGGAAGGCGACTTATTCGGCGAGATGGGGCTGTTCGATGGTCGGGGTAGGTCGGCCGAGGCCCGGGCCCTGGAACCGTCGGTGGTAACCGCGATCCCCTACGGGCCGGTCCGCGGCCTCTACGAGGACGACCCCACGCTCCTGTGGCGGGTGGTAGCCATGCTGGCCGGTCGCCTGCGGACCATGGACGCCGCCCTGGCCGACTCGGTGTTCTTGGACGTGACGGGCCGGACGGCCAAACGCCTGTTGGAGTTGGCCGGCGAGGAAGAGGAGTTTTCGCTCCCCATCACCCAAGAGGAATTGGCCGGTATGGTCGGCGCCTCACGGGAACGGGTCAATAAGGCCATTGCCTCGTTCATCCGCTTGGGCTGGATCGAACAAGTCGACCGGAGCTACCGCATCACCAACCGCGAACAGTTGACCATCCGAGCGCGCTGAACAGCTGTTCAGGCATCCAGCCAGGCCTTCACCCGACGCCAGGCGTCCGCCGCGTCGCAGGCCCGATGGGCCGGGCGGTCCGGGTCGTGCACGAAGCCGTGGTCGGCCTCCGCGTACCTCACGACGGTCGCTCCGGTGGCCTCCAGGTCATCAACGTCGTCGGGCGGCGTCCAGGCGTCCACGGTTCCAACCACGGCCAGCACCGTGGAGGCGTCGCCGGCGATCAGGGAGTCCAGCGGCTCGCCCTGGCCCGGACCCTGCCAGGCCTCAGGCACCCGGATCATCCCGTAGAAGGGGCAGTGCCGATCGAAGCGTCCAGTACTCACCGCTTTTAGCGCGTACATACCCCCCATGCAGAACCCCAGGATCCCCACCCGGTCGGCGGCAGTGAGATCGGCGGCGGCTACCGCGTCGCCCAGTACCCGGTCGTCGGCGAGTGTTGAAGCAGCGGCCAGGCGGGCCGTCACGTCCAGATCCTCGCGGCCCGGGTAGATCTCGAAAGCGGCCACCGACCAGCCCCACTCAGCAGCCAGACGGGCCACCAACCCGTCGAAAAGCGGCCGCATGCCCATCACATCGGGGATCACGACTAGCCCCCGTGGAGATGGCCCGGTGAGCGGGTGGACCAGCTCGGCGGCAGTCCCGGACGGCAATTTGGTTCGCACACCCCTTGCCTAGCGCACGGGATCCCTACCCGCCTCCCTGGCCGTCCTCGGGAGCAAACCGGCTGTCGGGGTGATCAGGAACCAGAAGTGCGAAACAAGTCGGCGAAACCGTCGATGACGGGATGTGGAAAATCAGCCGGAACCAGAGCCGTACCCCTCAGAAGGACGGTCGATATGCCTAGGCCACGGGCAACCTCCAGAGTGGCCGGATCGGAGTCGATCAGCAACATGTCACCAAATGCCTCACCGGACATCCGCCGCAGCGCCTCGAACATGGCCTGGCTGGGCTTGCGGGCTCCGACCTCGCCAGAGGCCACCCACGGCTCTAGACGGCCCTCCAGCTCGAACCGGTCCCGGAGCTGGAAGGACCAGGCCAGCACGGCGTTAGTCAGACAGGCCACCGGCATCGAACGCTCGTCCATCCGGTCCAGGAAGGGCAGGACGTCAGCTCTCATCCGTACCCGGGACAGGTACTCTGCGTCCAACACCTCGGAGTCGCCGACCACACCGACTGCATCCCAAAACTCCTCGCTGGACAGGTGGCCGAGGCTGGCCGCCCGGTAGCGGTCGGCCACCTCGCCGGGATCCACCACGCCTCCCTGCTCTCGCACAAACGGGACTAGTAGGCCCTCCGGGTCGCCCCCGGCGTCCCACACAACCCCAATGCCCCCCAGGACAACCAGCCGAAGTTTCCGTTGAGCCGGTTCGGCGGCAGAACGTCGCTCCTCCTTGATCTCCGTAGAGCCCGGGGGCTTGTCGGAGACGGAGGCCGGGACCGCCCGTGCAACTCGCCGAGACCGGATGAGGCGAAGACCCTGGAAGGCCAAGAAAACCAGGAGCAGGCCGCCAGCGACGGCCGATACGGCCAACCAGGTCCTCGGCTCTCGGTCAACCAGAACCCCGGTGGAACTGAACACGGTGACCGATCGGTCGCCAAGGCCCACCGACCACCGTTCCACGACGATCGGCACTGCCGGATCCACTTCGTCATCCGTGGAAGGCATGGTGGCCTCCAGAACCAGGGTGAAGGCGTCGGCCGGCGTGCACGATCCGTCGCCACATCCGGCCATCTCGGCCAGATCCTCCTCGGAGCGAGCAAATGGCAGCCCCCCGAGCACCTCGGCGAGCTCCCGATCGGCCAGCAGATCCAGGCCATCGGAGAGATCAATAGCGCCACTCAGGCGCCAGGTGGTCCGAGCAAATGAGCGCTCCCGAACCAGCGACACATCCCGGATAGCCGTCGGTCCGGCCACCTCAGCTAGCACCGGCCCCAGGTGGGACGGCTCGTCGAATGACTTAACGGCCGAGATTTGGCCCCCACCCGAGGGGTCGGTAGTCGGACCGGTCACCTTCCAGCCGGCGGCTACTAGGTCGTCGATGTGGACCCGGCCGTCAAGGCCGCCCAATGCCTCGACGGCACTGGCGTCTAGTTCCAGAGCAACGGCGACGGTTCCCGATCCGTCGGCGGCTACAGAGACGGCGACCGTGGCGTCCACCCGGCAGGCCGACGCCGAGACGGCCAGGGCAGTAACCAAAAACAACCAGACGGCCACACGACGAACCATCGGGTACACGGCAGACTCCTGGTTGGCCGGCCGACGCCCGACGACCGGCGGGTGGGCTACTCGGCGCCCTCGACCGCCATCTCGACGGTCGGTGGCTCAAACCCGGCAATGCCCCGGAATACGACCGTGCGACCACCCGGGGCGTCCGGATCGTCCGGGGTCTCCTCGACGTCTACCACCACAATCTCACCGGCCGAGAATTCCTTGTGTAGGAGGCGCTCGGACAACGGGTCCTCGACCAACCGCTGGATAGCCCGACGCAGCGGACGAGCGCCCATCGACGGGTCGTAGCCCTGCTCAGCCAGGTAGACCTTTGCTGCATCCGTGAGCTCCAGGCCGATGCCCTGACCAGCCAGCTGGCCGGCCACTCGGATCACCATGAGGTCCACGATGCGCGTCACCTCTTCCAGAGACAACTCGTGGAACACGATGGTGTCATCAATCCGGTTCAGAAACTCAGGACGGAAGTGAGCCTTCAGGGCATCCTGCACCTTGGCCTTCATCCGCTCGTAGCTGACAGCCGCGTCGGCCTTAGCGAAACCCAGGTTGGCCTTACGCAGGTCAGCCGTGCCGAGGTTAGAGGTCATGATCAGGACGGTGTTGCGGAAGTCCACAGTCCGACCCTGGGAATCGGTCAGGCGACCCTCCTCCAGGATCTGGAGCAGTGTGTTGAAGACGTCCGGGTGAGCCTTCTCGACCTCGTCAAACAGCACCACGGAGAACGGTCGACGGCGAACGGCCTCGGTGAGTTGACCCCCCTCCTCGTATCCGACATAACCGGGGGGTGAGCCGACCAGACGGCTAACCGTGTGCTTCTCCATGTACTCCGACATATCCAGTGCAACCAGAGCTTGCTCGTCGCCGAACAGGAACTCGGCCAGGGTCTTGGCCAACTCGGTCTTCCCGACGCCCGACGGGCCCAAGAAGACGAACGAACCGGAGGGGCGCTTGGGATCCTTCAGGCCAGCCCGGGTGCGACGGATGGCCTGACTGACTGCCTTAATGGCGTCGCCCTGGCCGATGACCCGCTTGTGGAGCTCGTCCTCCATAGAGAGAAGTTTCTGGGTCTCCTCCTCGGTCAGTTTGTAAACCGGGATACCAGTCCACACCGACAGCACCTCGGCGATGGCCTCCTCATCGACCTCGTCGAACAAGTCCACGCCGGCTGAGCGGATCTCGGACTCCTTGGACTCCTTACGAGTCAGTAGTTCCTTCTCGCTGTCGCGCAGGCGCCCAGCCTCCTCGAAGTCCTGGGCCTCGACAGCGGCCTTCTTGCGCTGCACCACTTCGGCCAGGTCGGCCTCGATCTCGCGCAAGTCGTCCGGGGTGTGCATCCGCTTGATGCGCAGCCGCGATCCAGCCTCGTCAATCAGGTCGATGGCCTTGTCCGGAAGGTGGCGGTCGGAGATGTAGCGATCGGCCAGGTTGGCTGCTGCCACCAACGCCTGGTCGGTGATGGTCACCCGGTGATGAGTCTCGTAGCGCTCCCGCAAGCCCTTCAGGATCTCGATGGTGTGGGGCACCGTGGGCTCGTCGACTGTGATGGGCTGAAACCGGCGCTCTAGGGCGGCGTCCTTCTCTAGGTGCTTCCGGTACTCGTCCAGCGTGGTGGCCCCGATGGTCTGTAGCTCACCTCGGGCCAGCATTGGCTTCAAAATCGACGCCGCGTCGATGGCGCCCTCGGCGGCCCCCGCACCAACCAGCGTGTGGATCTCGTCAATGAACAGGACGATGTCGCCCCGGGACTTGATCTCCTTGAGGACCTTCTTTAGACGCTCCTCGAAGTCTCCCCTGTAGCGGCTGCCGGCCACCAAGGCCCCGAGGTCCAGCGTGTACAACTGGCGGTCCTTGATCGTCTCCGGCACGTCGTCGTTGGCGATCATCTGGGCCAGGCCCTCGACGATGGCCGTCTTTCCGACGCCCGGCTCGCCAACCAGCACCGGGTTGTTCTTAGTCCGGCGCGACAGCACCTGCATGACCCGCTCGGTCTCGCGGTGGCGTCCAATGACCGGGTCCAACTTCTTGTCCCGGGCCGCTTGGGTGAGGTTGCGGCCGAACTGGTCCAGCACTAGTGAGCCTGAGGGGGAGTCGCCCCCACTACCCCCAGCGGTAGCCCCGGCCTTATCCGACGAATCCGAAGAGCCCTGTCCGGATCCTGAGTACCCGGAAAGTAACTGGATGACCTGCTGGCGGACCCGGGAGAGATCGGCACCCAACTTCACCAGTACCTGGGCGGCCACGCCCTCGCCCTCCCGGATGAGGCCCAGGAGAATGTGCTCGGTGCCGATGTAGTTGTGCCCTAGTTGCAGGGCCTCCCGCAGCGAGAGCTCCAGGACCTTCTTGGCCCGCGGCGTGAACGGAATATGGCCGCTGGGCGAGCTGGCACCCTGGCCGATGAGTTCCTCGACCTGGCCGCGTACCGCCTCCAGCGAAATACCGAGCGATTCGAGGCCCTTGGCGGCCACGCCCTCGCCCTCGTGGATCAGTCCGAGCAGGATGTGCTCGGTGCCGATGTAGTTGTGGTTGAGCAGCCGCGCCTCTTCCTGGGCGAGCACCACGACCCGTCGGGCCCTGTCGGTAAACCGCTCGAACAACGGGATGCCTCCTGGTCTCGATTATCCCCCGTCTCCTCAAGTGTACCCGTGAGCCGTGATTCACCATTCGCGTGAATTAAGCCGTGGATGTCACCAAGGCCCCGTTTCGACCGGTGGGCTGGGCGTCGTATCCTCGGCGGGTGGCCAATCCCACCACCCTCCTTGACCTCCCTGGTATGGCTGATGGCCTCCGGCGGACCGAGGACGAACTCTGCAAGGTCGTCGAGTCGAACGACCCGTTTCTCACCCAGGTGGCTCGGCACTTGATCGACGCTGGTGGAAAGCGGGTCCGACCCGCCCTGACCATCACCGCCTCGCTGGTCCTGGACGAGGACCCTGACGTAGCCCCGTGGGCCGTCATCCGAGGCGGCGTGGCCGTAGAGCTGGTCCACCAGGGATCCCTGTACCACGACGACGTCATGGACGACGCCGAGACCCGGCGGACCGTCCAGAGCGTGAACGCCCGCTGGGGAAACCTGGAGGCCATCCTGGCCGGTGACTACTTGCTGGCCCGGGCCTCAGAGATCGCTGCCGACCTGGGAACCGAGGTAGCCGGACTACTGGCTGCCACCATCGCTGCCCTTTGCGAGGGCCAGATCCGGGAGGTGCGCTATGCCTTCGATGTGGACCGCAGCGAGGAGGCCTATCTGGCCTCCATCTCCGGCAAGACGGCCTCCCTGCTAGCTACCGCTGCTCGTATCGGAGCCATCGTGGCCGACCACTCCCGGGACGTCGTCGACGCCGTCACCGACTTCGGCCACAACTACGGCATGGCCTTCCAGATCGTCGACGACCTGCTGGACGTGACGGCTACCGACGAAGAACTGGGTAAGCCGTCGGGTAATGACCTTGTGGAGGGGACCTACACCCTGCCCGTCATCCGGGCCCTGGCCGGCCCTGCCGGCGACGATCTGCGGTCGCTGCTCGGTGGTCCAATCGACTCTACCGACCGGGATCGGGCCCGTGAGTTTGTTCGAGCCGACGGGGCCATCTCGTCCACTCGGGAAACGGCCATCGGTTACCTGGCGGACGCCCAGGCGTCCATCGCCGGGCTGCCGGCCAACCCGGCGGTGGATGCCATGCTCACTACCTGCGACCTACTGGTGGAACGCCTCGATCGGACGACCTGAGACCCGGCCTCGCGGCCTGCCTACTGCTCGGGTCGAAGCGTCGGGAACAGGATGACGTCGCGGATGGTGGTGGTGTCGGTCAGCAACATCACCAGACGGTCCATGCCGATCCCTAGGCCACCGGTGGGCGGGAGTCCGTACTCCAGGGCCCGTAGATAGTCCTCATCCACGGCCATGGCCTCGGCATCACCCGCCGCCTTACCGACCTCTTGGGCCTCAAACCGGGCCCGCTGCTCCTCTGGGTCCACCAACTCGGTGAAGGCGTTGCAGATCTCCCGCCCTGCCACGATCCCCTCGAAGCGTTCCACCCAGCCCGGCCGGTCCCGGTGGTCGCGCGACAGGGGCGAGACCTCCTTTGGATAGTCGGTCACGAACACCGGCCCCCAGAGTTCCGGCTCGGTGGTTTTCTCGTACAACTCCATGATCAGCTTGCCGGGGCCGTGATGACTTTCGACCGGGATGTCTCGCTCCTCACACAGCCTGACCAGTTCGTCTCGGGGCGTGTCGAGGTCCACCGATAGGCCTTCGTGCTCTTCCAGGAGCTCCAGCAGTGTGGCGCGCCGCCACGGCGCCGCCAGGTCCAGATCCCGGCCGTCATAGGAGAGCGAGGTGGTGCCATGCAACTCGAGAGCCAGGTGGGACACCAGGTTCTCCACCAGACACATGATGTCGCCGTAGTCGGCGTAGGCCTGGTAAAGCTCCAGCATTGTGAACTCGGGGTTATGACGGGTCGACAGGCCCTCGTTGCGGAACACCCGGGCGATCTCAAACACTCGGTCAAAGCCACCCACCGTCAGGCGCTTGAGGTAGAGCTCAGGGGCAATCCGTAGGTAGAGCTCCAGGTCAAGGGCATTGTGGTGGGTGGTGAACGGGCGGGCTAGAGCCCCACCGGGGATGGGATGAAAGACCGGCGTCTCGACCTCCAGAAAGCCCCGATCCTCCAACCACCGGCGGGTGGCTGAGAAGATTCGACTGCGAGCTACGAAGGTGCCGCGCGACTCCTCGGTAACCCAAAGATCTACGTACCGCTGGCGGTACCGGATGTCGACGTCGGTGATGCCATGCCACTTGTCGGGAAAACCCCGACGGGCCTCAGCCAGACGGACCCAAGAATCGACCCGGACGCTGAGTTCACCTCGACGGGTCCGTAGGACTTCTCCGGTCACCCCGACCCAATCCCCCAAGTGGAGCCCGGTGAAACTCTCGAAGTTGGGTGTCAACCGCTCCATGGCGAAGAGTTGCACCCGTCCAGTGCCGTCTTGCAGGTCCCCGAAGGCCAGCTTGCCCTGGTCTCGCCGCAGCATTAGGCGGCCGGCCACCGTGACCACGACACCAGACTCTTCGCCGTCGGCCAGGCCAGCGTGCTCGGCCTCGACAGCTGCCGCAGTGGCTGTCGGCTCGAAGCGGTACGGCACGCCGCCGGAAACGCTCACTGGTTCCGTTCGTACACCAGGCGGAGCCCGTGGAGGGTCAGGAAGGGTTCCACGTGCTCGATGGTCGAGGTCACCGGGGCGATCACGTGGGCCAGCCCGCCGGTGGCCACCACGGTGCAGTTCCCCAGTTCGTCGCGGAAACGGTCCACCATCCCGTCGATCTGGGCAGCGAACCCGAACACGGCTCCCGACTGCAGTGACTCCACTGTGCTCTTACCGATCACGCTTCGAGGTTCGACCAGTTCGACGGCCCTCAGGGCGGCGGCCCGCCCGAACAGGGCATCCAGGCTGATCTCCACTCCTGGAGCAATGGCCCCTCCCATGAACTCCCCATCGGCCGAGATGACGTCGAAGTTATTGCCAGTTCCAAAATCTACGACGACCGTGGGGCCGCCGTAGAGGTCGTAAGCACCCACGGCATTGGCAACCCGATCAGCGCCAACCTCCCGGGGGTCGTCGTACAGGATCGACATCCCGGTCTTCACGCCCGGCTCGATGATCACCGGCTCGAAGTCGATATAACGATCGACCATCTCCCTCAGGTTGGCCAGAACTCGTGGCACCCCGGAGCACATCGCCAATCCGGTGACCGTCCCCTCTAAGTCTCGTCCCGACTGACGCAACAAGTTACGAATGAGGACCGCGTGCTCGTCGGAGGTGCGATCGTGGTCGGTGCGGACCCGCCAGTGGTCGACCAGGCCAGCGTCGGCCGCCGAGACAGCGGCATCGACTTCGTAGAGACCCAAGACGGTCTGGGTGTTACCCACGTCGATAGTCAACAGCACGGGATCTCCGCCTTCGGGAGGTCGAGGCCCACGTCAAGGGCCGGAGCGGCGTTGGTCAACACACCGCTGGAGATGTAGTCCACGCCGGTGGCCGCGTACTCGGCCACTACGGCCAGCGTGATCCCGCCGGAAGCCTCGACCAGCGGTCGGACGCCGTGGCGCGCCGCGTGAGCCCGAACCTCGTCGACGCAGGCCCTGACCTGGGCTGGGGTCATGTTGTCGAGCAGCAGCGCATCGGCGCCCGCCTCCAGCGATTGGTGTACCTGGTCCAGAGTCTCGCACTCAACGTGCACGGTACGCCCCGGCCAGAGCGAACGGGACGCTGCCACCGCATCGGCGACCGACGTACCGGTGAGGTGATTGTCCTTCAACATGATCCAATGACTCAGATTGGTGCGGTGGTTCCAGCCACCGCCGGCCCGAACCGCGGCCCGTTCGAGGGCCCGGAGTCCCGGGGTGGTCTTTCGAGTGTCCCAGACCCGCACCCCGGTCCCGGCCATCGTGTCGACCCACCGGGCCGTCGTGGTTGCCACGCCGGAGAGGCGACCCAAGAAGTTCAGTGCCGTGCGTTCGGCGGTCAGGACCGAAGCCAGTGGACCCCGCACGGTTGCCAGCACGTCATCAGGGCCGACCCGGTCACCATCATTCCGGCACCAGGTCACCTCGATCGACGTATCCACCTGGTGGAAGGTCTCCGTGGCACACGCCGTACCGGCCAGGACTCCCGTCGACCGGCTGACCAACACCCCGTCGGCCAGAGCGTCGGTCGGGACTAGAGCGGCACTGAGGTCACCCTCCGGGGTGAGGTCCTCGTGGAGAGCCATCACCACGGCGTCAACAACGGCATCTGCGAGCGGCTCGACCGAACCCTCCTGCACGGCCAGGTGGGCAACCAGTTCCTTAGAGGTGGGTATCTCGTCCACGGGTCAAGCCTGCCCCTGCGGTAGCGCAAACCGTCGCTCTGACGGGTCGTCGTACCAGGTCATCCGGCCACCACCTCGACGGTCACCTAACTACTCCTGGTGGCGGCAGTCTGACTCGGCACGATGGTCTCACGACCACAACATCGGCACAATCAGGCCGCTGGATCCCGGGGACCGGCATTCAGCGGCCCGACGTCCACGATCTCGCCCTGGTCGTCGGGGATGTCGCCCACCAGGTCCGGTGCCACGTCCCGGAGGGGCACCAGTACGAAGGCCCGCTCGAACATACGGGGATGCGGGACCTCCAGGTCGGGCTCGTCGATCGTCTGGCCGTCTACCCAGAGCACGTCCACGTCTAACGTGCGCGGCCCCCACCGCTCGTCCCGGACCCGACCGGCAGCCAGTTCCCGGTCCTGAGCCACCTCCAGGAGACCCCGGGCGTCTAGGTCGGTCTCTAGGCGGACCACGCAATTTAGGTAGGGGCCCTGTTCTGGGCCGCCGACGGGTGCCGTCTCGTAAACCGCTGACACCTCGACTACGTCGGGCAGGGCGGCCACTGCCCATCGGAGATGAGCCCACCGGTCACCCAGGTTGGAGCCCAGGGCCAGGAGGGCCCGGCGGTTCATGCCGTGCGGTGGATCCGCACCCCACTGGTGGCGAGGTCCTCTGGTACCGGAGGACACAACTTCCGAACCACCACCGTCACCGCCTCCACGCCCCCGGTGGCCAGAACGTCTTCGGCTACCCGACTGGCGAACCGCTCCAACAGGTCGAACGACTCCCGGTCGGCAATCCAGGCCACCAAAGTGCACAGGGCGCCGTAGTCCACCGTGTCGGTCAGGTCATCGGTGGTAGAGGCGACGGCTAGATCGGTGTACACGTCGAGGTCGAATTCGAAGGGTTGACGATGAGCTTTTTCCTCGGGGAGGACGCCGCAGACGGCCGAGACGCGCAGGCCCCTCAACTCGATCCGGTCGCTCACCCGTCGCTCCCGTCAGACGCGGCCACCAGGCCTACGATTTCGCGTCCTGGGAAGCCCAGTGGTCGACCGGTGAGCTGTTCAGCGATTGACATGGCTTGGGGGCCGGTCGGGGCTAGTCCGGTCCGCAGCAGGTAGGCACCCATCAGACCGCACACCACGTCGTTGAGTTCCTCGCGGTGGACCAGTACCCGCCGGCCGTCGGTTGTTAGTTCGTCGATCCGCCGGAACACCTCTTCCAGGCAGGCCAGGCCGTCGGACGCTCCGCCGAACGGAATGTGGGACCAGGCCATTTCCAACTCGTCGTAGTTGTGGAGGTTGTGGTCGCTAGCCAGGAGAGAGAGCACGGAGTCAAAGCCGTTCTCCCGGATCCAGATGATTTCCTCCTGGCGACGGACCCGACGGTGGGCGTCGCCGCAACCTCCCGGCCGTTCGCTGACCGCGATGCGGTCCTTGATGATCCACGTGAAACCACGAGGCACGATCCCCTGCGCCCACTTGCCCCTCATGGGATGTTCCGCCCGTGTCGAGTGCCGTGCCAACTGTTCACGTGAGACATGGTGCCCGAGATTCGAGTCATCCGACCACCTTTGAGGCCTGCACCGTGGCTCGAACATCGTGGGCCCTCACCACCTTGACGCCCTGTAGGAAGGCCCAAGCCGCCATGGCTACCGAGGCCTCACGTCGGTCGTAAACCGAGGTCGGCTCTGTCGCCTCGTCGCCCCCCCGCTGGTCACTGCGTCTGGTGAGTTCGCCAAGAAAGCGCTTGCGACTGACACCCAGGGCCACCGGCCATCCAGTGGACACCAGAACGTCCAGACGGGCCAACAGGGCCAAGTTGTGGCCGATGGTCTTGCCGAAACCGATACCCGGGTCGATCCATACCTCCGGCACTCCGGCGGCAGTGGCACGTTCGGCCCGGTCAACGAGGAAGTCACGGACCTCGGCCACCACGTTGTCGTAGGCCGGCTCATCCTGCATGGTCCGCGGATCGCCCTGCATGTGCATGGCCACCCACCCCACGCCTAGGTCTGCAGCCACGCCGTCCAGGGTGGAGCTGACGTCGTTAATGATGGTGGCCCCGACAGCCACAGCCTGGCGGGCCACCTCGGCGTGGCGGGTGTCAATCGAGATTCGGACCCGACCGTCAGCCACTTCCGGGAGGTCCGCCAGGCCTACCACCACCGGAACCACCCGGGCTACCTCCTCGTCTACGCCAACCGGCGCGGCACCTGGACGGGTCGACTCCCCACCCACGTCGAGGATGGCGGCCCCCTCGGCCACCATGGCTCGGCCGTGGGACACGGCCTCCCCATGGTCGAGGAAGCGCCCTCCGTCGGAGAACGAGTCCGGTGTGACGTTCAGAACGCCCATAACACCTCCGGGAGGGCAGGCGGCGTTTGATCCCTCCGGGGCAGTCTCGGTGGCCAGAGTGGACATGGGTCGACCCTAGCGTCGACCTGTTTCGGCCCCCAGACCCGTCCGGTCAGCGCCGACCTTTCTCGATGAACCTCATGGCCTCTAGGCGAGTGGAAACCTCGTCCCGAAATACGCCGTGGACGGCCGAGGTGACGGTGACCGCCCCCGGTTTTTGGACCCCCCGCATAGACATACACAGGTGTTCAGCCTCGATAACCACCAGGGTGCCCTGGGGTTCCAAGGTGTGCTGGATAGCGCTGGCCACCTGGGAGGTCAGGCGCTCCTGGATCTGTAGACGTCGGGAAAAGCCATCTACAAGGCGGGCCAACTTGGAGAGACCGGTAATCATGCCGCCTTTCTGCGGGATGTAGGCCACGTGAGCCACGCCGAAGAACGGCAACAGGTGATGCTCGCAGAGCGAGTAGACGGGGATATCGCGGACCATAACCATCTCGTCGTGTTCGAGATCGAAGGTTCTAATGAGGTGATCAGCTGGATCCTCATGCAGACCGCTGCAAACCTCGGCGTACATGCGAGCCACCCGGGCCGGCGTCTCCTGTAGGCCGTCCCGGCTGGGATCCTCGCCGAGAGCGACCAAGATCTCGGCCACCGCCGCTTCGATGCGGTCTAGATCGACCGGTTGGCTCACGTCGGCGGTCACCCAGACTCCCCGTCGTCGGACTCCGAGGCCACAACCCGGATATCGGGCAGGTTCCGGAAACGCTCGTTGACATCCAACCCGTAGCCCACCAGGAAGTCGCCGGGAACCCGGAAGCCCTCGTACCGAAGGACGGTCCCGTCAACCTGATGGTTCTCCCGAACCAGAAGGGCACAGACCTCGAGACTGGCAGGGTTACGGGCTAGAAGGTTGCGGCGCAAGTAGTTCAGGGTCAGGCCACTGTCCACGATGTCCTCCACAAGGATGACGTCGCGTCCGGCCAGGTCGAGGTCCAGGTCTTTAACGATCCGCACCACCCCGGACGACCGGGTGGAGTGGCCGTAGGAGGACACGGCCATAAAGTCAAACTCGACCGGCAGGTCAATAGCTCGGGCCAGGTCACTCATGAACATGAAGGCGCCCTTGAGCACCCCGACCAGCAGCGGAGCCCGACCGGTGTAGTCGGCGGTGATCTCCTCGCCCAGGGCCCGGATCCGGGCCTGGAGGTCCTCTTCGGAGACCAGCAGCCGACCGGCGGTGTACCCGTCGGACGTGGCGGACGCGGACGGGTCTACGGCCATGACCCGACCCTAGCGGTGCCCATGGGAGAGGCGGCCCGCTGAGCGAGTCACCCGGTGGCCACCCACCACCTCGGCGGCCCGGATTCGGCCCCGAACCACGTCCAGCACCCGCTCCACCGAGGCGGCGTCGGGCGAGCGGCCGCCGTCACGATCGGTCAGCCAGGACCGAAGGGCCAGGCGGACTAGGTCGTCAGATAGGTCGGCTAGAGACCGTACGTCCGTCGGGTCGACGTCGGCCACCAGGCCGGCCAGTAGTCCGGCCGCCTCCCCGGCCCGTGCAGCATGCCGAGCCAGCAGCGGCACCGGATCACGGCCCGAGATCTCGGCCAGTAACGGCAACACCTCATGGCGGAGCCGGTTGCGGACGAAACGCGGGTCGTTGTTCATGGGATCGCAGACCGGACGCAGGCCGACGGCCGTGCACAGGGCCGCCGTCTCGTGGCGGCGCAGGGCCAGCAGGGGACGTCGCTGTGGCGACCCGATGCCAGCCGCTCCCGGCACCCCGGCCCCCCGAAGCAGGTTGAGCAGCACCGTCTCGGCCTGGTCGTCGGCCGTGTGCCCGGTGAGCACCCCAGGCGGGAGGGCGGCCCGCCGGGCGTCCCGGGCCCGCTCTTCGAGGTTCGAACCCGGCTCCACCGGGGCCACCACCGAGCGGGCCACCGCCCCGCGGTCGGTGGCCGTCTGGACTACCCATGCCCCTTCGTCTGCTGAGGTGGGTCGCAGGCCGTGGTCGACATGCCATGCCGTGACCTCCAGGCCGGCATCAAGAGCTAGTACCAGGAGCGCCATGGAATCGGGACCACCGGACACCGCGCAGTCCACCGGGGTCCCGGCAGGGGGAAAGGCGCAGCGGTCCAGCAGGTCAGTAGGTCGTAAGCCAGCCCCCTGGCCAGGGTCGTCGGATGCCGCCACAACCGCCACCTTCCGTTCAGCCGGCCACTGGCTCAGCCGGGGCGGATGCCATCCGCTGGATCCACTGGTCGGGCTGGCGGATCTCATCGAGACCGGGAAGGTGGGACGGGTCCTCCCAAACCCGGTCCAACAGATCGGTGCCACCGTGGGCCTCCACGGCGGCGATGAACGCCTCGCCCTGGGCGTACTGGGCCAGTTTGGCCTCCAGTCCGACTAGGCGCTGGAAGACCCTCGTCACCCCGGACGCGGTGCGCCGACGGTCAGCCATGACCCGGGCGAAGCGATCGGCACCCTCCACGACGCCCTCCCCGGCCCGACCCATGGTCACGTCGCCGTGCCCCTCCAAGAGGCTCATCAGGCCGGCGATCCGATCCAGGGTGGCCTGTTGTTCGGGCGACGAGATGGCCCCTAGTACGCCACCCCCAGACCCCTTATCGACCGGATCCCCGGACCGCCGCCGGTCCACCAAGGACCGAAGGGCGGTGGCCAGGTCAAACGATTCGGTCTCGGCACCGTCCAGGAGTCCCGACACCAACCCCAGGTAGTGATCCCGCATCCACGGCACTCCCATGAACTGGGCCCGGTGGGTGACCTCGTGGAGGGCCAGCCACAGACGAAAGTCGGTCGTCGGAAAGGCGTACCGGCGCTCAAGGGCCACCAAGTTGGGGCCCACGTAGTAGACGAGATCCTGGTCCTCAGCCGCTTCGTCCTCCAGCACCAAGAGGTCGTACTGGCCCAACACCCGGGTGGACATCCACCCCAGTACGGCTCCCAGTTCGACGGCTCCGATCCGGGAAGCCAGCGCCGACGGGCCGCCGCCGGGCGCGTCGGCCATCCGCTCAAACAACGGACGCAAGAGACGCTGCAGCGAAGCCAGGTTGGCCCGAATCCAGTCGGCCCGGTCGACGACTCGGGCCCGAGCATCACCCGATAGGGCCCGCAGCCCAGTGGTGGTGGCGACCAGGTCCTCGGCACGCGCCGTGTGGACGTCGAACTCCCTGGCCAAGCCTTCGAGGTGGTGAGCTCCGCCGAACGGTGCTCGGTCGGCGACTCGAACGGCCACCTGTTCGGCCAGGGACCAGTCGACAAATACCTCGTTCACGGGGCAGTCGGAGACATCGGCGCGACGGGCGGGGCCGGACGGAACCCGACCAGCGGTCAGCGCCTGGGATAGCGGGTGGACGAGACCTTCTGGAAATAGCCGACCAGGGTGGCCACGGTGAGGGCGAAAGCGCCGATGGCTAACGGTACGGCTAGCCAGTAGTGCCAGATCACTCCTGCAAACACGTTCATGGGTGAGATCCTAGGGGGTCGGTCAGCGGGTGGGGCACGAGGCCGGGCCGGGCGCTGGGGGTCTAGACGAGCCCGCGCGGGGAATCGAACCCCGGACCTATTCATTACGAGTGAATCGCTCTTCCGACTGAGCTACACGGGCCGGGGCCGGCCCCGGGGCCGGCCACTGGGGCAGCGTAACGGCCGGGACCGGTGCACCGTCCCGGTGTGGGCCCCCAGGACGACCTCAGGTCCCCGGGCGCTCCAAGGGGGCCCAGGCCAGGAGAAGACGCTTCTCGCCCCTGGTGGCAAAACGTACGACCGCCTCGGCTCTGTCTCCTTCACCGTGTACCGACTCGACCACGCCGTCACCCCAGGCCCGGTGGACCACGTCGTCGCCAGGCTGCAGGCCCAACTCGTGGGCGCCGGTCGACGAGGGGCCCGACGCCGACCCGGAGGGCCCGCGGCCACCACCGAACACCGTGCCCGCCGGCTCGTCGTCCGGCCGGTGGCGGGGAGGCGTCGGGTCGAACCAACCCCGGTCCGAGGCCGTATCGCCTTTCCGACTGCCCCGACTACCCCACCCGCCATCCTGGCGGGCCACCGTCCGGCTCTCCTCGGCGTTGACCATCAGATCGTCGGGAATCTCGTTCAGGAACCGGCTGGGTGGGTTGTATTGGGTCTGGCCGTGCAGCATGCGGCTCCAGGCGTGGCTGAGGTGCAGTCGCTCACGGGCCCGGGTAATGCCTACATAGGCCAGGCGACGCTCTTCTTCCAGCTCGTCCGGATCGCCGAGTGCACGCTGATGGGGGAAGACGCCGTCCTCCATCCCGACCACAAAGACCACCGGGTACTCCAGCCCCTTGGCGGCGTGCATGGTCATGAGAACGACCTGGCCGACGTCGTTGTCCTCCCCGCCGTCGGGCAGATCGTCGGTGTCGGCAACCAGTCCCACCCGCTCCAGGAACTCGTCCACGTCGGTAAACTCGGAAGCCACGCCAACCAACTCGGCCAGGTTCTCCAACCGACCTTCGGATTCAATGGTGTGTTCGGCCCGCAACTCGTCGAGGTAATTCGACCGGTCTAACGCCCGTTCCAGGATGGTCCCCGGTCCGTCGTCCAGGGCGGCGGCTAGGTCGTCCACCAGGGTTAGGAAAGAATGGATCCCTGTGATCGCCCGTCCGGTGACACCGGCCTTCTCGGCAGACCTCAGGGCCTCCATGAAGCCAACCCCGTCAGCCACCGCCCGTGCGTCAATCTTGGCTACTGAGGTGTCACCCACACCCCGGCGTGGCACGTTCAGCACCCGCCGTGCCGCTACCTCGTCGGCCGGGTTGGCGGCCAGCTTCAAGTAGGCCATGGCGTCGCGTACCTCTCGCCGGTCGTAAAACCGGGTACCTCCTACCACCCGGTACGGCACGCCAAGCTGGACTAGTTGTTCCTCCACGGCCCGACTCTGGGCGTTTGTCCGGTAGAAGATGGCTAGGTCCGACCAGGGGCGACCCTCGGCCCGGAGCGTCCGGAGGCGACCCGCCACCCACGCCGCCTCGTCTACCTCGTCGTCGGCGCGGAAGCGGACGATGTGGTCGCCAGGGCCCGCAGCCGTCCACAGTTCCTTGGGTTTACGGCCCGGGTTCTTCGTGATTACGGCGTTGGCGGCGTCGAGGATGGTCTGCGAAGACCGGTAGTTCTGGTCCAAGACCACCACGGTGGCGTCCGGGAAGGTCCGCTCGAACTCCAAGATGTTGCGGATGTCGGCGCCCCGGAACCGGTAGATGGACTGGTCGCTGTCGCCCACCGCGCAGACGTTCCGGTGCCCAGCACCCAGCAGCATCACTAGGTCGTTCTGGACCCGGTTGGTGTCCTGGTACTCGTCAACCAGCACGTGCTCGAACCGTTGCCGGTAGTGCTCCAGGACGTCGGGATGCTCGCGGAGGAGTTGGACGGCGTTGTCCAGTAGGTCGTCGAAGTCCATGGCCCCCGCCTTACGGAGCCGGGCCTGGTACTCGGCAAACACCTCGCCTAAGTGGCGTTCGTAGAGGCCGACGGCGTGCTCAGCATAGGTGGACGCCGACCGGCCCTCGTTCTTAGCCGTCGAGATGGCAGCGTGGACGGCCCGAGACGGAAACCGCTTGGCATCTAGGTCCAGGTCGCGGATTACGTGGCCAGTGAGGCGCACAGCGTCGCCCTGGTCGTAGATGCTGAACCGGGACGGATATCCGAGCTGCTCGGCGTCCCGGCGCAGGATCCGCACACAGGCCGAGTGAAAGGTCGAGACCCACATCCGGTGGGCCACCGGGCCCACCAAAGCAGCCACCCGTTCCTTCATCTCTTCGGCCGCCTTGTTGGTGAAGGTGATGGCCAGCAGTGCAAACGGTGATACCCCTCGCTCCCCTACCAAGTGGGCGATGCGTCGAGTCAGGACCCGGGTCTTTCCCGAGCCGGCCCCGGCCACCACCAGTAGGGGACCCGTCGGGTGGGTGACGGCATCTAGCTGGGCTGGGTTTAGGCCTTCGGACAACCCCTCCGCCGGATGGGGACTCACCCCGTTGGGGACCGGGTCCGGGTCGAAGAGAGCCATCGGGCGCACCCTACCGGTGGCTGGCGACGGGCTCTGGGGTGCCCTCGGGGTGGTACTCCGGTGTGGCATAAGGTGGCCCGACATGACCCGAACGTTCCGCTTCAGCGTCCAGGCTTCGGCTCCGCGGCCGGCCGCCGAGTGGCGGGAAATTGGCCGTCGGGCCGAAGATCTCGGCTACTCGGCCCTTTCGGTCTCGGACCATCTGGACGCCGAGATGGCGCCGCTGATCGCTCTGGCCGTCACCGCCGAAGCCACCCACGACCTACGGCTCACCACGCTGGTGTTAGGCAACGACTTCCGGCACCCGCTCTTTTTGGCCAAGCAGGCAGCGACACTGGACCTGCTGTCCGACGGACGCCTGGAGCTGGGCCTCGGAGCTGGCTGGAAGACCACCGACTATGACCAGTCGGGGATTCCTCTAGACCGGCCTGGGGTGCGCATCGCTCGGTTAGCCGAAGCGGTGAGGCTTCTGAAGCACTGCTTCGGAGAGGGCCCGTTTGACTTCGAGGGTGAGCACTACACCGTGCGGGGCTACGACGGGCAGCCCACCTGTATCCAGTCCCCCCACCCGCCGTTCCTGCTAGCTGGTGGCGGACGGCGCATGCTGAGCCTTGCGGCCCGGGAGGCCGACATCGTCGGGCTGAACGCCAATATGGCGGCTGGGGTGATCGACCAGCGTGCCGGGGCCACGGCCACCGTTGAGGCCACCGACGAGAAGCTGGGCTGGATCCGCGAGGCGGCCGGCGGCCGGTTGGACGACATCGAGCTCCAGACCCGGGTGCACATGGCCCAGATCACTGACGATCCGGTGGGCCTGGCCGAGCTCATGGCCCCCGCCCTGGGCCTAGACGCCGAGGCGGCCTTGGCCTCCCCGCACGTTCTGGTCGGTTCGACAGGGCAGTGCGTGGAAACCCTGCTGGCCTGGCGGGAACGTTGGGGCCTGACCTACATCGGCCTCAACGAGGACGCCATGGTGGAATTCGCCCCCGTGGTGGAGGCCCTGGCCGGGGTCTGAGCCCCACTGGCCCTGGCCGCACCGTGCCATCCACCGGCTACCAGAGCTCGTCGACGTAGCGGTCGGTTCCGACCTCGGTCCGGAGGAACGGCGCCGCGGAGGTGACCCGGCCTACCCCGGAGGCCTCCAGACGGGCCGCATAGTCCACGAACCGGTCCCAGCAGGCCTGGGGGCCCCCCTCCAGGAAGAACACCTGCATGGTGGCGTCTGGACCGGGGGGTGGTGAGCCGAGATCCATGGGGGCGTTGCTGGTCATTCCATCGCGGGGCACAGCCGTCCACTGGGCACACGAGGCCACCGGCCCGTCGGTGAACAGCGGCGGTAGGCCCTCGTTGTCCAGCCAGGCGTCAAGGTCAACGGGGTCCGCGCCCCCGGTCGGCTCGACGACCACTGAGACGATCCCTGCGTAGTGGTGGTCCAGCGCCAGGTCCACCGGTACCGGGTCCTTGTCCCGGTATCGGTTTGAACGGTGCCGGTACAGGACCGTGTGGGTGTGGCGACGCTCCTGGAATCCCCGGCCTGCCGTGTACAGCCTCACCACCTGGTCGGCCCCCCAAGCGAAGTGGTCGTCGTGGTGTCCGTCTTCCACCCAGTAGATAGCCACATAGGAACCCCGGTCGACCGGATCGCTGATCGAGTTTCCCTTAGCCGGGAACCGCAGGTCCTTGAGTTCCCGGGTCGCCACCCAGCGGCTCCCGGCAAAACACCACGGACCGGTCATGCAGCCGCCGTAGAAGTGGTCTCGCTCGTACCACCGGTTGTAGGCCACCTCGTGGCCCGGCTCGGGGTCGACCAGCGTGTAGAGCATGCTGCCGGCCCGGACCGGATGGCCGGGGTTCAGGTCGTCGGACGGTGCCACGGGGCCTCCTACGGGTGGTCGGACTTCCCCAGCGTGGAGCCGGCCCCGGTCCGGTGCAAACCGGCCGACCGGGCTGCTCAGCGGGGTTCGATGAGAATGGAGGCGGTGGCCCGGCCTACCCGACCACCCAGGTCGTAGAGGACGGCGTCGGACAGGCCGATGCCGTCCCCGTTGTTCTTGTGGAGGCCGCGGAGGCCGACCCAGTCGCCCACCGGGTCCCGGAAGGCGGAAACCGTCAGGTC
>JAZADL010000026.1:0-26224 GCA_036123635.1 Actinomycetota bacterium
ATAGGCGTGGTCGACGTAGGCCTGTTCGGCATCCATCTCGGGGTGTTCGGTGGTCATCAGCGAGCCTGTGGAGGACGGTGGACCGTGTCTCTTGGCTGCCCCGGGGCTGAAACCCCGAAATCGGCCGAAGATCGATCCTATCGGGTGAAGGGCACCTGACCTTGGAGGTCTGGAAAGACGCCACCCCACCGCCGGGTCGGGAATTCGCGCCCGACATGCGACGATGGCCCCGTGACCACGATCGGACTCGTCCTCGGGGCCGGCGGCCTCCATGCCGCCGCCCATCATGCCGGAACCCTCGCCGCGCTCGCCGAGGCCACAGGCTGGGATCCCCGGACGGCCGACGTCGTCGTCGGGACCTCGGCCGGGGCCTCCACGGCGGTCAGTCTCCGGGCCGGGCTCTCGGCGGCCGATCACTGCTTCTATTACTCCCGCACCCCGCTGTCCGCCGAAGGGCAGGCCCTGGTCGACCGGGTCACGACCCCGCTAGACCTCAAGAACCCCTCCGATCAACCGGCCCGACGAGTTCCGGCCAACCCGATGCTGGTTGTCCGCGAGTTGCTTTCCACCGGACGGCCCCGGCCGGTAGTTCCCCTGGCCGGGTTGCTCCCCATCGGCACCCACGATGGTTCCTCCCTGGCTGCCCGAATGCGCGAGATGCACTCCGACCGCTGGCCCGACCACCCAACCTGGATCTGTGCTGTGGACCTGGACTCAGGCCGCCGAGTGGTGCTCGGTCGGGACGACATCGACACCGACATTGGTTCCGCCGTCCAGGCGTCCTCTGCCGTCCCCGGGTGGTTCGCCCCGGTGGAAGTCGACGGCCGGCGTTTGGTCGACGGTGGGGTGCACTCCACCACCAACGCCGACCTAGTTGCCGCTCTGGCCCTAGACGTGGTCGTGGTGGCTTCGTCCAAGACGGTAGGCGGAGTAGCCGGGCCGGCGGGCGACACTGGCTCGCTGGCCCGGGCCTGGCACGGCCGGACCCTGCGACGAGAAGTGGAGGCGGTGAAGAAACGGGGGGCGGCCGTTCTGGTCCTGGAGCCCACGGCTACTGACCTAGCCCAACGCCCGATGGATGACCGGGCCGACGTCGGGCTGGCCGAGGTGTGCGAGGCGTCCCGTATCTCGACTCTGGGCCGCCTCGCCCTACCTGAGGCGGCGGCCGCCCGACGGCTGCTGGATAGCGTCGCCCCATGAGTCCGCCGCACGCCGATTCGCCGTTCCTCGCCGCCTGTCGGGCCGAGCCCCACCACCGGACACCGGTGTGGTTCATGCGCCAGGCCGGAAGGTCACTTCCCGAGTACCGGGCTGTCCGGGGAACGGGAAGCATCCTGGACGCCATCGCCGACGCTGATCTGGCGGCCGAGATCACTCTCCAGCCGGTCCGGCGCTACGGGGTTGACGCCGCCATTCTCTACTCTGACATCGTGGTTCCAGCCCATGCCGTGGGCTTTGGTGTGGAGGTCCACCCGGGAATCGGACCGGTCGTCGACCGGCCCTTCGAGAACACCGCCGACCTCCAGCGCCTGCGACCCTTGGAGCCCGAGGTGGACACCCCCCACGTACTGGAGACGGTCCGTCGGGTGGTGGCCGACGGGTCGGTTCCACTAATCGGCTTCGCCGGTGCGCCATTCACCGTGGCCTCGTACCTCATCGAGGGGAAACCGTCGCGGACATACGGCCGCACTAAGGCCCTGATGCTGGGTGATCCCGAGCTTTGGCACGCCCTCCTGGACCGGTTGGTCGACATGGCCCTTGTCTCGCTGAGGTCTCAGGTGGCCAACGGCGCATCGGCCATACAGCTCTTCGACAGCTGGGCCGGGGCCCTGAGCCCGCAGATCTACGAACGCTACGTGTTGCCGTTCAGCCGCCGAATCTTCGAAGGGCTCGCAGACCTGGATGTACCCCGTATCCACTTCGGGGTCGGTACCGGGGAGATCCTCCCGCTCATGGCCAGCGCTGGAGCCGACGTGATCGGAGTGGACTGGCGGGTACCCCTGGACGAGGCCCGCCGCCGGCTCGGTCCCAACGCTGTCCTTCAGGGCAACCTGGACCCTGCGGTGTGCCTGGGGCCGGCCGAGGTAGTACAGGCCGAGGTGGCCGACGTCCTGCGCCGCAACGGCGGACATCCGGGCCACGTGTTCAACCTGGGCCACGGGGTGCTTCCGGAGACCGACCCGGCGATCCTGGAACGGGTCGTAGAACAGGTCCACGCCCACCCGAACGGCAGTTGACCGGTGGTCGGTTCCCGGGTCGTCGTGGTGGGAGCCGGTATCTCCGGCCTGACTGCTGCCCACCGCCTAGTTGTCGACCACCCTGAGCTGACTGTCACCGTGCTGGAGGCTGACCCGCGGGTGGGCGGTGCCTTGGCCACTAGCTCTCTGGAGGGGACCGGCCTAGAGGTCGACGAGGGAGCCGACGCCTTCCTGGTCCGGGTGCCGTGGGCGGCTGACCTGTGCGCCGAGCTGGGTCTGGGCGAAGAGCTGGTGGTCCCCAGCGCCCGACGGGCCTCCCTATGGTTGGATGGTGCCCTGCGACCCCTCCCGGCGCCCAACGTGCTCGGCCTTCCGTTGGATCCGTCGACCGTGGCCCCAGGGATCCTGGACGCAGCCGACTTAAACCGGTTGGCCGGTACCGGTCATCCCGACGTCCCACTCGGAGACGGTGACCTCAGCGTGGGTGCCGTGGTTCGTGCCTGCGTAGGCGACGCCGTCCACGAACGACTGGTGGACCCACTCCTAGGCGGGGTGAACGCTGGACGAGCAGACGACCTCAGCTGTACGACCATGGCGCCTCAACTACTAGCTGCCGCCCGGTCTGGCGACGGCCTGCTGGGTTCACTTCGGGCTACCCACCGGTCAGTCGACCCGACGGCCCCCGTGTTCAACGCACCCCGGGATGGAATGGGGCGGCTAGTTGCAGCCCTAGCCGGACGCCTCGGCGACCGGGTCCACCGAAATACGCCGGTGGTGTCCCTCAACCGGGTCCCCGACGGCTGGGCGGTCGGCACGGCCGATAGCGGGGCTGTAGTCGCCGATGCCGTGGTGGTGGCCACTCCAGCCCACGCGGCGGCTGCTCTGTTGGCTCCGGTGGCCCCCGACGGTGCTGGGATCCTGGCCGAGTTCGTACACGCCTCGGTGGTGCTGGCCACCATGGCCTTTCGGCGGGCCGACCTGGTGATGCCCGAGGACCGGAGCGGGTTCCTGGTTGGTCGCTCAGAGGGCCTCTTGATGACCGCCTGCTCTTTTGCCGACCGCAAGTGGTCCCACCTGGACGACGGGAACCACACAGTCCTGCGGGTCTCGTGCGGCCGGGTCGACGATAACCGACCCGCCGACCTGGACGACCGGTCGCTGAGCGAGGCCCTTCTAGCCGACCTGGCGACCACGCTGGGCACTGATGCCCGACCGTCTGCCCTCCGGGTTTCTCGATGGCCCCGATCTTTGGTCCAGTTCCCGGTCGGGCACGCTAGACGGATAGCCGAAGTGGACCGCGACCTGTCCGATCGGGCACCCGGGGTGGTGTTGGCCGGGGCAGTCCGCTACGGCGTGGGCATCCCGGCCTGCATCCGTTCGGGAACCGAGGCGGCAACCGCCGCCGCTATCCACCGCACCTGACCACCCTCCCGCGACATCGGGAAAAACCCCGAACTAACCGCTCGTTCTCCTGCTCGGCGTGGTTCGATGGGGACGTGGCCCCCGAGACAACCCCCGCACGCGAGTGGTCCGAGGCCCGACAGGGCAGCGGTTCCGAGCATCCCGACGACCTGCCGGACACCGCCCACCTGTCGGTCGTTCGCACGTTCTGCTTCGCCGACCTGACCGGCTTCACCCGCTACACCCGGGAGAACGGACCCCACGCTGCCGTCTCCCTTCTCGAGGAGTTCCGTGCCGTGTCCCGCGACGTAGCCGCCAAGCGGGGCGTCAGAGTGTCTAAGTGGCTGGGAGACGGCGTCATGTTGGTCGGCACGGAACCCACCCCCAGCATTGCCTGGGGAGGTCACATGATCGACCACTTCGGGGACGTCGCTGAACTGGATCTGCGGATCGGTATGGCTACTGGTCCAGCCCTGCTGTTTGAGGGGGACGACTACATCGGCGAGCCGGTGAATCTGGCCGCCAAGCTCTGCACCGTGGCCCAGCCAGGAGAGATCCTGGCCAGTTGCGAACAAGACGATCTCCCCGCTTGGATCCACGTGCGGGAAGTTGGTGAGGTGAACATTCGGGGCGTAGGGGCGATCGACGGCATTCTGCGTCTTGGGGTGTCTGCCCGCTGACAGGCCCGGCCTGCCGGATCCGCTTCCCATGGCCTTCGTAATCCACTCCCGGCTGCGTTCCTCGGCTCCCGCCCCGCTCGCCGGATTGCTGATCGCCTCATCGGTTCCGCCATGGGGTTGGTGGCCAGCCGCCTACTGCGGGATTGCCCTCCTCGACCGGTCGCTGGCTAACCAGCCGGCGGGCCAGCGCTTCGGCCGGGGCCTGGTAGCCGGCCTGGTCTGGGCTCTTCCCTCCACACTCTGGATGGTCGACCTGACACCACCCGGCTGGGTCATCGCCTCCCTGCTCCACGGACTATGGATAGGCCTAGCTGCCGCTCTCGTACCGTCCGGTCGATGGCGACGCCTGGGTCTGGTCGGCACGGTGACCCTGGCCGAACTCGTCCGGTGGACTGTGCCGTTCGGCGGGGTTCCTCTGGCCACCATCGCTGTGGGACAGGCCGGCGGACCTCTGGCCCCCATGGTCCGGGTGGCCGGACCCCTCCTGTTGGTGGCCCTCACCGTGGCCATTGGGGTCGGACTGTCTGCCCTGGCCGATGGGAGGAAGGCCGACGGAGCCTCGGCAACCACAATCGCCGCGGTGGCCGGACTGTTGGCGACCGCGGCCGTTCTATCCGCAACGGCACCAACTGGCACAACGGTCGGCACCCTGGACGTGGCCCTCGTTCAAGGCGGAGGGCCCCAGCGCACCCGGGCCACGCCTACCGGAGCGGCGCAGGTGTTCGCGAGCCAGGTAGAGGCGAACCAGTTGGTAGAGGCTCCTGTGGACCTAGTGGTATGGCCGGAGAACGTGGTCAACCCGGTTCCGCTGCCGTCCACCGGAGAATGGCGCCGCCAGGACCACCTATACGCCGATGACGCCTCGACTGTGCTGGCCGCTGAGGCAGCCCGCCTGGATGCTGTACTGGTTCCTGGGTGGTTCCACCGGGCCAACGACGACCCAACGGCCAACGTCAACTACCAGACGGCGATCGAGCCCGACGGAACGGTTGCCGATCGGTACGACAAGGTTCGGATAGTCCCGTTTGGCGAATTCGTGCCCCTCCGGAATCTGGTGGAGCGGGTGGCCGCCAACATGCTTCCGGCCCGTGACCTGCGCCCCGGGACCGAGCCAGCGATCCTGGAGACTTCGGTGGGGACCCTCGGCGTCACCATCTCCTGGGAGGTCTTCTTCGATCACCGGTCACGAGACGCGGTCCTCCACGGAGCGGAAGTCATCCTCAACCCAACGAACGGAGCCAGCTATTGGCTGACCCAGGTCCAAACCCAGCAGGTGGCGTCCAGCCGCCTCCGAGCCCTGGAAACGGGTCGCTGGGTGCTCCAGGTAGCGCCGACCGGCTTCAGCGCTGTGGTCGACGAGGGAGGCCGGGTCCTGAAACGCACCGCCGTGAGCGAGCAGGCCGTGCTCCACCACCGGGTGGAGATGCGCCGGGGCCTCACATGGGCCAGCCGGGGCGGATCTCGACCGATGGTCGTCCTCGCCCTAGTGGCATGGGTCGCCTGCTGGATCGGGTCCCCCTGGTCAGGGCGGCGCTACGGCCACTGAGGCCCACACCCGGTGGGGAGCCATCAGGGAATCGCCTGGGAACCGGTCGGCCAAGACCCCAGCCAATTCGGCGTCGAACGCCGCTGCCCCAGCGGTGTTCAGGTCGAGAATCGCCGCACTGGCCCGGATCCGCAGTCGCCAGGAATCCACGGAGTAGGGAATGTCCACGTCGAAGGTGAACGTCTCGACCACCACGAAGCCGGCACCGGACAGGTGGCGACGAACCTCCGGGCCCGGGTCCCGTATGCCACCCAGGTTCCAAGACGGGTTGTGAGCCTGAATGAGTGCCTCGGTTACCCCCGACACTGTGTCGGACAGCGGCAACCAGTCGAACCCGCACACGGCCACCAGGCCACCGGAAACAAGCAGACGCCGGACCTCTTCTGCCGCCGCCTCACCATCAAACCAGTGCCAGCACTGTGCAGCGGTGACCACGTCGAACGACGCCGACGGGAGGCCGGTGTCCTCGGCAGGACACTCCCACCACGCCACCTGTAGGTCGGCGTCAACGGCCAGGGAGCGGGCAGCTGCGAGCATCCGGGTGTCCACGTCGGCACCGGTGACAATGCACCCCCGGGCCGCGAACTGGCGGGCGAGGGTACCGGTCCCGCAGCCCAGGTCGAGTAGTCGCTGACCCGGCGTACCAACGCCTAGGGCCACCATCCGGTCGATACCAGCCGTCGGGAAGTCAGCCCGATGTCGCGCGTAGTCGTCAGCCGCCGACCCGAACCGGTCACCATGAACGATCGGCGAACCCACCGCCGTCAGACCTCGAGCATCAGGGTGGCCGGACCCTCGTTGGCAAGGTCAACCACCATGTCGGCCCGAAAGCGACCGGTGGCCACCTCTAGGCCCCGCTCCCGCAAGCCAGCCACCACCCGGTTGACTAGTGGCTCAGCCCGATCGGGTGGGGCGGCGGCCATCCAGGTGGGGCGGCGTCCCTTTGAGGTGTCGCCGTAGAGGGTGAACTGGCTGACCACCAGGACCGCACCGCCCACGTCGACCACCGACCGGTTCATCACCCCGTCGGCATCGTCCATGAGGCGCAGGCCTGCCAGCTTGTCAACTAGACGGTCGGCCTGTGCCGGACCGTCATCGTGGGTGACCCCGACGAACACGCACAGGCCCATCCCGATCTCGCCCACCAACTCATCTTCCGCCACGACCGAGGCTCGCGAAACCCTTTGGACTAGCGCCCGCACCCCAGCGACCCTAGAGGGGCGAAGTGTGCAGCACCGCAGCCCGGTGGAGGGATCTTCCGGACGGACCGCCAGACTTGTCAGATGCCCACCTCTCCAGTCGGCCCCGGCACCGACAACCCCCTACGGATTGCTTATCTCGCCTATCGCGGCAAGCCACACTGCGGAGGACAGGGTGTCTATACCCGCCACCTGACTCGTGCCCTAGTGGACCTAGGCCACCACGTCGAGGTGCTCGCCGGCCCTCCCTACCCAGAGCTAGACGAGCGGGTACCTCTGGTCGAACTACCCAGCCTGCAGCTCTACAACGACCACTTCCCGATGCGGAAGCCCCGAATCTGGGAGCTCAAGACCCGATGGGACATCGCCGAAACCGTCTCGTTCAACACCGGCAACTTCTCCGAACCGATGGCGTTCAGCATGCGGGCCTGGGACCACCTCCGAGGTCGACCCGGGGAGTTCGATCTGGTCCACGACAACCAGTGCCTGGGTTGGGGGCTCCTGCTCCTTCAGTCCCGAGAAAAACTCCCCATCCTGTCAACCATCCACCACCCCATCACCGTGGACCGGAGGTTGGAAATCCAGCACGCCCGGACCCGCTGGGAGGAGTTCGGTAAACGCCGCTGGTACGCCTTCACCCGGATGCAGACCCGAGTGGCCCGCCGGATGCCCCGGGTAATGACGGTTTCGAAATCATCGGCCACCGATATCGCAACCGACCACCGGGTAAACCCCGACCGCATCCACGTAGTTCCGGTCGGGGTGGACCCCGACCTGTTCCTGCCCATCCCCAGCGTGGAGCGCTCTCCGGGACGCATCGTCACGACGGCCAGCGCCGACGTAGCCATGAAGGGTCTGAAGTACCTGCTGGAGGCGGTAGCCAAGCTACGAACCGAACGCCATGTGGAACTGGTCATCATCGGCCGGCCCCGGGAGGACAGCAGCTCAACCACCGTGTTCGAAGAACTCGGCCTGACCAACTGTGTGACCTACGTCCATGATGTACCCGACGAGAGGATCGTCGAGCTCTACAGCGAAGCCGAGGTGGCCTGCGTACCGTCGCTCTACGAGGGATTTTCCCTCCCAGCCATCGAGGCAATGTCATGCGGCGTGCCGCTGGTGACGACCACCGGCGGCGCTCTCCCTGAGGTAACCGGCCGGCACGGCGAGACCTGCTTCCAGGTTCCGCCTGCTGACAGCGACGCTCTGGCGGCCACGCTGCGCACGGTGCTGGACGACCCGGAGGCCCGGGCCCGAGTTGGGGCCGCCGGCCGCCAACGGGTCATTGACCAGTGGAGCTGGCGCCACACGGCGCTGCGGACTGTCGAGCAATACCGCGAGCTGCTGAACGAAGTAGCGACCCGATGAATCCAAACCCGTGCTGACCGCCGACTACGACCGCCTAGGGCTGCGGGCCGGAGAGCGGATGCTCGATCTGGGTTGTGGCTTCGGCCGCCACGCCTACGAGGCGTTACGCCGGGGGACTCACGTAGTGGCTTGTGATCTGGGCCTCGACGAGCTCCGAGAGGTGCGAGCCATCGGCGCTGTAATGCACGGCGACGGTGAGGTGCCCGAAGGGGTGGTCCTGGAGACGGCCAATGGCGACGCCACCCGACTGCCGTTCGCCGACAACTCCTTCGACCGGGTCATCGCCTCGGAAGTCCTGGAGCACATTGACGACGATGACGGTGCCCTAGCCGAGCTGGCCAGGGTTCTTCGTCCGGACGGCACGTTGGCGGTAACCATCCCTGCCCATCTTCCGGAGCGCATCTGCTGGGCGTTATCAGCGGACTACCACGCACCCAACCAACCGGGGGGCCACGTCCGCATCTACGGCACCGGTGAGCTCCAACGAAAGATGGCGGCCGCTGGGCTAGTCCCGGAGGACGACCACCGAGTCCACGCCCTGCACAGTCCCTACTGGTGGCTCCGGTGCGCGGTGGGTCCGAACCGCCCGATCGAAGACAACCGGCTGGTGCGCTGGTACCACCGGTTTCTGACCTGGGACATCGTCCAGGCACCGCGTACCACTCGGATCGTCGAACGGCTCCTGGCCCCGGTACTGGGCAAGAGCCTGGTGATCTATGCACGCCGGCCCGGGACAGTCGCTGACCAGCCAACAGCCCAACTCGAGGCCACAAGTGTCGCTGCCTGAAGTACCCGGCCTGGTCTCGGCGGCGGACCTGCGGTGCACAGCGGGGACCATCGCTGAATGGCAGCTGCCCGACGGGATGATTCCCTGGTTTCCCGGTGGCCACGCCGACCCGTGGAACCACGTGGAGGCGGCCATGGCTCTAGCCGTCACCGGTCATCTGGACGAGGCCGAGGCCGCCTATCGCTGGCTGATCGGGAACCAACACGAGAACGGAGCCTGGCACCGGTTCTATCTGGCCGGCGGGATCGAGGACGCCAAGTTCGACGCCAACGTCACCGCCTACGTGGCCACCGGCGTGTGGCACCACTGGCTGCTGACCGGCGACCGGAGCTTTCTCGAAGCCCTGTGGCCGGTTGTGGAACGGGCCGTCGACTTCGTCCTGGACCTGCAGACACCACGAGGCGAGGTGTTGTGGGCACGCCACCCGGACGGCACCCCGTGGTCGTTTGCCCTGCTGACCGGATCGTCCAGTATCTGCCACAGCCTGCGTTGTGCGGTGGCGCTGGCCGAGGAACTTGGCCACGAGCGACCCGACTGGGAGCTTTCGTTGGGCCACTTGGCCCATGTGGTCCGGACCCAACCCGACGGGGCGTTCGCCCCCAAGGATCGTTGGGCCATGGACTGGTACTACCCGGTGCTGGGTGGTGCCATCACTGGCGACGAGGCGCGCTACCACCTCGCCGACCGGTACCACAAGTTCGTGATGGAGGGCCACGGTGTGCGCTGCGTAGGCAACAAGGACTGGGCCACGGCGGCCGAAACCAGCGAGTGTGCCATGGCCCACCTCCTGGTCGGCGACCGGGAAACGGCCGCGGACCTGTTCCACTCCACCCTGGCCATGCGCCAACCAGACGGTCGCTATCTAACCGGGATCGTCTACCCGGACCGGGTGACCTTCCCAGACGGAGAGTGCTCGACGTACACGGCGGCGGCCGTGATCCTGGCCGCCGACGCCCTCAGCGGAGCGAGCCCAGCGTCAAGCTTGTTCGTCAACCACTCTGCCCTGCCCGACATCATCGACGTGGAGCCCCGGGTACGTGAGGTCGACTGATACCTGACTCGCCATTCCGATCAGTTCCCGGGGCCGGTTCGACACAGGACTCTTAGCGAGCCCACAGCGTCTACCTCGGCGAAAGCCCCGGAGTCCACGGCCCGACGCCAGATCTCGTACGGCGGACGGCCTCCGTCGGCGGGATCCTCGAACACGTCGTGGATCAGGAGCGTGCCCCCAGAAGCCAGGTGGGGCACCCAGCCCTCATAGTCCCGATGTGCCGGCTCGACCCCGTGTCCCCCGTCGATGAACAGCAGGGCCAGCGGTGTGGCCCAGGCGGCGGCTATAGCGGGTGAGTCCCCGACTACGGCCACCACGGTGTCCTCTAGGCCGGCGTCGTGAATGGTCCGACGAAAGGCGGGAAGGGTGTCGATCCTCTCTAGGACAGGGTCCACCAGATCAGGCTCATGCCACTCCCAGCCCACCTGGTTCTCCTCGGAGCCCCGATGGTGGTCCACGGCGAACAGTAGGCGGCCCCGGACCTCGGCGGCCGCTCCTAAGAAGCAGGTCGAGCGGCCACAGTAACTCCCTACCTCGAGGAACGGCCCATCCACGGCCACCACCGAAGCCCGACGGAACAGGGCCTGACCCTCGTCGACGGGCATGAAGCCCCGGGCGGCCTCGGCGTGAGCCAGTACCTCGGCGAGGCGACCGTTGGGTTCCCGGCCACCGGAATCGGCGGCGGACACGGCTTAGTCGACTCCAGAGCCGGCGTCGTCCTTCTTCCCCGAACGGTCCCCCCAGATCACGTGGTGGAAGATCAGGTAGCGGACCACCCACAGGGCGGCAAACGCTCCGGCATTAGCCAACTGGACCGAGAGGGCGCCGCCGAAGATGGAGTCGACTACTCCGACCACAGCAGTCGAGAGGAAGAGTCCGGCGAAGGAGAGTATCCAGAAGGGTGCGATCTCGCCGACCGTGTGCCCTCCCTGGTCCTGCTCCCATACGTAGTGCCGGCTCAGCCAGTAGGCCGGCCAACTGCTGATGGCGACAGCGGCCATGTTGGCGACTGCTCCGGGCCAGCCGACCACACTGTGGAAGGTGAAGAGCAGGCTTTGGCCAACGACGACGTTGACCAACGACACCCTGGAGAAGCGCAGGAGCGTCTCACCGTGGTCCCGCCACAGGCGTGCGGGGAGCGAAAGGGGGTTAGAGACCACGGCTCCCCAGCCTAACGACGGCCCCCGAACGTGACGGCGCTCCGAGGGATTCACCGTTTGTGGTCGGGTCCTCCTAGCAGGTGGTCGGCCAGTCGTTTGGCCGTTGCACCCGGAGATTCCCCATCCGCCGACCCGTCGACTGATGCCAACGCTACGGCGGCTGCGGAGGCTTCCAGGAGGAGGTGGTCCAGCCGGGAGCGAACCTCGGCGCCCCGACGATCTTGTCGCCGGACGGCCAGAGACCCGCTGGATCTCAGAACCTCCAGATGATCGTCCACGGCCCCGGCTAACTCTTCCACCCCTCCACCGGTGGTGGCCACCGTGGTCACGATGGCGGGGCGCTCCGGAACTCCGGCCCGTCTGTGGCCGGTCAGCTCGGAGAGGTCCAACATAAGCTCTAGGTCACGACGAGCATCGGCGGCGTTGGGCTGATCCGACTTGTTAACGGCGAACAGGTCGGCCACCTCCAGCAGACCGGCTTTGTTGGCTTGTACAGCATCGCCCATGCCCGGAGTGACAACCACCAGGACGGTGTCGGCCGCTGCAGCTACATCGACCTCCACCTGGCCTACGCCCACCGTCTCCACCACCACCGGATCGAAACCTGCGGCGTCCAGCACCCGGACCATGCCGGGAACGGCGAGAGCCAAGCCCCCAGCGTGGCCGCGAGTGGCCATGGAGCGAATGAAAACGCCGGCCGCAGTGGCCTCGACCATCCGGACTCGGTCACCCAGGATGGCGCCCCCGGTGAGGGGAGATGAGGGATCGACGGCCAGCACCGCCGGGCGGCGGCCCCGATCGGCTAGCAGGGTGGTGAGGGCGGCAGTCAGAGTGGACTTTCCGGCCCCCGGTGGACCGGTCACACCCACCACGTGGGCGTTGTCGATCAGTTGGTGAGTGGCCCCGGCCACCTCGTCGGCCAGCTGGCCTCCCTGTTCGACCAGAGTCAGGAGCCGTGCCGTTGCCCGGCGTTCGCCACCCCGTGCGGCAGCGACCAGCTGGGCAACAGTTCGATTACCGACCACGGGTGGCTCCCGGGAGGATCCCCTGCTCACCGGCCGTGGGTGGCCACCGCGTCCCGGATGCCGGCCACCACCTCCTCGGCCGGGGCGCCCGGGCCGAGAACCCCGGCTATCCCGGCGTCGGCAAGGGCCTGACGGTCTTCGTCGGGCACGATCCCGCCAATCACCACTGGGACGTCCAGCCCGGCGTCGGCCAGGGCGTCGACTATTCGGGGTCCCAGGGTTAGGTGGCCGGCATTAAGCATGGAAATGCCCACCACGTCGGCATCCTCCTGCTCCACAGCGTCCACGATGGTCTCGGTGGTCTGGCGGAGACCTAGATAGATGACCTCCATACCGGCGTCTCGCAGTATCCGGGCCACCACCTTCAGGCCCCGGTCGTGCCCGTCCAGTCCCAACTTGGCAAGCACGACCCGGATTGGGGAATCGCCGGACATCAAACCACGGTCCGTTCCACGTAGGTCCCGAAGACACCTTCCAGGACCTCAACCACTTCGCCCAACGTGGCTCGAACCGAGACGGCCTCCAGGAGGGCGGGCAGGAGGTTGGTGGTCGGCTCGGCGGCGTCTGAGGCCACCCGGGACAGAGAGGCGGCCACTGCCCGGTCGTCTCGGGACCGACGAACGGCATCTAGCCGTCGACACTGGAGGTCTTCAGTTTCCTGGCCGATACGCAGAAGTTCGGCCTGCCGGGAGTCATTGCCTTCGGTGAAGGCGTTGACCCCGACCACGATCCGATCCCCGGCGTTGACCTCCCGCTCGTAGCGGTAGGAAGCGTCGGCGATCTCACCGACGAACCAGCCGGACTCGATAGCGGCATAGACACCCTCCAGCAGCGACCCCCCACCCAACTCGTCCAGGTGGGCGAACACCTCCTCGGCCCGGCGTTCCAGCTCGTCGGTCATCCACTCCACGTAGTGAGAGCCCCCCAGAGGATCGGCCACGCTGGCCACGCCGGTCTCGTGGGCGATGACTTGCTGGCTTCGCAGGGCGATGCGGGCTGCCTCGGCGGTGGGCAGAGCCAAGGCCTCGTCGTGGCTATCGGTGTGGAGGCTCTGGGTGCCCCCCATCACACCGGCCAGCGCCTGGAGCGCCACCCGGGCGATGTTGACCTCGGGCTGCTGTGCGGTCAACGACACCCCGGCCGTCTGGGTGTGGAATCGGAGCTTGAGACTCCGCTCGTCGGTAGCTCCATAGCGGTCGCGCATCCACTGGGCCCAGATGCGACGAGCAGCCCTGAACTTACCCACCTCCTCAAAGAAGTCCACGTGGCTGTTGAAGAAGAAACTCAGCCGCGGTGCAAAGGAGTCCACCGAAAGACCGGCGGCGCAGGCCGCCTCCACGTATGCAAACCCGTTGGCCAGAGTGAAGGCCAGTTCCTGAGCGGCTGTGGAGCCGGCCTCCCGGATGTGGTAGCCGGAGACCGATACCGGGTTCCACCGGGGCATCTCGGCCGTGGTGAACCGAATGACGTCGGTAACGAGGCGAACCGACGGCCGGGGCGGGAACAGGTACTCCTTCTGGGCCTGGTATTCCTTGAGGATGTCGTTCTGGAGCGTGCCCGCCAGGCGGGAACGCTCCACACCGGACTCCTCGGCCACGACCACGTACATGGCCAGCAGGATGGGAGCAGGACCGTTGATGGTCATGGACGTGGAGACGGCCCCTAGGTCGATCCCGGCGAACAGGTCCGCCATGTCTTCCACGGTGTCCACTGCGACACCGGCCCTGCCCACCTCACCCAGGGCCCACTCGTGATCCGAGTCGCGGCCCATAAGGGTGGGCATGTCAAAGGCCGTAGACAGCCCGGTGCCTCCCGATCGCAGGAGTTCCCGAAACCGGGTGTTGGTGTCTTCGGCGGTACCGAACCCGGCGAACATGCGCATGGTCCAGAGGCGGGACCGGTACATGTCGGGATGCACGCCCCGGGTGTAGGGGAACTCGCCGGGCAGCGGTCCGTCCCCGTATACAGATTCGACCGGGATACCCGACAGGGTCCGGAAAGTCTTTCCTGTCATAGTCCCATAATACTAGGACTTCCGACTATCTGCCAACCGACTACATTGCTAATATGGTCGTCGTGCCTCTCCCCTTCGACCCGATCTTCGAGGCCCGCCGGAACTGGGATGCCCACAAATGGGGTGCCACCAATCAAATGGCTACCGCCACGGCAATCACCCGGGCCCACCAGATCCTGCTGCGGCGCATCGACAACGCCCTTGAGCCGCTCGGCCTCACCTTTAGCCGGTTCGAAGCCCTGGCCCTCCTATGGTTCAGCCGCCAGGGGGCGATGCCCCTAGGCAAGGTCGGTGACCGGCTTCAGGTCCACCCGACCAGTGTCACCAACACCGTCGACCGCCTGGAGGCCGATGGCCTCGTGGACCGGATCCCCCACCCCACGGACCGGCGCACCACCCTGGCCTGCATCACGCCTGCTGGACGGCATCGAGTCGTCAAGGCGGCCGAGACCTTGGCCGAGATCGGCTTCGGCCTCGACGGCATGTCGCCAGCCGACCTAGCCCGAGCTGAGGGCGCCCTAGTCGACCTTCGCCGAGAGGCCGGCGACTTCTGACTACCACCCGGGGCCATGTCGTAGGGTGCGCCCCGTGATTGTCTCCACGGTCGTCGGACTGCTCGCCCTGGTGGTCGGCCTGGTCATCGGCTGGCCGGTCCTGGTGGCACTGTCCATCATCTTCACCATCGTCCAACTGGCCATGGTGGTGGCCAAGACAGCCGTGCAACGAAACGACGTCCGGATTGCCGAACAACTGGCTGCTAAGGAGAAGCGGCACCGACGTACCTGACGACTAGCGGCTGAGGACCGATTGGGCCTCGGACCCGAAGGTCGGACAGGCTGTAGGCCCACCCCGACTAGCAACCGGAGACCCCGTGACCGACGCCCCTACTGCCAGGCCCGGCGAGATCGCCGCCCATCCAAAGTTAAACATCACCTACCGGACCGACCCGGACCGGGTGGCCGCCCTGCTACCTCCGGGAATCGACCCAGTAGGCAGCCCTGACGTCCACCTCGGCGTCTACTGCGTTCCCATCCGCGGTGAGCCCGAGTACGGCGTCTCTACCAAGGTCGACGCCTCCTGGAACGGCGTCGTGGGCCAGTATTCGCTGGGCATCGGCATTGACCAGGAGGCGGCCATCTTCATCAGCGCCGAGACCAACGGGCAGCCCAAGTTCCCTTGTTCCATCCGCTACTTCCGGCTGGGCGACCGGATTGAGGCCACCTGCACCCACCAGGGCTATACGTTCCTGGAGTACCGGGGCACAGTCACCGGAGAGGTCCCGACGGACGGCACTGACCTTGAGCACAACGAGTGGTGGACCAAGTACTCGCGAGCCGTCGGAGGAGCCGAGGGGCAGTGGGACTACCCGCCTCACGTGGTCCACGTGCGACAGGTCAGCGAGCCGATTCATGTCGAGGCCCTGGAAGGCAACCTGGTGCTCCGGGAAAGCCCTTGGGACCCGTACACCGAACTACTCCCGGTCGAGGAGATCATTGAAGCCCGCCTGGTGACGTCCCTGCACAAGGAACGGGAGATCACCAACGCCGGGCCGCTGGACCCCGACGCTTTCTGGCCGTACGCCGACACTATCGGTGGCTCGCGCTGGCCCGGCGAGCGGGGCGGTCCCCGGTCGGCCGCCTAGCCGACGTTCCCGGGACGGGACCACCACCATGCTCTCGAGGTTCGACGACTACCCCATCCACCAAACTCCGGATCCCATCGCTACTCCAGCGTCCAGCGACAACGACGTATACGAGCGCTACTGGTTTAACGGCTACACGACCGACGCCGACCGATTCTTTGGGATCGGGACCGCCTACTACCCGCACCTCGGCATCCGAGACTGTGGCCTGAGCGTGATCGTCGACGGCGTGCAGCACGCCTTCCACGCCTCGTGTCGGGCCGAAGGGGACCCGACCGACCAGCAGGTGGGGCCGTTTCGGCTTGAGGTGTTGGAGCCCATGAAGTCTTGCCAGGTGGTACTGGAGCCCAACGAGACCGGGTTCGCCTGCGATCTCACCTTCGAGGGCCGGACGGGCAATGTCGAGGAGCCCCGACACCACTGGGGCGGTGCCATCCGACGGACCATGGACACCACCCGGTTCACCCAGATGGGACGGTGGAGCGGGTGGATCGACGTTGACGGTCGTCGCCTGGAGTTCGACTCGGCTACCACACGAGGCACCAAGGACCGGTCCTGGGGCATTCGACCGCTAGCCGGCGGCGACCCCCGTGGTGCTCCCGCCCCGCCGGCCCGCAACAGCCTGTTCTTCCTGTGGGCCCCGTTGAACTTCGACGATCTCTGCCTCCACTATCAGTTATTCGAAGACTCCCAGGGCCGACCCCTGTCCAGCGTCGGCGCCCTGATGCCCACTTACAACACGCTGGCCGACCTCCCCGGTATCGAGGACCCGGCTACTCGCCACATGCGGTCCCACGAGCACCAGCTGGAGTTCGAGGAGGGCAGTCGGATGGTCCGTTCGGCCAACCTGGCGTTCAGCGCCGTCGACGACGGCAGCCGTCACGAGGTCCGCCTGGAAAAGCTCTTCACCTTCCGGATGAAGGGCATCGGGTACCACCACCCCGAGTGGGGCCACGGGGCGTGGAAGGGCGAGCTGGCCATGGATGGCGAACGGTGGGACCTAGCCGAGGTGGACGATCAGGCCTTCGAAAACCAGCACTGTCAGCACGTGGTGCGAGCCACCCTGGGTGATCGGGTGGGCCTTGGCGTCCTGGAGCAACTCGTCGTGGGGCCGTACCTCCCTTACGGCCTGGAGGGGTTCGTGGGCCGAACCGGCTGAACCCGGTCAGACCTTCCGTGGTCGGGCCCGGCGACCCGACCGGGCGGGCCGGATCCGCTGAGCCGAGGACCGGTCGAAGCGGCGGTACCAGTCTCGGAAGCCCGGAAGGTCGCCGTCACCAACAATGGGTGAAGGATCTAGCTCGGCTGACCGCACAGCTATCGAGAACCCGTTGACCGGGGTGACGTAAACGACCGAGGCCCCGCCAGCTCCGTCACGGTGCTCGACGGTGCCCGGGCCGTAAACCACGATCGGGTTTCCATCACCTGCCGTTGCCGACCAACTGTCGCCGTCAGCCTCGCCGTTAGCCACACCGGCGGCCCGCAACAGGCCTACCAGCATGTCCTCCGGATGATCCTGTCGGGACTCGACACGCGCCACACCCTCTATGACCACCGGCGGCGAATCAGTCGACGGGATTTCGCCATCCCGACCGTGGTAGGCCAGCACCGTGTCGGCGGCCACCACGGTCGGCCATACCCTCAACCGGGCCGTGTCGGGAGTCGGCTCGCCAGCACTCCACGTACAGGCCCCGTCGTAGCCAAAGCACCACCCGTGCTGCGGGCAGACCACCTGGTCCTCGTCGATGCGGCCGCCAGCAGTCAGGTTGGCTCCTAGGTGGGGGCACAACGAGTGGGTGACCAGTGTCCGCCCGTCGGTTGTCCGTCCCATAGCCAGGTCCTGGCCGAAAGCGGCTAGTGGCACCAGGGTGCCGACCGGTAAATCAGCAAGGGCGGCCACCGCGAACCATCCGACCGGAAACGGCGGTCGGTGGGCCGTCACTCCTCTTCGTCCTCCGGAAGGTCGTCCCCCCGCTCATCGACCGGACCTAGCGCGAGGGCCTCGGCAGCCACCATCGGGTTGGGAAACTCCTTAACCCCGCAGACCCGACCATCCCGGAAGCGCCACAGGGCGATATAGGTATTGCGGTAGGGCCTCCCGTTGTGGGAAACGTGGCCATCGCTCTCGTACTCGGCCACTAGGAGGTCAGGGTCTACGCACTCGTGCACGGCGGTCAGCCGCAGGGTGAACACGAAGGCGCCCGAACGCCCAGCCAGGTAGTCCCGAACCTCACCGGCGCCCTTGAGGCACTGGGGCGGGTCACCGAAAGGCAACTCCAGGACCCAGTCCTCTGTGTAGCAACCGGCCAACTCCCCAGCCCGGTCGGTGCCGTAAAGCGAGATGACGTGCTCCAGCAGCGCTCGATTGGCGATCCGCTTTTCAGCCCCGTCAGCCACGAGTCATCAGTCGCGGTAGGAGGGGTCGTCCCGGTCGAGTAAAGACTTCAGCTCGGCGAAGTGGGCCACGCCCTGGTCAGCGAACCGGGTCCACATACGCACCACTGAATCGGCTAGGTCGTCGTCCATGGGGCGCAACTCCCGCCCTGTGCTGAGGGCCAAGACCACGGTCCGACAGGCCCGCTCCAGGAAATACAGGTCCTCGAAGGCGTGGGCCACCGACTCTCCGACCACCGTCACGCCGTGGTTTCCCATCATCATCACAGAGTTGCCGACCAGGGCCTCGGCCACTCGGGCCCCCTCGGCCGGATCGTCTGGCGGACCGGCCATCTCCTGGTCGTAGACCGTGCGGCCCCAGAAGCGGGCCGTGGCCTGGTCCAGCGGTGGAATGGTCGGGTCGGCCAGTCCACACAGGGCCGTAGCGTATGGCGGGTGGCAGTGGAGCACGGCCCGGGCCGTTGGAATCCGGGCATGGATGGCCCCGTGGATGCACCAGGCCGAAGGATCCGGGGCATCCGGACGGTCCATGGTGGACGGGTCATCGGCGTCCAACAGGATGAGCTCACTGGCCCGGACCAGGCTGAAGTGACGCCACCTCGGGTTACACAGAAACCGTCGACCGTCAGCAGACACGGCGGCGCTGAAGTGGTTGGCCACGGACTCGTGGAGTCCCATGCCCGCCGCCAAACGGAAGGAGGCTGCCAGATCGACGCGTACCTGGGCCTCGTCCAGGTAGGCCATGGTCGTCTCGGCACTGGTCATCGGATCACTCCCAACTCGTGTATCCGTCTGGCTCCCAGTCTGCACCAACGCGCCGGATGGAACGATGCCCGCGCGAACGTGGACCAGCGCCCAGAATGTGCCCCGTGATGATGGCCTCTCCGATTCTGGTGCTGCTAGCCGTCGGTGCTCCCGTTCTGGCCGGCCTGGCCTCCATGGTGCTGCCAGGTCGCCGGACGCTTGCCCGCCCCTTAGTGGCAGCGGTCGGCCCGATCTTGGCCTTAGTGCTGCTGGCCATCCACCTACAGCGCCACGGCCTGTCCACCAACGGTACGCCCACCGACGCTCTGGCCTGGGTTCCCAGCCTTCACCTCGACGTGAGCTTTCTTGTCGACGGGCTTGGCACGTTCTTTGCTCTCCTCATCGCCGGCGTAGGTGTCCTGGTCGTCCTGTACAGCCGGGCCTTCTTTGGGCCAGACGACACTGCGTTGGCCCGTTTCCTACCCACCCTGGGGTTCTTCACTAGCGCCATGTTGGGCATCGTTCTGGCCGACCACCTTCTGCTGACTGTCCTGTTCTGGGAGATGACCTCAATCAGTTCGTTCCTCCTTATCGGCTGGGACCGCGACGACCCCGAGGCAGGACGCCGGGCCCTGCAGGCCTTCGTCACTACCGGCCTGGGCGGCCTGTCTTTACTGGGCGGGGTCCTGCTCCTGGGCGGGACTACCGATCTCTGGCGGTGGAGTGAGGTCATCGGGGGTGCAGCGACTCTGGACCCGAGCGGGGCGGTAGCTGCTTCGTTCGCCCTGATGTTCGCCGGTGCGGCAGCTAAGAGCGCGCAGTGGCCCCTCCACGACTGGCTGCCAGGAGCCATGCGGGCACCGACACCGGTGTCGGCCTACCTCCACTCGGCCACCATGGTGAAAGCCGGGGTTTTCCTGGTGGGCCGCATGCTCCCGGTGTTTGGTGTGCTGGCTGCCTGGGTACCGCTGGTGACGGCGATTGGTACCACCACCATGATCCTGGGGGCTGTCCTGGCCCTGCGCCAGCACGACCTGAAGCGGATCTTTGCCTACACCACGGTTAGCCAGCTGGGACTCCTAATCGCCACCTACGGAATGGGCGGTGCCACCACCAGCCACGGCGATCCGGCCATCGACTGGGACCTGACCCAGATTGCCAACCACGCTCTCTACAAGGCACCTCTCTTTCTGGTAGCCGGAGCCCTAGGGGTGCTGGCCGGCGCCAAGCGGCTTCCCGACCTGTTTGGCCTGTGGCGACGTTCCCGGGGCGGGACTCGGGCCTCATTGTTAGTTCTGCTACTGGCCGGCTACGCCCTGGCCGGGGGGCCCGGGACCCTTAGCTTCGTGGCCAAAGAACTGTTCTTCGATGCAGTTCGGCACGCCGCCGACGGGCGGCCCGCCCTGGCCCTGGTTGGCGCAGCTGGAGTGATCGCTGCGGCCTGCAACGTAGCTATCTTCGTCCGCCTAACGACCACCATCCTTGGTCGAGGCCCGGGCCTACGGCCCGACGAGGCACCGAACGCTCCCATCAATGGTGGGCCGATCACCGACCGTTGGTCGATTCTGCTGTGGCTACCAGCCGCCCTCTTAGTCGCCCTCCAGTACGTCGGGGGACTTCTCCCACCGGTCTGGAACGCTGCAGCGCGTCCGCTGGAAGTGAATCGACACGCCGAGGCGTTCGCAGACGGGCTCCCCTGGCCGTGGGAGCCGTTCCTCCACCCAGGCCTACCACTGCTTCTTTCGGCGATAGCCATCGTCGGTGGAACAGCCCTCGGGCTCTCGCCTCGCCTGCGAGGCGAGCGGATCGACCCCCACAGCGGCCTATGGCCAGCCACCTACCGAGGCATCCTCCGCGGTGGGCACCGAGCCTTCCACACCGTCCAGACAGGCCACCTTCGCCTCTACCTTACGGTGGTATTCGGAGCCCTGTTTCTGGGAATCGGCTGGGCGGCGTGGATCGATCCGGACATGCTGCGCGCGCCCGATTCGATGTCACCCTTGGAGTCACCTACCGGACTCCTGCTCGGGGCCGTGGTGTGCTCCACGGCCATTGCCCTGCCCCTTGTCGAGGAGCGCGTCGTCAGGGTCCTGGTACTGGGAGCCAGCGGCTTTGCCGTCGTGGGCCTCTACATCCTCTACCAAGCCCCTGACCTAGCCCTCACCCAACTCATGTTCGAAATCATCTCTGTAATCCTGTTCCTGCTGGTCCTACGGCTGCTCCCTCCCCTCGACCGGCGACCTCAGGTTCGGGTCCTACCCCGCCTGGCCCTGGCCTCCGTCGTCGGCTTGTCCATCGGCTGGATGACCCTGCTGGCCGGTCATGCCGCAGAACATCGGGCCAGCGACACTCCGACCCTCGGGACCTTCTTCGAGGATCACAGTCTGGAGGGTTCGGTAATCACCAACGGGCGGGGCGGAGAAGGTCGCAACATCGTGAATGTGATCCTCGTCGACTTCCGGGGCTTCGACACCCTGGGTGAGATCACGGTGCTAGCCACCGCGGCTCTCGGGGTGTGGTCGATGCTGCCCAGTCGTCGCTGGCTACGGGACGAACCCGTCCAAAGTGCCACCACGGAGGACGGACCGTGAGGCCCTTCCTGCGCCGGACCCGATGGTCGGTCGGAGGACCGATCGGCGGAACGTCCTCAGTGATCCTGAGGACGGCGGTCCGCCTGATCCTGCCCCTGACCTTCCTGTTCGCTGTCTATGCCGCCCTTAAGGGGCATAACGGGCCGGGCGGCGGCTTCATCGCCGGCCTGGTGGCCTCCGTTGGTCTATGTACCTACCGGATGTCGTACGGGTACCGAGCTTTCCACCGTCTGGTGCCCCTCCACCCCCGCTGGCTGGTCTTCATCGGCCTGGGCCTGGCAGTTGGCGTGGCCGCCCTGCCCCTAGTGGCTGGCAATCCGGTACTGAGGTCCGCTACAACCTCCATCCACCTAGGAAACGCCGACCTACACCTTGTCTCATCCACGGCCTTCGATCTGGGAGTGCTGATGGTGGTAGTCGGCGTGGCCATCGGGATGATCAGCCGGCTGGATGAGGAGGCGGAGCGATGACCACCGTGCTCGCCGTATGTGTAGCCGTCCTCGTGACGGTGAGCATCTACCTGATGCTGTCCCGCGAGTTGAAGTCAGTGGCCATGGGCGTGTTCGTCCTCGGGCACGGCGCCAACCTGGCCATCATCGCCATGAGTGGGTCGCCAGTGCTGCCCGGCGGCGGGTTGCGAAATCCACCCATCCTCGGATCATCGGACCTGGTCGACGCCCTCCCCCAGGCCCTAATCCTCACGGCCATCGTCATCAACTTCGCCGTGATGGGCTTCCTTCTGACCCTACTAATCGTGACGGCACGTCGGACCGGCACCCTGAACGTCGACGAGCTAGCCACCCTGGGCCGCTCCAATCCCGGGCCTGAAGGCGACGACCGATGACCAACGACCTGCTCGGCCTCCTGGTGGTGATCCCCTTGGCCGCCGCCGTGGTGTCAGTCGCCCTGATAGGCCATCCAATCCACCAACGGGTACTCGGGCTGACTAGCCAGTTGGCCATGCTGGCCCTGGCCCTAACGTGGCTGGTGCGTATCCGGGACGGCGAGGTGATGGTCTCCCAGATGGGGTCCTGGCGAGCGCCGTTCGGCATCACGCTGGTCTTCGACAGCCTGTCCGGCCTCCTGTTGTGCGCCGGCCTGATCGTGGCCATCAGCTGTTCCATCCACGGCTTCTCCCTGATTGACCCACAAATCGAGCGGCGGTACTTCCACCCGCTGGTCCAACTACTGCTCATGGGTGTCAACCAGAGTTTCCTGACCGGCGACCTCTTCAACCTCTTCGTGGCCTTCGAAATCATGCTGATGGCCTCATACGGACTGCTGTCCATCGGCCACACCCGCCAGCAGATGGCGCAGGCCTACAAATACCTCCTGTTGAACCTGGTCGGCTCGACAGTCTTCGTCATCACAGCCGGCCTGGTCTACGGGATGACAGGCACGTTGAACATCGCTGACCTGGCCCGGATGGTGGTCGAGCGAACCGAAGCCGGGGTACCTCTGCCCACTGGCTTCACCGGTCTGTCGGTCCTTCTCCTCATCGTGTTCGGCCTCAAGGGTGCGTTCTTCCCCCTCTGGTTCTGGTTGCCCGACACGTACCACACTTTTCCAATCTCGATTGCCGCCCTGTTCAGCGGGCTGCTAACCAAGATCGGCGTTTACGCCGTGCTGCGGACCTTCCCCCTGGTGTTCGCTGCAGGCGAGGCCCGCGACGTGGTACTCCCACTACTCGCTATCTCGGCCGGGTTCACCATGTTCCTCGGAGTCCTCGGTGCGGTCTCCCAAAACCAAGTGCGCCGCATCCTGGCCATCCACGTCATCAGCCAGGTGGGGTACATGGTGTTCGGCCTGTCACTGATGACAGCCGCCAGCCTGGCTGGAGCCCTCTACTACATGGTCCAGCACATGGTGGTAAAGAGCTCGCTGTTCCTGTGCTGCGGGGTAATGGAGCAGCACGCCGGAACCGACGATCTGGATGGGATCGGCGGCCTGGCCCGACGCCACCGCTGGCTGGCCACCGCCTTCCTCGTAGCCGCCCTGAGTCTGGTTGGGCTACCCCCGCTAAGCGGATTCTTCGGCAAGCTGGTCCTCATCCGTGAGGGGTGGTCGATCCACTGGTGGCTATCAACCCTCGCCCTGGCCACCGGTGCCCTGACCCTGCTATCCATGCTGAAGATCTGGACCCTGGGCTTTTGGCGAACCGAACCGGCGCCCTCGGACGCCGACCGGCACCCGACCGTACGAGTCGAGAGCCTGCGAGGCGCCCACGTCGGCATCGGAGTCTTGGTAGCCACCGCCCTGTTCGTCGGCCTGGCCGCCGAACCGATCTACGACATCGCTTTCCACGCTGGCCAACAACTGACCGACCCCACGGCCTACATCGAAGCCGTGGACCCGCTGCGAATCGCCGCGGCAGTCGAAAGTAGCGCCGCCGGATGATCCTCCGCCTCGGTGCCGACTTCCTGGTAGCCGTGCTCTTCTCGCTGTGGGCCGGACGCCCCGGCTGGCCAGGATTCGTGATCGGCCTGGCCGTCGGCTTCGTGATCGTATCGATCTCCGACTTGGCCTTCGGCCGCCCCAACCACGGCCGACGCCTACTGTGGATAGTCCACTTCGCTGGCTATTTCCTAGCCATCCTGATACGGGCCAACCTCCAGATCGCCCGGGAGATCCTGACCCCGGGCTTCAACCAGACGCCGCGCATCGTCCGGTACCCGGTCCAGGACCTGGATGACTTACAGGTGACAGTGTTGGCCAACTGCATCACCTTGACCCCGGGGACCCTGGTCGTAGACGCCTCCGAAGACGGGCATTGGCTGTATGTGCACTGCATGTACGCCGAGGACCGGGCAAAGGCCATCGACGGCCTTCAGAAGCTGGACGACCGACTACGACACGAGGTGTTCTCGTGGTAGGCACCGTCGTTCAGTTGGGCGTAGTGACCCTCGTAGCCGGGATCGGCATGGCCATGGTTCGCATAGTGCGAGGCCCCGAGGTGGCCGATCGGGTCTTGGCCGCCGATGTGCTGTCCCTGGAGGTGGTTGGCCTGGTCATCCTCCTGGCCGTTGACCAGCAGCGGTCCCTATCACTGGACGCCGCCCTGCTGGTGGCCATCGTGGGCTTCGCCTCCACGCTGGCCTTCGCCCAGTTCATCGGCGTGACCCGTTCGGGGAGCGAGCCTCCGGATGATCGGACGGGTTCATAGGTGGACACCGTGCGCGACGTAATAACCGTGATCCTTTTGGGATCGGGCCTGTCCTTCATGCTTATCGGGGCGTGGGGGGTGGTCCGGCTGCCCGACGCCTACCACCGGCTACACGCCTCGTCCAAGTGCTCGACGCTGGGCCTGTTCGGAATGCTGGCAGGCGCTGTGGTGCATATCGGGACGGCCGACGCCCTGATCAAGGCGGCCCTTACCCTGCTATTCACCGTGGTAGCCACTCCGGTGGGCTCTCACATCCTGGCCAAGGCCGCCCACAGCAGGGGACTCCGACAGTGGGACCACACGCTGTCCGACGAGCTGGCCGACGACCAGCGGGACGGCCCCCCGCAGGTCTAGAGACGGTCCGGCACGACGGCGTCACCCCAGGTCAACCATCTCCGTCAACCAGAGATCGCAGGGTGGAGTCGACGTGTCGCGAACAGGGCAGGGAACGAGATCCGACACGCAGACGCCCACTGACCGGCGGGTGGATACTCCGATCAACGGCGCCGGACCTTCGGGTCGAGGGCATCACGCAAGCCATCGCCGATGTAGTTGATGCTGATCACCGTCAGTGAGATGAGGGTCCCTGGCCCAACGACGCGCATCGGGGTGATCTGAATGAAGTCCTTACCGTCGTAGAGCAGCCGACCCCAGGTCGGGAAGTCTGACGGAAACCCAAGCCCCAGGAAGGACAGCGCTGACTCCGTGATGATGGCAACGGCCATGCCCAGCGCGGCTGCAACCATGACCGGACTGAGTGTGTTCGGAAATATGTGGCGGAAAATGACGTTGCGTTGACGGGTCCCGATGCTGTGCGCTGCAACCACAAACTCCTGCTGCTTGATGGCCAACACCTCACCGCGTACTACTCGGGCGGCCTGCATCCAACTAAGAGCGCCAATGGAGATCATGATCAGCAAGAAGATCCCCACCTCCGGTCCGAAGACTTCGCGAAGCTTCTCGCGGAACAGCATGATCAGAACCATCAGCACCGGCAGCTGGGGTATCGCCAGGAAGGTATCGGTGATCCGCATGAGCGGTCCGTCCAGTCGCCGAAAATAGCCCGCCAGGATCCCCACCGAGACTCCCACCAGGACGGAAAGCGCCATCGCAGTGATGGCGACCAGCAAAGAGATGCGACCACCGACCATGGACCGCGCCAGCATGTCACGACCAAGGTTGTCGGTACCCAGAGGATGGCTGAAGGACGGCCCAAGGTTCCGGAGCTTCACGTCGATCAGCATGGGGTCGTAGGGCAGCA
>JAZADL010000027.1:0-4445 GCA_036123635.1 Actinomycetota bacterium
ATCGGCAACTCGACCTTCATTTCCGGGTTGGGCACCCCGACCAGGACTACCGTTCCGGCCAGGTCGCGGGAGTAGAAAGCTTGCTCGTAGGTAGCGGGGAGGCCGACTGCCTCGATGGCCACATCCACCCCGTTGCCCCCGGTTAGACCACGTATGGCTTCGATCGGGTCCTCGTTGGTGGAGTTCACCGTGTGAGTGGCCCCGAAATTGCGGGCGATGTCCAGTTTCCGGTCGTCAATGTCTACGGCGATGATCGTGTGCGCTCCGGCTAGGCGGGAACCGGCAATGGCCGCGTCGCCTACACCTCCGCAGCCGAACACGGCGACTGAGTCGCCGCGGCCCACGCCTCCGGTGTTCATGGCCGCGCCCAGTCCGGCCATGACACCGCAGCCGATCAGTCCGGCCACCTCGGGAGGTGCCGCGGGGTCGACCTTGGTGGCTTGGCCGGCGGCCACCAGGGTCTTTTCGGCAAAGGCTCCGATACCCAACGCCGGAGAGAGCTCCACTCCGCCCAGGGTCATCCTCTGCGTGGCGTTGTGAGTGGCGAAGCAGTACCAGGGTCGCCCCCGTAGGCAGGAACGGCACTGGCCGCAAACGGCCCGCCAGTTCAGGACTACAAAGTCGCCGACGGCCACGTTGGTGACGCCGGCACCGATCTCTTCGACGATCCCGGCCGCCTCGTGCCCGAGGAGGAACGGGAAGTCGTCGTTGATGGCGCCTTCCCGGTAGTGGAGGTCGGTGTGGCAAACCCCACAGGCCTGCACGGTCACCAGGACCTCCCCTGGTCCGGGGTCGGGGACCTCAATCATCTCTACGGTGACTGGTTCCCCTTTAGCGCGGGCCACTACGGCCCGGACGCTGTGCGGCATGACTTCCCCCTGTGCTGGCCGGACGGCCCGAATTCGGACCGAGAACGGCCGGAAACTAACAGGTCACCGTTCAGTCCTCTTCGAACCGAGACCGGTCAGCGACCCCGGTGACGGTCGGCGAGGACAGAGGCCAACCCGGTAAAGCCGGCCAAGATCAGTAGGAATACTACGGCGCTGATCTGTACCACCCCGGTGGCCGCTGCGACGACGCCTAAGACCACGATGATTAGCGGGACGCGTGGCACGGCTCGCACCCGGCCATCATGGCAGGCGGTGGTCCCGCGCCGTACCGTCCTCGATGGGTGTCGAACAAGGGGGTCTTGGTATGAGGGTGGCCATCACCGGGGCTTCGGGCTTTGTCGGCTCGCACTGCTTGGCCGCTGCCGTAGCGGCCGGCCACGAGGTCCGGGCCGTGATCCGGAATCCGGCCAAGGCACGGGCGGCGGCCATCCTGCACGGCCTGGATCCCGACGGCATCGACGTAACGCTGGCTGACCTCACCGACCACGACGCCCTTCTGGCCTCCCTGGAGGGGGTAGACGCTCTTATCCACGCGGGCGCCGTGTTCAGTTTGGATCCTCGAGATGCCCGTCGGATGCGGACCGTGAACCCAACCTCTACCCGGGTATTGCTAGACGGGGCAGCCGAACGAGGCCTGAGTCGGGTGGTATACGTGTCCTCAATGGGCGTCTACGGAGCCGGCCGGACTCGGGTCGACCCGAACACACCGACCGGCCCGGAGTGCGGCGCCTACACGGGAAGCAAGATCGAAGCCGATGGGATCGCCGTAGCCCACCAAGAGGCCGGTCAACCGGTGGTCATCGTCTGTCCGGGCGGGATCATCGGACCCCGGGATCCCAGTCCGAAACTCAGCGACTCCATGGCTCCCGTTCTGGACGGCCTTCGACGATCGGTAGTCCCTCTGCCGAAGGGCGCCTGCTTCGGAATGGTCGACGTTCGCGACGTGGCCGATGTGTGCGTAGGGTCGCTGACCACCGGCTCGGCTCCGACTCGACACTTGCTGGCCGGCCACCTAGTCGGACCAGCCGACCTACTCCGGTTATCTGCGTACTTGACCGGTCGTCCGGTGCGCATCTTGGGCTTTCCGGCCCCATTGCTAACCGCGGTTGGTTGGCTGTGCGATCTGGTGGGTCGGGCCACGGCCAACAAAATGCCTTTCGACTTAGAGGTCGCCCGGATGACGGCCGCCAACATGCGAGCTGGCGGCCTACAGGAGGTCGACCAGACGAGCGCCGCTGATACCTTCGGATTTCCTGCCATCTCACTGGAGACCACAGTGGCCGAGACGGTGACATGGCTTCACAGTGCCGGCTACCTGTCCAACGCTCAGGCAGGCGACCTGGCCAGCTAAAGCCCGCCGAATACGGGTCAGGCTGATCGTTCCTGGGCCCCGATCAGGCTCGCGGTATGCCCAGGTGCCCCAAAGCCTCTACCGCCCCCTCCGGCCCGTCGACGCTGACCCAGAACTGTCGACCACCGGCCAAAACTAGGTGGAGGCCGTCACCGTTTCGGATTACAGCCCGGGCCATCCGGAAGAACCGCAGACTGCCCTTGTAGCCCAGGCCTTTGGTCTGCCTCCTGGTCATCCGTTCGACCCTTGCCCCTTCGATCTGCTCAATCAAAAACCGTTGAACTGGCCTGCCTCCAAAGCCGTAGGAGACCTGTACCCCGGCCTCGGCCACCACGACATCGATCCGTCGGAAGATTAGGAAGGTGAAGGCGGACAAGCCGCTAAAGATGGCCGGCCAGGCCACCGGAGTCAGAATCACCAGGGCAGCCAGCGAAGACATCAAAGCCACAGCTAGTCGGGTTGGCCACCGTGCCGCGGCCGACCCCTCCCAGAGGATCGGGACGTTGCCGGCGGGGGTCACCCGGGCCAGGCGTCACGCAACCGTCGCCAAGACTCGTCCAGGGCAATGGGCAACACCCGGAGGTTGGCCGTCGTCGTGGTGAAGTTCGTATCGCCTGCCCAGCGGGGCACCACGTGGACGTGGAGGTGATCGGGTACACCGGCGCCAGCCGCTGGACCCAGGTTCAGTCCCACGTTCACGCCTTCCGGCGAGAATGCCGACTCCATAGCGGCTACCGCGTCGCGGACCATGGCCCACAACCCGTCGTGCTCCTCGTCAGTCAGACCGTTGAGGGTGGCCACGGCCCGACGGGGCAACACCATGAGGTGTCCGCTGGTGTACGGGTATGCGTTCAGGAGGGCGAAGCAGGTCGCTCCGCGGTGGATGACGTAGGTCTCAGCGTCGTCGAGGCCGGACTGTTCAATGTCCTCGAAGAGGGTCCTACCGTCCTGGCCGTCGACCGGGGTAGCGGCGTCCGGATCGGACACGTAGGCGTACCGCCAGCCGGCCCACAGGCGCTCGATGTCGTTCAGAGCCTCGCCTCTACATTGGCCGACAGCCGCTCCAGGAACTCATCAAGGGGGAGGTCGCGTTCCGGGGCCTCAGCACCCCGGGCGTTGTCACCCACCGTGCCGTTGGCCGCATCGTCGTCACCCACTACCAGTACGTGGGGCACCTTGGCCACCTTGCCGGCCCGAACCCGCTTTCCTAGAGGCTCGTCAGCCGGGTCCACGGTGGCCCGGAACTGGGCGGCCACCAGGTGATCTCGAACCAACTCGGCGTAGGCCTGGTGCTCGTCAGCCACCGGCAGCACCCGAACCTGCTCGGGAGCTAGCCATAGCGGGAATGCCCCGGCGTAGTGCTCGATCAGTACGCCGAAGAACCGCTCGATGGAACCCATCAACGCCCGGTGGATCATTACCGGCCGGTGGCGACTCCCGTCAGCGCCCACATAATCCAGCTTGAAGCGCTCCGGCAGGTTGAAATCCAGCTGGATGGTGGAGAGTTGCCACGGTCGGCCGATGGCATCGGTGACGTCGACGTCGATCTTTGGTCCGTAGAAAGCTCCACCTCCCTCATCAACGACGTAGTCCAACCCTGCGGATTCAAGCGCCGACTGGAGGCCATCGATGGCCAGATCCCACAGAGCGTCTTCACCCACCGACTTCTCGAATGGCCGAGTGGACAACTTGGCCTGGAAGTCCTCGAACCCGAAAGCCCGGAGCACCGAGAGCGTGAAGTCCAGCAGGGAGGACAACTCGTCGGGCACCTGGTCCGGGGTGCAGAAGATATGGCTGTCGTCCTGTGTGAAGCCCCGACTGCGGAGCAGGCCGTGGATAGCTCCTGACAACTCGTAGCGGTAGACGGCACCCAGTTCGAAGAATCGGCGTGGAAGGTCCCGGTAGCTCCGCTGCCCGCTCTGGAAGATAGCCACGTGGAACGGGCAGTTCATGGGCTTCGGGTAGTAGGTCGCCCCGTCCACCTCCATCGGCGGGTACATCCCGTCGGCGTAGAAGTCGAGGTGCCCGCTCGTCTCCCACAAAACCGACTTGGCGATGTGGGGGCTATAGACAAAGTCGTACCCGCCGGCCTCGTGACGGGCCCGGCTGTAGTCCTCAATCAGTTTGCGGACTAGGGCTCCCTTGGGATGCCATACAGCCAAGCCCGGGCCGAGCGCCTCGGGCCACGACACAAGGTCCAACTC
>JAZADL010000028.1:0-5900 GCA_036123635.1 Actinomycetota bacterium
AGTCCAGAAGATCGTAGGCGTAGACCGATCGGGAGCCGTCTACTCCGGCCGGGACAACCTGAACCCAGCCAAGGAGTGGTTCGCCACCAACACCAACCAGGACCGCCGGATGGGAACCCTGCAGGAAGTAATGGTCGGCGCCGACGTGTTCATAGGCCTTAGCGGGCCGGGCCTGGTCAGTGCAGCCGATCTGCGGACCATGAACCCGGACCCCATCGTGTTCGCCATGGCCAACCCGGAACCGGAGATCCGACCCGAGGACGCCGACGGCCTGGCCGCCGTGATGGCCACCGGCCGGAGCGACTACCCGAACCAGATCAACAACGTGCTGGCTTTCCCAGGCATCTTCCGGGGGGCCTTGGATGTAGGGGCCACCGATATCACCGAGAACATGAAACTGGCCGCTGCGAAGGCCATCGCCGACTCGGTGTCCGATGACGAGTTGACGGCCCGCTTCGTCGTCCCATCTGTCTTCGATCGGGCAGTGCCCGCCCGGGTAGCAGCCGCGGTGGCCGACGCAGCCCTGGCCGACGGCGTCTGTCGTAGCTAAACCCGATACCAGAAACCGTGGTCCTACCGGTTCGAGCCGTCACTTTCGACCTCTGGAACACCCTGCTGACCAGCACCCCCGGAGCGGTCGAAACCAGAGCCCAGTTCTGGCACCAGGTGGTCAACGAGCGTGGCTTGGACATCGACGACAATCTGATCCACCGAACCCTGTCGATACTGCCCGCGCGCTTTGACGAAGAGTGGCGGGCCGGTCGTCAGTACGGCCCCACCAGGGCCCTGGAGGAGTGCTTCGCTGCCTTCGGTGACCGTATAGATGCCGACGACCGGGACGCGCTTACCGAAGCATTCGAGTCGGCGTCGTTCGCCCTGGAGGTGGTTCCGGTGCCCGACGCTGCGCGCGTTCTGTCCGCGGTGGTGGATGCTGGCATCGCTGTCGGAATAGTTAGCGACACTTCCCTGGCAACCGGTCGGCACCTGCGAAAGTTTCTTGAACGCTACGGCATCCTTGGACACGTCACCTTTGCCGCTTTTTCCGACGAGGTCGGTGTTTACAAGCCTGATCCGGTGATCTTTCTCGCTGCAATGGATGGGCTGGGGATTGACGATCCGGCAAACGTCGCCCACGTGGGAGATCTGAAGCGAACCGACGTTGCCGGGGCCCGGGCCCTGGGTATGACCACGGTGCGGTTCCGGGGGGCGCTCGACGACCTGGAGGATGGGCTAGAGGCCGACCACGTAGTGGATCGACTGGACCAGGTCCCGGCGGTGCTGGGCCTGGTCTGACCACCGGCCCGATTGGCCCGACCACGAGGTTCGGGCGAGGATCGAGGGCGTGCGGTCCCTGTGGTTTCACCTGATGCCCTATCCGGACCTCCCGGACGGGTTCGCCGACCAGCACCGGTCGGTCTGGGTGGACATCGACCCCGGCCTCTACGACCCAGAGGTCGGACACCGGGCCTACCACGACTACCTCGACGAGTTGGAGTACGCGGCGTCGGTCGGTTTCGACGGAATCTGCGTGAATGAGCACCACGCCAACGGGTACGGCCTGATGCCCAGCCCAAACCTGATGGCGGCCACCCTGGCTCGGTCCACCGACGACGCGGCCATCGTGGTCATGGGCGACTCGCTGGCCCTCTACAACCCGCCCCTGCGGGTGGCCGAAGAGTTGGCCATGGTCGACGGCCTATCGGGCGGTCGTCTGGTAGCCGGTTTTCCGGTGGGCACGCCAATGGACACGTGCTTCGCCTACGGCATGAACCCACTTACCCTGAGAGAGCGCTACTACGAGGCCCATGACTTGGTCGTCCGAGCCTGGACCGCCGAGGAGCCGTTCGCCTTTAACGGCACTTACACGAAGCTCCGTTACGTGAACCCGTGGCCCCGCCCGGTCCAACAGCCACACCCTCCGATCTGGATTCCCGGAGGTGGGTCGGTGGAGACCTGGGAGTGGTGTGCCGAGATGGACTACGTCTACTCATACCTCTCCTACTTCGGGTACAAGGCGGGTCAGGCCACCATGCGGGGTTTCTGGCAACGGATGGCCGACCTGGAGCGGGAGCCGAACCCGTTTCAGGCTGGCTTTATCCAGTTCGTCGGGGTAGCCGACACTGATGCCGAGGCCCGCCGGTTGTACCGCGAGCCCGCCGAGTACTTCTTCAACCGGTGTTTGCACCTGTATCCGCCGTTTGCCGACCCGCCGGGCTACCAGACAGAAGCCACGGTCCGGGCCGGCGTGGAGGGCATGGTGGCCCGGGCCGCCGCACGGTCGGCCGGCAGAAAGAAGGCCCCGACGGGGTCGTCGACTGGCGGTGGCTTCACGTTCGACGAAATGGTCGAGCGCGGGTACGTGGTCATTGGGTCGCCGACCTCGGTAGCTGAACAGCTGGTAAACGTGGCCACCACGCTGAACGTGGGGAACCTGATGCTGCTCCTCCAGTTCGGGAACATGGACCGCGACCTGACCATGTTCAACACCGACCTGGTGGCCCGGAAGGTCCTCCCGGAGATCCGGGGACTCTTCGAGGACGAGTGGGAACACCGCTGGTGGCCGACCCCGATGGGGGCCGGCCGCCGCCGTTCGGTGGGCGGGGCTCGGTAACGGTGGACATCGAACGTCGGGAGGTAGCCACCGGATCCGGCCCGGTTACCACCTTTGAATTGGGCGAAGGTCCGGTGGTGGGGTTTCTCCACGGACCAGCGGGGCTGGACGAGCCGACGGCCTGTATGCGCGACCTCGCTGTCGACCACCGAGTGGTAGCGCCCTGTCTGCCCGGGTTTGGTCCCACGCCGGGAGACCCGACCCTGCGTACCGTCCACGACTGGGTGGTGTTCCTCTCGGAGTTGACCGACCGGCTGGGGCTGGTCGGGTCCCGGTGGGTGGCCTCTTCGGTGTCGGCCATGCTGGCTCTCGAGCTGGCCGCCGTCCGCCCCGAGGCGTTCCGGTCACTGGTGGCCGTCGCCCCAACCGGCCTATGGGACCCGAACGACCCCGGGGTCGACCTCTACTCGCTTTCCCTGACAGACCAGGCGGCCCACCTGGTGGCCGACGAGGAGGTCAGGATGGCACTAGCCGCCCTGCCCGAAGGACTTGACGCCGACGGCCTCGTCGAGTTAGGGGTCTCCCGTTACGTGAGGCGGAGAACTGCTGCCTCGCTGGTGTGGCCCTTACCCGACCACGGCCTAGCCGACCGCCTGCACCGGGTGGCAGCGGAGGTGGTGCTGGTCTGGGGGTCCGAGGACCGAATCGTGCCTCCGTCCTATGGCGAACGGTTCGCCGGCCTGCTCCCGGCGGCCACCGTGGCACCGCCGATCGCCGGGGCGGCCCACCTGGTTGCCCTCGACGCCCCGGCAGCCGTAGCGGCGATTGTGCGGAACGATTCCGGGTGAGTGGCCTGGAGGTCTTGGTCGTCGTCCTGGCCGTGGTGGCCGGTGCGGTGGCCCAGGCGTCAAGCGGGTTCGGGATCACCCTTATCTCGGCACCCGTTTTGGTAGCCGTGGAACCGGCGTTTCTCCCGCTCCCGATGATGATCGGCGGGATGACGGTCGGTCTGCGACACCTGGTGCGCGAACGGTCGGGGATCGAATGGTCGTACCTGTCCCGGTGCCTGGTCGGCATGCCGATCGGGGTGGCGCTCGGGCACCTGGCCACGGGCACGCTCTCCGAGAGCGGCCTCAAGGTGGCTGTTGGTGTGCTGATCGTCCTTGCTGTGGTGCTGGTCGCCGTCGGGTGGGCACCGCGGAGAGGTCGGTGGACCGCCCCGGTCTGTGGCCTGCTAGTGGCCTTTGGGACCCGGGTGGCAGCTCTTCCCGGCCCGCCGTTCGTGATCCTCCATCACGACCGGTCCCCATCGATGATCCGACCCAACCTGTCGGCCCTGAACCTGGTGAACCTGGTGGTGATCGTCACCATCATGGCGACGGCTGGCCAAGTCACCGCCGCCGACCTCGGGCGGGGAGCCCTAGTCGCCGGGTCGGCAGCCATCGGCCTGGTGGTGGCGCCACCGGTACGGCGGTGGGTGGACCGGAGATGGTTCCGGCCCCTGATCCTGGTCCTGGCCGGGTTAGGGGGCCTAGCCGTAGTTGTGGGCGAGGTGGTCTGACACCCGGGTCCCACCCCTGGCATGGCTACTGGGCCGGATCGGGCGTTCAGGTAGGTTCGGGCCTTCCATGACCGCCATCCCGTGGCCCACCCCGCCTTACGCCGGCACCATCGGTCGTCTGACTGAGGACTGCCAGCCGGTCGCCCTCAAGATGGAGGGCGCCCCCGAGGGGGCGCCCAACGTGGTGATTGTCCTCCTGGACGACGTGGGCTTCGGGTCGTTCGGGGCTTTCGGCGGACCGGTTCCGGCCTCCGGCCTGGAGCGGGTCGCTGCCGACGGCCTGCGTTTCAACCGGTTCCACACCACGGCTATCTGTGCTCCCACCCGGGCAGCGATGCTCACCGGCCGCAACCACCACACCGTGCACATGGGCCATATCACCGAGGCGGCGACCTCCTACCCGGCCTTCGACTCGGTCATCCCCCGGGAGGCGACCACGGTGGCCGAGGTGCTCCGCCAGAACGGCTACGCCACAGGGATGTTCGGTAAAGGCCACCTCACCCCGTCTTGGGAGAGGGGTCCGGCGGGACCGTTCGACCGCTGGCCTACCGGGTTGGGCTTCGACCGCTTCTACGGGTTCCCGGGCGCCGAGACCTCGCAGTTCGAGCCCGACCTCTACGACCAGACCACGCCGGTCGCCCCGTTTGAGGGGCGGGATGACTACCACCTCACTGAGGACATGGCCGACAAGGCCATCGAGTGGATGCAGAGGATCAGGGCGCACCGACCTGACAAGCCGTTCCTGTGCTACTTCGCTCCCGGTGCCGTCCACACGCCGCTGCACGTTCCCGACGCTTGGCTTGACCGCTTCCGCGGCTTCTTTGACGACGGCTGGGATGACCTGCGCCAGTCGATCTTCGAGCGGCAGTTGGCCATGGGGGTCATTCCGCCGGGCACGGCTAACACTCCCCGACCCGACGTGATCCCGTCCTGGGGCGACTATCCCGACCGGTACAAGCCAGTGGCCCGTCGCCTGATGGAAGTGTTCGCGGCCTTCTTGGCCCACACCGATGCTCAGGTGGCCCGCCTCATTGACGCCATCGAGGCCATGGGCGAGTGGGACGACACCCTCTTTATCTACGTCACTGGTGATAACGGGGCGTCGGCCGAGGGTCGCATTCACGGGACCTGGTCCCTGCCCGCGCTCCAGAACGGGCAGGAGGAGGATCCCGAGTTCCTACTCGAGCACATCGACGACTTTGGCACGATCCGAAGTGAGTGCCACTACAACGTCGGGTGGGCGTGGGCCATGGATGCACCGTTCCAGTGGATGAAGCAGGTGGCATCACACTTCGGGGGAACCCGCAACGGCTTGGCCGTTTCGTGGCCCCGACACATCACCGACGCTGGTGGACTCCGGGACCAGTTTCACCACGTCATCGACCTGGCGCCCACCATCCTCGCCGCGGCGGGCATCGAGGCCCCGGCCATGGTGAACGGCATCGAGCAGATGCCCGTCGAGGGCCAGTCGATGCTGGCCTCGTTCACCGATCCTGGGGTTGACGGCCGGCGTACCCAGTACTTCGAGGTGATGGGCAACCGCGGTATCTATCACGACGGGTTCATGGCTTCCTGTTTCCACGGGAAGGTCCCGTGGGTCCGGTTTGGTTCGGCGCCGTTCGACGGCCCGCAGGAGTCCTGGGAGCTCTACGACGTGCGTGACGACTTCTCCCAGAGTCACGACCTGGCCGATGAGCGTCCGGAGCTGCTGGCCGAGATGCAGGACCTGTTCCACGAAGAGTGCCTCCGCAACGGCGTGTATCCCTTGCGGAACGCCGGCAACCGGGA
>JAZADL010000029.1:0-4543 GCA_036123635.1 Actinomycetota bacterium
CTAGTGGGTCACCGGCCGAGACGTCGGCCACCGACCGGACCAGGCTGCCGTCGGCCCGTCGGGTAATCGACCAGCCGCGGGCCACGATCCGAGCCGGGTCTAGGGCCCGGAGTCGACCCGCCATGCCGTCCAGCCGTTCCGCCTGGCGGTCGAGGATCCCCGGTGGCTCCCGCCGCAGGCGTCCCCCGAGGTCGACCAGCCGGTCGGCCCGGCGGTCCAACACGGTGTTGGCTGCCGCCGCCGTTCGGCGGGCCAGGTCGTCGATGAACAAGCTGGCCCGGTCGACGACGCCGGTTACTCGTTCGGCGATGGCGACCTGTAGCCCGGCCACAGCGTCGGCGAAGGCCCGGACCTGTTCGACGATGGCCGTTGCACAGGCTGTTGGAGTCTTGAGGGCGGTGTGGGCCACCTCGTCGGCCACCGCGCGGTCCACCTCGTGGCCGATACCGGTCACCACAGGCACGTCCAATGTGGCGATGGTACGGGCCAGGACCTCAGCGTCGAAGGCTGCCAGGTCGGTGGCCGATCCCCCGCCTCGTACCAAGGCGATGACATCGGGTCGGTGGGTAGCTAACACGTATAGGGCCTCAGAAAGGTCGGCGGCTGCGCCATCACCCTGGACCCGGGTGTCGTGTTCCAGGACGGTGAACGGCCATCCACTGCGGACCAGTTCCTGGATGAAGTCGGCATGGGCTGCTGAACCCACGCTGGTCACGAGACCGATGCGCAACGGGGGAACGGGAATGGGGTTCGCCCGGTTGGCGGTGAGGAGGCCCTCTTTGGCGAGCTGGTGCAGGATCCGTTCCCGCTCGGCGGCCAAACGCCCCAAAGTGAAGGTCGGGTCTACCCCATTCATGATCAGTTGCAGACGGCCGTTGGGTGGGTAGAAGTCCAGCCGGGCCCGGATCCGGAGTTGGAGGTCGTCGGCCAGGGAAAGGCCGCCTGCCTCAACCAAGGTCCGGTCAACTACGGCCCGGGAATTCTTGAAAAGCGCCACGCTGAGCTTTGCCGATACGGCCTTCCCGGGTATCTCTGACGGCTCGACGAGATCGAAGTAGGCATGGCCCGACCGCGCCTCACGGTAGTTGGAGACCTGCCCCTCCACCCAGAGGTCCTCGGGGAACAGTTCATCCAGTCCGTCCTTCACCAGGACACCAAGGGCGCCTACGGTCAGGACGGGCAGGTCTCCGGCCGGGGAGTTGACTAGGCGGGACGATGAGGGGTCCACGTCGGCGACCCTACCGAGGGGAGGGGATAACTTGCCGATCCCGAGGGGCCCTACGGCGTCACGGAGTTGTTACAGCGCTGGCTAGTCGGAAAGTTGCGGCCGGGGATACCGTTCGGCCTGCAAACTGAGTGAGTTCAAGTTCTGGTGGCCCAACCACTGACTTTATTGATTTGGACACCTTAGGTTTGTGCGGCTCGTAGTCGACGATGGATGGATTAGGCCATGGCGCTGACCGATGGTGAAACCCTGGTCGTTGAGGAATCGCCACGGGCTGTCACGATTGCTCACCAGATCCGGACAATGTCCCTACTCCGCCCCGAGAAGGTGGCGATGAGGGAGAAGGATTTCGGTATCTGGCAGGAATACACCTGGGAGAAGACTTGGGATCTCGTCCACACGGCGGCTCACGGTTTGCTGGCCCTCGGTGTCGACGTCGGCGACCGGGTTTCGATCCAATCAGAGAACCGGCCTGAGTGGCTGATCCTGGACTTCGCCACAGTGGCTGTGCGCGGTATCACCGTTGGCTTTTATCCCACTAACCCCACGACCGAGGTCGAGTACCTGTTGACCGACTGCGGGTCGATACTCCACCTGGCCGAGGACCAGGAACAGGTCGACCGGGTGCTCGAGATCGATAGTTCAAAAATCGCCGGTGTCCGAAAAATCCTCTACTGCGAACCCCGGGGTGTGCAGCAATATGACGACGAGCGGCTCCTGGCTTGGGACGACTTTCTAGCCATCGGACTGGAGCATCGGTTGGCCCATGAGCATGCCGTCGAGGACCGCATGGACCAGGCGCATGTCGACGACGTGATGACACTCGTCTACACGTCAGGGACGACGGGTCCGCCGAAGGGAGCGATGCTCACCCACGCCAACGTGGCCTACTGCATGTCGTACTTCGACGATGCTGGCCTTCGGGGCGGACGCGCGCCGGGTAACGACGACGTTCAGGTCTGCTACCTGCCGCTGTGTCACGTGGCCGAGCGCATTTTCTCCACATTCCACGCAGCCCATATCGGCCTGACCCTCAACTTCGCTGAGTCCATCGATACCGTCCAGGAAAACCTCCGAGAGGTCCAGCCCACCCTGTTCTTCGCTGTGCCCCGGATCTGGGAGAAACTCCACGCTGGGGTCATGATCAAGGGTGCAGACGCCAGTGCGTTCAAGCGCTTGTGGCTGGGGTTCGGGTTCTTTCTCGCCGGGGTGATCGGTCGGGACAAGGTGGCCAACGGCGGCCTGCACACCTTCCGTAGCCGGCTACTGGCCGCTATCGGTTACCCACTGGTGTTCCGGGCCCTGAAGGAAAGGCTCGGTCTGCGACGCTGCTGGTACGCAGGATCCGGTGCGGCTCCCATTGCCCCGGAGATTCTGGAGTTCTTCATGGGGATTGGCGTTCCGGTCTACGAACTTTACGGAATGACTGAGAACTCGGCCATTGCCACCGCGAATCTTCCAGGGCGCCTGAAGTTGGGCACGGTAGGAGAGCCCATTGGCCAGAACCGGCCGGAGTTCGGCTTTCGGATCGATGAGGAAACGGGTGAGATCCAGGTAAAGCATCCGGGGGTATTTGCCGGCTACTGGAACAAGCCCGAGCAGACGGCTGAGACCTTTACTGATGACGGTTGGCTCATGACTGGCGACGTCGGCGAGTGGGTGGACGGCACCCATGTCCGGCTTGTGGACCGGATCAAGCACATCATCATCACCTCGGGGGGCAAGAACATCTCGCCCTCGGAGATCGAAAACAGCCTCAAGACGTCGCCCTACGTCAAGGAGGCCATGGTCGTTGGGGACCGACGCAAGTTCCTGTCGGCGCTTATCGGTATCGAGTTGGACACCGTCGGCGATTGGGCCCTGCGGAAAAATATCCCTTACACCACATATCGCGACCTATCTGAAAAGCCTGAGGTCTTGGAGCTCATCCAGGGTGTGATCAAGGCAACCAACGAGAAGTTCGCCCGGGTCGAGGAAGTCAAGCGGTTCCGGATGATTCCTAAGGAACTGGACCATGAGGACGGCGAGCTCACAGCTACCCAGAAGATCAAGAGGTCTTCTATGGAGGAAATGTTCAACGAACTCATCGAAGAGATGTACGTGTGAGCAGCCTCCCACTGGTGCTGGCTGCCAACGCTTTGGACACCTTTGTCCAGACGCTCTTCAAGGCTCTCGCACTCGGGTCGCTCTATGCGCTTCTGGCACTCGGCTTCGTACTCATCTACAAAGCCACCCAGACGATCAACTTTGCCCAAGGAGCGCTAGCTCTCGCTGGGACCTGGTTCCTGTCGATCATCTTCATGGACTGGGAAATACCCGGTCGTTGGATTGGTGGACCGGGTTGGGTCCACTGGTTCATCGCACTTTTGTTGGCTGCGACTGCCACGGCGGTGCTTGGCCTGATTGTCGAGCGTCTAACCATTCGCCCGATGATTGGCGAACCCCTCTTCTCGATGGCTGTCATCACCCTCGGGCTGGAAGTCGTGATTCGAGTTGTCGCCTTCGACGCTGTCAACACCACCCCGCGGATACTTGGTATCCCATGGGGAACGGAGACGTTCAAAATCGGCGGCGCCATGGTTGCCTGGTCCTACATCGCAGCCATTGGAATGGCCGGTGTCGCCTTCCTCGGCACCTGGCGGTTCTTCAAAACCCGGACCGGTGTGGCCATGAGGGCCACCGCCTTCGACCAGGAAGCAGCGCTCGCCCAGGGCATCAACGTCGGTCGGGTCTTCGCTATCGCCTGGGCGGCTGGAGCCGCCTTGGCTGCAATCTCCGGGATCTTCGCCTCAATGCCTCCCTGGGGCCCGGCTGGCTTAGCCAGTCGGGACGGTGCCTTCTTTGCCTTTCGTGCACTGCCAGCGGTGATTCTCGGCGGCCTTGACTCAGTTGTCGGGGCACTGGTCGGTGGCCTAATTATCGGATTTGCCGAAGTGTTTGCTGGCCAGTACCTCGCGAGTTACACGGGTGTCATCGGCACGGGCTACCAACAGGTAGTGCCCTACGTGGTCATGCTCGTTGGTCTTCTGGTGAGGCCCTACGGCATATTCGGGACAGCAGAGGTTCGCCGGGTATGAGGGGCCGGCCGAACCTTTACACGTCCTACGAGGCTGAGTCACAACTCATGCCCACGCGCACCAAGAAAGTCATTCTCGGCCTCTTTCTGGTCGTGGCCGTGCTGATGCCGTTCGACCTGCCGATAATCGACCAACTCCCGGTCGTTCGCTTCCTAGGCGACAACGTGTGGCTGCGCCTCGTCAATAGGGCGCTCTGCTTCATGATCGCTGCACTCGGCTTGAACATTTTGTCGGGCCTGGC
>JAZADL010000030.1:0-7642 GCA_036123635.1 Actinomycetota bacterium
GCCGTCCACGTAGGCGTGGATGAACCCCACAGCGACCGACTCGTAGGTTTCACCGTCGACGCGTTCGGCCAGTATTTCGACCAGGGCCCGTGCCTCGTCGTCGTCGAACGGGCGCAGGACCGAACCATCGGCACCGATCCGCTCCGACAGGACCTGGCGGTCTTTCCGCGCGATCAGCGGGGGGGGTAACACCAGGTTCAGGGCGTACTGCTCGAAACGGCTCTCGGTGCGCATTTCGATGGTGTCTCGAAAACCGGCCGTGGTGACCAGAGCCGTACGGGCCCCGGTGCGCGAAATGAGGGCGTTGGTGGCCAGCGTCGTGCCGTGGATGAACGCCTCCAGGTCATCCAGGTCGACTCCGGCGTCGGCGACGACCTGGTGGACGCCGTCGAGAATGCCCTGCTCGGGGGCGTCGTAGGTGGTGAGGACCTTGGTTGAGAACAACCCATTGTCGGTCTCCAGCACCACGTCGGTGAATGTTCCCCCGACGTCGGCGCCGATGCGCATGCCCATGGCCCGGTCCTCAGTCCTCGCCGAGCACCTGGTCGAGAGACGGGAAATCGCTGGGCGGCATGATGTCGACAGTGGCTGACCGCTGCTGGGACAGCATCCCGCCGTCCACCTTGAGGACGTCGCCGGTGATGTAGCGGGCATCATCGGAGGCCAGGAACAGTGCCGGGCCGGCCATGTCGTCCGGATCGCCGGGTCGTCCCAGCGGAATGTTCTCGCCCCGCAGCCGCCGGGCTGCCTCGTCCATGCCCTCGGTGTCGATGGAGCCCGGCATCAATGCGCACACCCGGATGCCGTACGGGCCGAGGTCCAGCGCCATCGCTCGGGTCAGGGCCTCGATGCCGCCCTTGGAGGCGTCGTAGGCAGTAAACGCCCGGTGGGCTCGGGTGGCCCCACCGGACGACATGTTGATGATCACGCCCGCGCCGTTGGCGGCCATGATCCGGGCTGCCCGGTGTGAGCACAGGAAGTGGCCGGTGAGGTTGACGTCGATGATGCGCCGCCACCAGGCCTCGTCAGCTTCGAAGAAATGAAGCATGGGACTGACCATGCCAGCGTTGTTGACCAGCACGTCGACGGTACCGAACGCCTCAACGGCAGTGTCGAACAGGGTTTCAACCTGTGCACTGTCAGACACGTCGGCCGGGCCCCCGACCGCCGTACCGCCGGCCGCCGTGATGGAGGCCACCACTTCGTCCACCCGGGAGGATTCCAGGTCGTTGACCACCACGTGGGCGCCTGCCCCGGCGAAGCGTTCGGCGATGGCCCGCCCGATGCCTTTGCCGGCACCGGTGACGACAACGACCTGGCCTTCGTGGGAAGCGCTCATGGACGGCCTTTCAATCCTCGTGTCGACCCGTACACGCGAGGCTATCGGGGGTCGAATCCGGAGGTCAGATCCGGGGCGGTGAGTGCTGGACGCCGCCTTTTGGACGTCAGGTCCGGCCTAGGAACTCTCCGACGGTGTCGACCAGCAGGTCGGCGTGCCCGTCGTCCACGTCGAGGTGGGTCACGATGCGCAGCGTGGGCTTCCAGAAACACATGAGGATTCCGGCCGCCTCCAGGTGAGCTACCAGGCCGTCGTGGCGATCGGCGGGCGGGGTGGCCCACACCATGTTGGTGGCCTGCACGGCCTCCATGCCGTCAATACTGCGCAGCCCGTCGGCAATGCGTCCGGCCCGCTCATGGTCCTCGGCCAGGCGGTCTACGTGATGGTCCAGGGCGTGCAGCCCGGCGGCTGCCAGGTGGCCGGCCTGGCGCATGCCGCCCCCCAGCATCTTGCGGATCCGGAAGGCCCGGGAAATGGAGTCCTGGTCTCCGGCCAGAACCGTGCCGACCGGAGCGCCGAGACCCTTGGACAGGCAGAGAGAAACCGTGTCGGTATCGGCGCAGTAGGCGTCGATCCCGACACCCTCGGCGACCGCCGCGTTGAACAGGCGGGCGCCGTCAAGGTGGACGGCCAGGTCATGCTCCCGGGCTGCTGCGATCAGGTTGGCTATCTGGTCGACGGACTGGGCGTGCCCATTGACGGTGTTCTCCAGGCTGAGGAGGCGGGTTACCGGGTGGTGCTGGTCGGGTTCTTTGACGGCAGCTCGGACGTCTTCCGGCGTGAAGCAGCCCTGCTCGTCGACTTCGAGGGGCCACGGAACGGCACCTCCGAGGGCCGCCGCGCCTCCAACCTCGTTGATCATGACGTGGTTGTTGCGGCCGGTCAGGAACTCGTCACCGCGCTGGCAGTGGGAAAGAATTCCAGCCAGGTTGGACTGGGTGCCCGAGGTGCAAAAGAGGGCAGCCTCCTTGCCGGTCAGAGCGGCGATCCGTTCCTGGAGGGCGTTGACCGTGGGGTCCTCGCCGTAGACGTCGTCGCCGACCGAGGCTTCGGCCATGACCTGACGCATGGCCGGTGTGGCCCGGGTGACGGTGTCGCTGCGGAAGTCGGCCCGAATGCCGGTAGGACCGTCCGCGGAGAAGGGGGTGGACTGCTGTTCGGGCATCGGCGCAGGCTAGGCGCCGGGTGTGTCACGATTCGCCTTGGCGGCAACAGGATGGCGACAAACGGGAAGGGACTGGTCATGGGAGGACACGCCGGACCGCTGCTGCCCGATGGGGTGGTGGCACCGATCCTGACTCCGTTTGAGGACGATTTTTCGGTTGCCCACGACCGGTTGGTGGCCCATGCGCAGAGGGTGCTCGACGAGGGATGCGTAGGCCTGGCTGTGTTCGGGACGACGGGGGAGGCCCTGTCCGTTGCCACCCGCGAACGCGAAGCGGCCCTCGAGGCCCTGGTCGCCGGCGGCATCGACCCCGGCGTGATGATCGTGGGCACAGGGGTGACCAACCTGCCAGGCACGGTGCACCTGACCCGCCATGCCATGGAGCTGGGCTGCCGGGCCTGCATGGTGCTCCCGCCCTTCTACTTCAAGGACCCGGATCCCGAGGGGCTCTTCCGGTATTTCGCCGGCCTGGTGGAACGGATCGGTGATGACCGTCTGCGGATCGTGCTCTACCACATTCCCCAGGTGGCCGGCGTGGGCCTCCCAGTTCCGCTGGTGTCTCGACTGCGCGCCGAGTTCCCTGAGGTCGTCGTGGCCATCAAGGACTCGTCTGGCGACTGGGCAAACACCGAGGCACTCTTCGAAATCGACGGCCTCACCGTCTACCCGGGAGCCGAGATGCCCCTGCTGGACGCCCTGGACCGCGGTGGTCCAGGTTGCATAACGGCCACAGCCAACGTCAACGCCGGCCCGGTGGCAGAGGTGATCCGCCTACACGTATCTGGTGATCGACCGGCAGCCGAGGTGGCCATGGAAGAGGTGCGGGCCTTTCGCCTACTCATGCAGGAGTACCCGGCCATCCCGACCCAGAAGCGCCTCCTGGCCCTCAGGCTGGGCGACCCGACCTGGGCGACGGTGAGGCCGCCGTTCCTGCCTGCGGACGAGGCGGTCGGGGTCAGGTTGGAGGAGCGCATAGCCGAACTCTGAGCGGCATTGGAGGAACTCCGGCACGGGCGTGTGATGCTGTCGGGATGCGAACGGATGACAACGAGGAACGCATAGGCCTCTTCCTCGACTACGAGAACTTGGCCATCGGTGCCCGTCAGGACCTGGGCATGAAGCGCTTCGACTTCGGACCCATAGCCCGGGCCATGGCCGAGCGGGGAAGAGTCGTCTACCGACGGGCCTATGCGGACTGGTCGGACTTCGACGAGGACCGCCGCCATCTCACCCGCCATCAGGTCGAGCTGGTCGAAATCCCGCAGCGCATGGGGACCAGCCGCAAGAACTCGGCCGATATCAAGATGGTCGTCGACGCCCTGGAGCTGGCCTTTGAGCGCGAGCACGTGACCACGATCGTCATCTGCACCGGAGACAGCGACTTCACGCCCCTGGTGCAGAAACTCCGAGAGCTTGATCGGCGTGTCATCGGCATCGGCGTCCGGGACTCCACATCGAAGTTGCTCCCGCCGGCGTGCGACGAGTTCATCTACTACGACCGCCTGGAGGGCGTCGAGGCCAGCATCGCTGCCGGTCGGGCACCCAAAGCGGCTGTCACGCCCGAAGCCGACGACGAGGCGCCGATCGAGGCGCCTCCACTCGAGGAACTGGTCATTTCGACGTTGGCCGGGATGCAGGGCTCCAACGAGGACGTGCGGGCGTCGACCCTGAAGCGGGCCATTACCCGCATAGACCCCACGTTCAGCGAGGCCGACCACGGATTCCGCGGTTTCACCGAACTGCTCCGCCACCTGGCCGACCGCAAGGTGGTTGAGTTGTCGGGAGCCAAGCGAGACCCCGAGGTGGACCTGGTGACCGGCGACGGTCCCGCCCAGGTCGCTTTCGATCTGCTGGTCGCCGCGGTGGCCGACAAGGCGGGGAAGAAGGGTGCGGCCCTGTCTGGGCTCAAGACCGAGATCACCCGCCGGGACGGCGGCTTCAATGAGCGGGCGTTGGGCTACGGGGGGTTCCTCCAGTTCTGCAAGGCCGCTGCGGCCCGCGACCTGGTGGCTATGGAGTGGGACGACAAACGCGGCGACTACCTGCTCTCGCCGGCCGACTAACGGTCAGCGTTCACGCCGGTCGGAAGGCCAGGTTCAGCGGGCGCCGCACGTAGTTGCCGGTGGCGTACTCCATTGCGGCACCGTCCACCACGTAGTCCGGACAGCGGGCCAGGAGTTCTTCCAGGGCGACGCGTCCCTGGAGACGGGCCGCCGCAGCGCCCAGGCAGTGGTGGGCGCCGTAACTGAAACTGAGGATCCGTTCCGGGTTGCGACCCACGTCGAGGCATTCGGAGTCGTCACCGAACTCGCGGTCGTCGCGGTTGGCCGCCGCGTAGCCGAGCAGCACCCTCGAACCGTCAGGGATGGTGCGGCCATGAACCTCTACATCCCGGGTAGTGGTACGGGCCAGGTTCTGAACAGGGCTGGTGAGGCGGAGCAGCTCCTCGACGGCACCCGGGATCATCGACGGGTCATCAATGAGGCGGCGTCGCTGTTCGGGATGGTCGCAAAGGAGCACAGCCGACCCGCCCAGGAGTCCGGTCGTGGTGTCGTTGCCGCCGGTCACCATGGTGAAGGCGAAACCGAGGATCCACAGGATCGACACCGCGTCCTCGCCGAGAGCGACCAACTGGCTGACCATGTCGTCACCCGGATCGGTCCGCCGCCTTTCGATAAGCCGGCCGAAATAGCCCAAAAGGTCAACGATGCCGGACTCCGGGTCGTCGGTCCTCCCCTGGGCGGCAGCGGCCACGATCTGCTCGGTCCACCGGTCGAACAGGGGCCGATCTTCAGCAGGAACGCCCAGGTAGTGGGCGACCACGAAGCTGGGAAGGGGCTTGAACAGGTCAGCCACGATGTCGCCGCCCCCTTCGGAGACGAGCCGTTCAAGGCGTTCGACCACGAAGTCCCGGACGTCGTCCTCGATGTCTGACACCTGTCGGGGAGTGAACTCCGGGCCGACGAGCCGCCGGAACGCCGTGTGGTCGGGCGGATCGAGGAACACGATCGGGGTGGCCTCACCCATGTCCACCCCGGTTCCGGGCTCGACGGTCAGCCCGCTGGCCGACGAGAAGGTTCCGGTGTCACGTGCAGCGTCGAACACGTCGGCGAACCGAGACAGAAACCAGAAGCCGCCGTGGCTGTCGCCGGCGGGCACGTGATGCACCGGGTCGTGGTCACGTAGATCCCGGTACATGGGGAAGGGGTCCCGCCACGACTCACCGGACCGCAACCCAAACTCGACGTCGGACATACGGCTCAGCCTGCCTTAGGCAAGACGATGAAGGCCATGGCCACGTAGTGGAGGGCTGCTGCGGCGACCGTCAAGCCGTGGAACACCTCGTGGTAACCGAACGAGTCAGGCCACGGGTCGGGCCGTTGGAAGGCGAACACTAAGGCACCCGCCGTGTACAGCACCCCACCAACCAGAAACAGTACGAACCCAGCCACCCCGAGGTGGTGCCAGGCGTCAGCCACCACGGCCAACAGGCACCAGCCGACAACCAGATAGGGGAGCGCAACCATCGGCGTGGGAGCGGTCGCGAACCGCAGCCGAAGCGAGATGCCCAGCGCCGCGCCACCCCAGACGAGCACCAGCACCAGCTTTGCTGCCCACGGAGACAAGGCAAAAGCAGCCACCGGCGTGTAGGAGGCGGCGATGGCCACAAAGATCGTGGCGTGGTCGAGCCGTTGCATCCGACGGTCACCGAGCCGTCCCCACGGGATGCGGTGGTAGAGGGCTGATACGCCGAACAGGGCCACGACGGCCAGCGAGTAGAGGGCAATGACAAAGCGGGGTCCGACACCCGGGGCCCGCACGATCATGATGGGGGCCAACGTCAGAGAGGCCACGAAGGCCATCCGGTGCGAAACGCCACGGAACCGAGGCTTAGCGTCGTCGAAGGTCGTGACCACGATCGGTCACCCTACGGGGCGCGTTCGGTAGCCCGGGTCGGGCAGAATCGGGGTCGCCGCACAGGGCGCGGCCGGGTGGAGGACGACCGTTGGCAGAGTGCTACGACTTCGTGATCGTCGGGGGTGGCTCCGCGGGATGCGCTCTGGCTAACCGCCTCAGCGCCGACCCGTCCACCCGGGTGCTCGTGCTGGAGGCCGGACGCCGCGACTGGAAGGCCGACGTGGTCATCCACATGCCGGCTGCCCTGTCAATGGGTATCGGAAACCGCTTCTACGACTGGATGTACGAGTCCGAACCGGAGCCCGAGATGGGCGGCCGCCGGGTGTATCACGCGCGAGGCAAAGTGCTGGGCGGCTCGTCGTCCATCAACGGAATGATCTTCCAGCGTGGGAACCCAATGGACTATGACCGGTGGGCGGCCACCCCGGGCTGCGAGTCATGGGATTGGGCCCACTGCCTGCCCTACTTCAAGCGTATGGAAACGTGCATTGCCGGAGCCGACGACTGGCGAGGTGGCGACGGGCCGCTGAAACTGGAGAGGGGACCGGCCACCAGTCCACTGTTCCGGGCCTTCTTCGAAGCCGTGAAGGAGGCTGGCCATCCTCTGACCATCGACGTCAACGGCTACCGGCAGGAGGGCTTTAATGCTTTTGACCGAAATGTGTACCGGGGACGACGCCAGTCAGCCGCCCGGGCCTACCTTCATCCGGTCCTGGATCGAGACAACCTGAACCTGGTCACCAAGGCGCACGCCACCCGGCTGGTTATGGACGGCACCCAGGTCACCGGCGTCGAGTACCAGCACCGGGGACGACGCCACATGGCCGCCGCCGCCGAGGTCATCTTGTGTGGTGGGGCCATCAACACGCCACAACTACTGCAGCTGTCGGGCATCGGCCCGGCTGCCGTACTGCACGACGCCGGGGTCTCACCGGTTGTGGATCTACCCGGGGTGGGGGAGAACCTCCAGGACCACCTCGAGGCGTACGTGCAGTACTCCTGCACCCAGCCGGTGTCGATGGCCCCCCACCTGGCCCGTTGGCGCAGGCCGTGGATCGGCCTGCAGTGGCTGTTCCGTCAGGGCCCTGGAGCGTCGAACCACTTCGAGGCCGGCGGGTTCCTGCGCAGCAACAACGAGGTCCGGTGGCCGAATCTGATGTTCCACTTCCTGCCCGTTGCCGTCCGCTACGACGGGTCAGTGCCGACTGCCGGACACGGCT
>JAZADL010000031.1:0-3542 GCA_036123635.1 Actinomycetota bacterium
AGGAACGCCTGGGGGGTGGACGGGTCCACCACGGCATGCGGTCGGTCGGTACCGCGCAGCGTGCCTTGGACATGATGTGCGAACGGGTGCTGTCCCGGGAGACGAAGGGCTCCCTCATCGCCGAGAAGCAGTCCATCCAGCACTGGATTGCCGACTCGTGGATCCAGATCCAGCAATTCCGGCTTCTGGTCCTCCACACCGCCTGGCTCATCGACACCGTTGGGGACTACGCCAAAATCCGGCACCACATCGCCGCAGTGAAAGTGGCCACCCCGAAGGTTCTTATGGACGTGGTCTACCGGGCCATGCATGCCCACGGATCGCTCGGGGTGTCAAACGAGATGCCGCTCATCGGCATGTGGATGACTGGTCCGATCATGGGCATCGCTGATGGGCCATCCGAGGTGCACAAGGACACCATCGCCAAGACGCTCCTGAAGGGCTACCGGCCAGCGAATGGACTCTTCCCGTCAGAACACCTACCAACCCGGATCGCCGAGGCCCAGAAAGCCATTGAGGCTCGGCTAGAGCACGAGATCGCGAACCAATGACCAGCCACCGGGCGATCGACTGCTGGGTCAACGTCACCATGGGCGAGATCAAGCACGTTGATTACCTGAAGCGAGCCAAAGAGGACTACTTCAAGGCGGGGGAAGAATTCTTCACCTCGTTGTCGGTCGACGAATGTCTGGCCGACATGGACGAAGCCGGGGTGGAAAAGGCCATTCTGACCGTACGGGTGAAGGACCCCTCGGAAACTGTTCTGGACTTTGCCCGCCAGCGTCCTGACCGGTTCGCCTTGGCAGCTCACGTACGGCCCACCGCGGGCCTCCCCGAACTGTGGCGCCTCGAGGACCTGGCGGCTGAACACCCAGTGGTTATGGCCCGCGTCGTGCCGTTTGACTTCGATCTTCCACCCAGCGACGCCCAGTACTACCCGCTCTACACAAAGTGCGTGGAAATGGATCTGCCACTTAGTGTCAACACCGGTTTGCCGGGTCCACCGGTGCCGGGAGAATGCCAGGACCCCATCCATCTGGACCGGATCTGCTACCGGTTCCCACTCCTCCGGCTGTGCATGGCCCACGGAGCCGACCCGTGGTGGGGTACCGCAATGCGCCTGATGCTCAAATACCCCAACCTTCACCTAATGACCTCGGCCTACTCGCCGAAGTACCTGCCCCCCGAGGTCGTGCACTTCATGAACACCAGGGGGCAGGACAAGATTCTCTACGCCAGCGACCACCCTGTGTTGTCCATGAAACGCTGTATTGATGAGGCCGTTCAGCTCGACCTCCGTGACGGCGTGCTCGACAAATACCTGCGGGGTAACGCAGAACGACTCTTCTTCTCTGACCGGCATCCACCCCGCGGATGAACGTCACCATCGCTAGAACGTGCAAGAAGTACGGTCCGGTGCGGGTCGGGAGGAACCATGGTGGTTGAGGCAGGCGAAGGTGGATTCCGCGGTCCCAAGCGAATCAACCACGTTGCACTCAGCGTCTCATCCGACCTCCTCGGCCAACAGGGCCGAGCCGACCTGGCCTCCTTCTTCGACAACGTGTTCGGATGGGCCGAGTTGGACATGATGACCATCGACGGCCAACGGATGATCTTCTCGGTCAACTCCTACGACCGCTTCGTGTTCCTGCTGGCCGACGAGGCCCCTATGTCCTGTCCCCCTGGTCTGCCCGGCGACCACTTCGGTGTCCAGGTCGACAGCCTCGATGAACTCAACATCGTCCAAGCCAGAGCCAAGGCGTTTCAGGCCCGTGACGCTCGGCTGGAGATCCTCCCCTATGCGGTAGAGGATCACACGGTGTTGAAGTTGCACGCCTTCTATGTGCGCTACCTGCTCCCCATGTCCATCGAGGTGCAGTACTTCGAACTGACGCCTGGTTGACGCCGAACCCTGGCCGTCAACTTCGGGGAACATCCCTCCAGGGGAGGTCCTTGTCGGACCAGGGCTCCCTAGGCAGCCCCAACCACCGTTCGGCCAGATTGTTCTTCTGGACCTCGGTGGTGCCCCCACCGATCGAGATGGTGAAACGGTTGATCAGTTCGGCTTGGACCCACCGACCTACCGGGTCCGGTCCGACCACTCCGGCAGCGCCGGAGATGGCGGTGGCCAACTGGCCGTTGCGGGCCTTCGACTCAGCAGCAAAAACCTTGGTCAGGGCCGGGTCGACCACCGAAGAACCGTCTTGTCTCAGGGCGGCCCGGATTCGTCGGCCCAAGATCCTGATGATCTGTTCTCTGATAAAGGCGTCAGCCAAGCCCTGACGGACGACCGGATCGTCCTGGCGTCGGAACATGCGAGCCAACTCGACCAGCCGGTGGGCGGTACTCCCACCACCTCGGCCAATGAACGCCGCCTCGTTGGCCAACACCATCCGTGCCGGCCCCCAACCGCCATGCAGATCGCCGACTAGCTGTTCGGCGGGGATCTGCACCCCGGTCAGGAACACCTCGTTGAAGTGCGTCGACCCGTTCGCCTGGACAAGCGGTCGCACCTCGACACCGGGTGTCGACATATCCATCAGGAAGAAGCTGATGCCCTGATGCTTGGGGGCGTCGAGGTCGGTGCGGGCCAAGAGGAAGCCCCAGTCGCAGAACTGGGCACACGAGCTCCAGACTTTCTGGCCATCGACCACGAAGGAGTCGCCATCAAGAACCGCCCGGGTGGCCAGCCCAGCGAGGTCTGAACCGGCTCCGGGTTCGCTGAACAGTTGACACCACGCCTCATCAGCCCGGAGCAGAGGCGGAATGAAGCGCTGCTTCTGGGCTTCGGAGCCCCAGGCCAGCAAGGTTGGACCCAGCATGGCGATGGTGGCGCTCACGAACCCCGAGTGAGATCCGAAACGAGATGCTTCCTCGGCGAAGACCCGACCCATCCAGGCGTCTCCACCCCGACCCCCGTATTCGGCCGGCCAGGTGATTCCCGCCCACCCATGGTCGGCCAGTGTGGCCTGCCACGCTCGACCCCGGGAGAAGTAGGCCTCGGCTTCAGCGTCGTCAGGAAAGCCCGACACGGTCCATGGGTCGACTTCGGCCAATGGCTCGGCGTGGGCGTCAAGGAATGACCTGACCTCGACCCGGAAGGCTCTCCGATCGGGAGGCTCGACCTCAGTTTGACCTTGTTCGGACATCCACCACGACCCTACCGACGGAGCACGGGTCGAAACCCGGTGCAGAACCCGGTCGGTGATCCGTAGCCAGATTGTTCAGTGTTCTCGGCCTCTCCAGGCAGAAAGCGCTGGTTCCTCCTGATCCCATACGGGACCTTGAAGCCGCCCGGTCCCAATTGACCGTCGACACGACTAGGGCTTCGACAGCCCCGGCGGATCCCCCGGGGCGTAGGGTCCGAACCGTGGAGTGTGACTCTTCGGCGCCGCTCTCACCCGACTCGTTGCGTCTCGACGGCCGGGTGGCCGTAGTAACGGGCGGCGGAACAGGGATTGGACGAGGGGTCGCACGGACGCTGGCCAACTTCGGTTCCCGGGTGGCTGTCTGGGAGAAGGATCCCGATACGGCTAGGGCAG
>JAZADL010000032.1:0-6788 GCA_036123635.1 Actinomycetota bacterium
CGAGTGAGGGGGCCGAGATGACTGACACCATGAACCCATTCGCCGGCGGCATCGTTGGTACGCCCCGACTCCGCAAGGAGGACCCGGCCCTGCTGACCGGGGAGTCGAAGTTCATAGACGACCTGAATCTCCCGGGTGCACTGTGGATCTCGTGCGTCCGCAGCCCGTACGCCCATGCCCGCATCGGTGCCATAGACGCGTCGGCTGCACTGGCCACCGACGGCGTGGTCGCGGTCTACACCGGTGCCGACCTGGAGGGCGACTGGGCGGGACCTCTGCCCTGTGCCTGGCCAGTCACTGACGAAATGAAGAACCCGGCTCACCTGCCGGTGGCCGTTGGCAAGGCCAACTTCGCAGGCGATGCAGTCGCCGTCGTGGTGGCCACCTCGCGCTACGCGGCCGCCGACGGTGCCGAGGGCGTGGTCGTCGACTACGAGCCGCTCGAAGATGTGGTCGACCTCGATGACGCGGCCAGCGACAGGGTGGTCATCCACGACGACTGTGGAACCAACGTCTCCTACGACTGGCCGCTGGTACCGGACCCTGACGCCGTCGCCGCAGCCTTCGAGAACGCCGTACACCACGTGACCGAGACCTATGTGCACCAGCGGCTCATACCGGCGCCCATGGAACCGCGCGGTGTCGCAGCCGTACCTGCTCCGCACAACGGCGACATGACCCTCTACTCGTCTACCCAGATCCCCCACGTCCTGAAGGTCATGGGGGCCCTCACCCTGGGCATGCCGGAACAGAAGTTACGGGTCATCGCACCCAGCGTGGGCGGCGGCTTCGGCTGCAAGCTAAACGTGTACGCCGAGGAGCTCATCTGCATGGCCTTGGCCAACCGCCACGGCGGCACCGTCCGCTGGACCGAAACTCGTACCGAGGCCGCCACGTCCACGATCCAAGGCCGGGCCCAGAAGCAGACCATCGAGTTGGCCGCCGACGCCGATGGGAAGTTGACCGCCGTGCGGGCCACTCTCCTGGCCGACATGGGGGCCTACCTGCAGCTGGTGGCCCCCGGAGTACCGCTACTCGGGGCGTTCCTCTACCACGGCCTCTATGACGTGCCGGCCTACGCCTTCACCTGTCGGGGTGTGTTCACCAACCTTGCGCCTACCGATGCCTATCGGGGTGCGGGTCGACCGGAGGCCACCTACGCCATCGAACGGGCCATGGATGCCCTGGCGGTGGCTGTCGGGGTGGAGCCGGACGAGATCCGGTCCCGGAACTACATCCCGACAGAGAAGTTCCCCTACGACTCGCCGGCCGGGCTGGTGTTCGACTCGGGCAACTACCAGCCCACCCTGGACCGGGCCAAGGAACTGGTGGACTGGGACGGTCGACGGGCCGAACAGGCCGAGCGGCGGGCCGCCGGGTCGACCGTTCAGCTGGGCCTGGGTATCTCGTCGTACGTCGAGATGTGCGGCCTGGCACCCAGCCGGACCCTGGCCGCTCTTAACTACGGTGCCGGGGGCTGGGAGTCGGCCACCGTTCGGATTCTGCCCACCTGCAAGGTCCAGGTGGTTACCGGCTCAACTCCCCACGGCCAGGGTCACGAGACCAGCTGGTCGATGATCGTGGCCGACCAGCTGGGCGTAGATCCCGACGATGTCGAGGTCCTCCACTCCGATACGGCAATTAGCCCAATGGGTATGGACACCTACGGGTCCCGGTCGCTGTCGGTAGGGGGTACGGCACTTTGGATGGCCACCGAGAAGGTCATCGACAAGGCGCGTACCATTGCTGCCCACATGTTGGAGGCCAGCACCGAGGACCTGGAGTTCTCGGGTGGAACCTTCTCGGTGAAGGGCAGCCCGGACAAGGAGGTTCCCCTGGCCGGGGTGGCCTTCGGGGCCTTTACCGCCCACGACCTGCCCGACGGCGTGGAGCCCAACCTGGAAGCCCAGGTCACCTGGGACCCGGGGAACTTCGTATTCCCGTTCGGCACTCACATCGCGGTGGTGGAGGTCGACGAGGAGACAGGTGCCGTCGAGTTGGTGGACTACGCGGCGGTTGACGATTGCGGCAACCAGATCAACCCGATGATCGTGGAGGGCCAGCTGCACGGCGGCATTGTCCAGGGCATCGCCCAGGCACTGTGGGAGGACGCCGTCTACGACGACGACGGTCAGTTGAGGTCGGCCAGTCTGGCCGACTACCTGGTTCCCTCGGCTGCTGAGTGCATCGACATGAAGTTGGACCACACGGTCACTCCGTCAGGCACCAACCCCATGGGGGTAAAGGGCATCGGAGAGGCGGGCACCATCGCCTCCACTCCGGCTGTCATGAACGCCGTGGTCGATGCCCTGCGGCCCCATGGCATCACCGACGTGCGGATGCCAGCCTCGCCCATGACGGTTCGACGAGCCATCGAAGCAGCAGGAGGCTCGTCATGATCCCGGCGGCGATGGACTACGTGCGGGCCGACTCGGCTGAAGCGGCCGTGGCGGCGCTCGCCGAACACGGCGAGGAGGCCAAGCTGCTGGCCGGCGGCCAGTCACTGGTCCCGCTCATGAGGCTCCGGTTGGCCACACCGGCTGTTCTGGTGGATGTCGGCCGGGCATCCGATCTGACTGGTATCTCGGTGGACGGCGACACGGTGTCCATCGGGGCGTTGACCACCCACTCGACCCTGGAGCACTCGACCGACTTGGCCACAGCCTGTCCGCTACTGGCCCACGTGGCCTCGGTGGTTGGCGATCCGGCGGTCCGACATCGGGGCACCCTGGGTGGCTCGCTGGCCCATGCCGATCCGGCGTCCGACCTGCCGGCGGCCGTCTTGGCTCTAGGCGGGACGCTGGTCGTCACGGGCCCCGGCGGAACTCGGGAAGTCGCGGCGACAGACTTCTTCACTGGCTTCCTGGAGTCGGCGTTAGCTGTTGACGAGGTGCTGACAGAGGTTCGGGTGCCTGTGTCGACGGCTGGCTGGGCGTACCAGAAATTCAATCGGCGGGCCCAGGACTGGGCCATCGTCGGGGCCGTGGTCGCCGAAGGTGGGGCCGGCGTCGCCCTGGTGAATATGGGCTCCACGCCGCTGCGAGCTTCGGCGGTGGAGGCTGCTGTGGCCTCGGGAGCCTCGGCTGTCGAGGCGGCCGCCGGAGCGGCGGACGGCACGGATCCGCCGACCGACACGCAGGCCGACGCCGCGTACCGGGAGCACCTGGCTCGAGTACTGACGGCCCGGGCGCTGGAGGCTGCCGGGGCCTAGGACGAGGTCCGGAGGTGGCAGGCCGGGTTGATTAACGCAGGAGCCGGTTCAACCAATCAGCCGGTTCAACCAATCCACGCGTCTCGCTGGACGGCCGGTTCGGGCCTCAGCGCGGTCGGCACCGCCGGCCATCCACAACCCGGCGTTGATGCCCAGCCAGCGCAGCGGCTCCGGCTCCCACTTCCGGGTCCGGTGACCGACCCATGGGAGGTCGGTCCTCGGGCTGTCAGTGCCGGTAACTAGTTCGGCGATGGTGTGGCCAGCCAGCTTGGCGGTGGCTACCCCATCGCCCACGTAGCCACCACCCCACGCCAGTCCGGTAGACCGGTCGAAGCCGACCGACGGGGTCCAATCCCGGGGCAGACCCATCACTCCGCCCCATCGGTGGGTGATAGCCGCGTCGCCGAGCATAGGGAACATCTGTCGGAGGTCGTCCTCGACGGCGTCGTGGACAGGGTGGTGCACACCGGTAGTGGAAACCACCTTGGACCCGTACCGGTACGGTGCCCCCCGTCCGCCCATGGCGATCCGACCGTCGGCGGTGCGCTGGCCGTAGATAATGAGGTTGCGGCCGTCACCGAAGGTGGGTCGATCGGCTAGGCCGATCTCATCCCATACGGTGTCCGGGAGAGGCTCGGTAGCCACCATTAGGGAGTAGATGGGGATGATGGTGCGCCGGTGTCCGGCCAGGTCACGTGTGTACCCCTCAGTAGCCCGGACCACCACGTCGGCCCGGACGCCACCCCGGTCGGTAGTTACGAGGCCCGGTCGAATCGACCGCACAGCGGTCTCCTCGTGGATAGTCCCGCCAAGTTGTTCGACGGCTTCGGCCAGACCTCGGACTAGGCGACACGGGTGGATGGCTGCCACGTGGGGGTTGAACCATCCGCCAGCCACGTCGGTGGCGTTACAGATTGCCCGGGCCTCGGCGGCTCCGACCCATCGCACGTCGTCGTCGGTGAGGCCTACGGCGTGGCGGGCCCGAACCCCGGCGGCGATGCGGTCAGCTTGGACCGGGCTGCGGGCCAGGTCAATCCAGCCTCCCGGTTCGTAGTGGCAGTCGATGCCTTCGGCATCGGCCACCCGACCGATGTCGTCGACGGCGTCATACAAGCCCCGCATCTGGCGAACCGCATCCTCAGGGGTGGACCGGGCGGCCCAGTCCATGGGACTGATGCTGTACTCGCCGAGGGCCCATCCACCGTTTCGACCCGAGGCGCCGTAGCCGGCCACCTTCCGCTCCAGAACCACCACCCGTATCGACGGATCTAAGCGGAGCAGGTGGTAGGCGGTCCAGAGGCCGGTGTAGCCGGCGCCCACGATGGCCACATCGGCCTCTCGGTCACCGGGGAGTGCTGGGCGGGGGGCGAACGAACCTGGGTAGGAGTCATGCCAGAACGACACCAAGCGGTATCGGGGATCCTCTTGGCTGTCCTGCATCGGATTCACGGTAAGAAACTTAGGCCCGGTTAGCTGTCGAAGCCGATTCCGAACCTATCCAGCATCGTCAGCCAGGGGCCACGGAGCCCGCCTCGTCGGTCGGATCGCTGGATGGCCCGGCGGGTGAGTTGGATGGCCGGCCAGCGCAGAGGTTCAGGAGGGAACGGAAACGGTGACCTTCGTACCATCTCAAGACCGGTCCGCTCGGTTTTTTGGCCGTCGACCAGATCCAGTGCAACCCGGGCGCCGAACCGGCTGGCCCCCACGCCGAGGCCGGTGTAGCCAGCAGACCAGGCCACCCTCCCACGATGCGATGTTCCCCAGGCACAGGTGAACCGGCTGGTGGTGCCGATGGGACCGCTCCACCGGTGTGTGAAGGCGACCTCTTCGAGTTGAGGGAACGTCTCGAAGAAGTGGGTGGCAAGTAGCCGAGAGGTTCTCGGGCTGTGCTCGACGGTTGGGCCGACCCGGTTGCCGAAGTGGTAGAGGGCGTCCCAACCGCCCCAGAGGATCCGATCGTCAGGTGTGAGCCGGTAGTAGTGGAACTGGTTGCCCACGTCCGAGAGGCCTTGGCGGTTCGACCATCCGATGGTGGCTAGTTGGTTGCCAGTGAGAGGTTCGGTCACCAGGACGTGGTCGTACACCGGTGCGACGAAGCGCCGGATGCGTCGCACCTGGGGTCGGAAGGCGTTGGTTGCCACGATGGCATTTCTGGCGCCCACCGATCCTCCGTCGGTCCGGATCCTGACGGTCGTGCTTTCGGTCTCTTGGACCGCCTCGATCGAACGAGCTGGCGTGTTTTCGAAAAATCTGACCCCAAGGGATCCGGCGACCCGTAGTAGCCCCCAGGCCAGCCTCGCTGGATCCAACATCACCACGCCGTCGTGATGCCAGAGCCCGCCCAGGTAGGTCGGTGAGTCGACTTCAGCTCGTGCGGTTGCTTCGTCCAGCAGGGTCACGTGCCGGCCGTGTGCTTCATGGACAACGGCGCTCTTTGCCAGGGACCCGGTCTGCCAGGGGGCGACGGCCACGTCCAAGGCACCAGTCGGTTCTGGTGAGCAGTCAATGCCGTGGCGGGCCACGACATCTAGCAGGCCCTGCAGGTTCTCGTTGCCGAGACGGATGAGTGTGTCAATCTCGTCGGGCCAGTGGGCGATGCCGTTCTCGAGGCCGTGGGTGAGCGAGGCATCGCAGAAGCCGCCGTTACGCCCTGACGCGCCGAATGCGACTGTGTCGGCCTCAAGCACCACGATCGAACGGCCGGGGTCAGCTTCAGCCGCCGTCACCGCCGTCCAGAGCCCGGTAAAGCCCCCACCCACCACCACGAGGTCAGCCTCGAGATGAGTGGACAGAGGCGGCTCCGGTTCGGGATATTCCGGTTGGTCTAGCCAGAACACCACCGGACGGGCTTCGGCCAGGGCCCGGTCGACGAGCGAATCCATCATCATGGGAAGCCCTCCACGACTCCGTCTATTGGGGGTAGGGGGGGTACCCCGCTGGCCGTTTCTTTTGTACGGAGATGTGAGACAAGTTTGACCACAGTCTCCTCAAGGGCTGTTTCGAGCCTCTTGCTCTGGAACTCCAGCCATCATGAGTCCTATTTGATTCCGGCGGGCTTCCTCAACTGGCACGATTCCCACGATCCTGCCCTCGTACATCACTGCGATTCGATCAGCTAGACCCAGAATCTCATCGAGGTCCTCGGAAATGAGGAGCGTTGCTGTTCCTAGGTCTCGTTGTTCGATCAAAAGGTTGTGGATGTACTCGGTTGCACCGATGTCGACCCCACGGGTCGGTTGGCATGCCAGCAAGACCGTCGGCTTCGCAGAAAGTTCACGAGCCAGAATCACCTTCTGGATATTTCCGCCCGAGAGACTGGATGTCGGAGTTTCGACGCTTGGCGTCTTAACGCCAAAGTCTTCGACCAACTTCTCACAGTGCTTGTTGATCGCACCGAAGGCGAGCATGCCTCGTCGCGTGAACTTCTTGGATCCGTGTTCTACGAGTAACAGATTTTCTCCGACGGTGAACTCGGCTATTGCACCGTCCTTCATGCGTTCCTCGGAGATGTAGCCAAGGCCTTGGTCCCGTCGGGCACGGACGTCCCTGTCTGTGACGTCGATTCCGTCTAAGCGGA